>DATMSY010000140.1:0-16573 GCA_035565135.1 Devosia sp.
ACGGGCACGACCGGGCTGAGCGCGGCGACGCTGGGGCGGCGCATCACCGCGCTGGAGCGGCAATTGGGCGAGCCGCTGTTTCGCCGCTCCCAGACCGGCTATCGGCTGACCCCGGCGGGCGAGGCGCTATTGGCCCGGGCCGAAGATGTCGAAACCGCCATGCTGGCGCTCAAGCGCTGGAAGGAGGGGGCGATCGGCGACCGCGTGGTGCGGGTCTCGGCCGGCGCGGGGACGTCGGCCTTCCTGGCCGGTCATGTCGGGGCGCTGTGGAGCGTGGAGGACCGCTTCGGGCTCGAACTGGTCACCGCCAATGAAAAGATCGATATCGGCCGCCGCAATGCCGATCTGGGCATCCGCAACCAGCGGCCCTCCGAGCAATGGCTGGCCGGTCGGCTGGTCGGCAAGGTGGCCTATGGGCTCTATTCGGGTCTCAACCTGGTCAATGGCATTGCCGCCGGCTATTTCGTCGGCATTGCCGGGGATGGCGCCCAGACCCAATCGGCCCGCTGGATGCAGGCGCGCCATGGCGACAGGATTGCCGTGCGCGGCAATGACGCGGCATGCGTGCGCGAATTGGTGGCGGCGGGGGCAGGGCTGTCGGTCTTTCCGTGTTTTGTGGGCGATAGCGATCCGCGGCTGGTGCGCGTCGCGCCACTGATTGCCGAACTCGAAACCGAGCAATGGCTGGTGAGCCATCATGAGGAGCGCCACACCCCGGCGGTGCGGACGGTGGCGGAGCGGATCGCGCGGTTGATGGCGGAGCATGGGGCGCTGTTCCGGGGGGAATTGCCGCGGGGGTAGGTCGCGGCTTCCCTGAGGGGCGCCAAAGGGCCACTGTGATCGAGTTGCAACGTTACAATTAACTGCTTCGGGCGCTGGCGGGCCCTATTTTACTCCTCATCGAAATGCACTAGCGTGCGGCTCGCTTCTGTTTGCGAGTAGCTTTTATTATGAGATTCGGCATTGAGCTGCCGCCCCAGATCAAGGTCTATGGGGCGTTCTTTGTTTATTCATTTTGCATGGGGAGCCTTTATCCCCGCATCCCGGCCATTCAGCACGCCATGGGCGTGGGTGAAGGGGCGCTCGGGCTGGCCCTGATCGGCGCCGCCCTGGGCACGCTGATCTCGCTGACCTTTGCCGGGCCCATCATCGAGCGCATCGGCTATCGCCGCACGCTGCTGACCGCGCTGCCAGTGCTCTCGGTGCTCTATGCCATTGCCGTCTGGGCGCCCACGCCGCTGACCTTCTTTCTATTGCTGATGCCCGTGGGCGTGACCATTGGCTGCATCGAAATCATCATCAATCTCGAGGCGGACCGGGTGGAGCACGCCATCGGGCGGCGCATCATGAACCGCTCGCATGCCTTCTGGAGTTTTGGCTTTTTCAGCGCCGGCATGGTCGGCTCCTTCGTTGCCCAGGCCGGTGTGTCGGCGCAGCTGCATCTGGCCATCATGATCCCGGTGGTGACGCTGGCGACCCTGGTCATTCTGGGCCGGTTCGAACCAGCCGAGCATCGCAGCGGCGGCAATACCGACGCGGCGCCGCGCTTCGCCCGGCCCACGCTCGCCATTATCGTCCTGGTGACGGTGTGCCTTTCGGCCATGATCATGGAAGGCGCCGGGATCGACTGGTCGGCCATCTATATGCGCGACGTCTTCGGCGCGGCCCCCTTCTGGGCCGGTTTTGCCGTGGCCCTGGGCGCCGGGGCGCAGGCGATCACCCGGTTTTTCGCCGATAGTTTCGTCGAGCGCTGGAGCCCGGTCGTGGTCGCTCGGGGGCTGCTGACCATTCTGGGCGTGGGCACGCTATTGGTCTTTTTTACCCAGGCGCAGTGGATGGCCTATCTCGGCCTGGCCCTGATCGGGGTGGGCACCAGCGCGCTCTTTCCGCTGGCCATGTCGGCCGCCGCCCAGCGCACCGACCGGCCCGCGGCGGTCAATGTCGCGGCCCTGGCGCAGATTTCCTTCGTTTCCTTCCTTTTGGGACCGCCCCTATTGGGCTATGTGGCCGAGCATTTCGGCATTCGCTGGGCCTTTGGCATCGGGCTGCCGCTCGTCGTGCTGAGCCTTGTCGCCGCTGGCGCCCTTGCCCCCAAAGCTTTCAGATCGACCGTGACCCCATGAATATCGCACCGCAATACCGCATCTATGCGGGCTTCTTCCTCTTCGCTTTGACCACCGGTGCGTTGATGGCGCGCCTGCCCGATATCCAGACCCATCTGGGGGTTTCGGAAAGCCAATTGGGCCTGACCATGATCGGCATGTCGATCGGCTCGCTCATCTCGCTGACCTTCGCCGCGCCGCTGATCGAAAAACTGGGGCCGCGCATCACCGCTTTGGTGACCGTATTGGGCCCGTCGCTGCTCTTTGCCATCATCCCCTGGCTGCCGGCGGCGCCGGCGGTGTTCGTCGTGCTGTTCCTGACCGGGCTCCTGTCCGGGGCGCTCGAAATCAACCTCAATGTCGAGATCGACCGGCTCGAAATGGCCTCGGGCAAGCGCTTCATGAACCGGGCGCATGGCTTTTGGAGCATGGGCTTTTTCATCACTGCCCTGTTCGGCGCCATGATCCGGCAATCGGGCCTGAGCGTGAACCTGCATATGGGGTTGATCGCCCTCCTGGTGGTTGTGGTGGGTGGCTACATGTTTATCGGCCTCGTCGCCGCGCCCAAGCCTGCGGGGCGTTCCCATGATACGGGCGAACATCGCATCGCCTTCCCCAATTGGGGCTTGGTGCCGCTCTGCATTATCGGCTTTGCCGCTTTCCTCGTCGAAGGCGCGGGCATCGACTGGTCGGCCATCTATATGCGCGACGTGTTTTCGGCCGAGCCCTTTGTCGGCGGCATGGGGCTGACGCTCTTCGCCTTCTTCATGGCGGCGATGCGGCTGACCGCCGATCCGGTGGTGGCCCGCTATGGCCCGCGCAATGTGGCCATGGTGCTGCTGACCCTGGCCTCGCTGGGCGTGCTGATGGTGGGTCTGGCCCCCCAGACCTGGGTGGCGCTAGCCGGCTTTGCGCTGATGGGCATTGGTTGCTCGGCGGTCTATCCGCTGGCGGTATCGGCCGCGGCGCAGCGCACCGACCGGCCGGCGGCCGTCAATGTCGCCGCATTGGGGCAGGTGAGCTTCGTGGTGTTCTTCCTTGCGCCGCCGCTATTGGGCTTCGTCGCCGAATATCTGGGCATCCGCAATTCCTACCTCATCTGCCTGCCGCTGCTGGTGGCCGGATTGTGGGCGGCGAGCTTTGCCCTGGGCAATCGCAAGGCGGTGGACCCCCATGGCCTGCCGCCCGAGCCCGTGCCGCCGCATGGCTGAGCCCGCGCGGCGCGCCGCCGTCGCGCCAACCAAACCATGTGCTGACACGTTCTGACGCTATGGCGTGAGAATGTGCCGGCATGGCGCCCGCGGGTTGCCGAACGATAGCCAGGGAAAGCATATGCGTCCGCATTACCGGATTTTCGGGTGTTCTTCATCTTCGCGCTCTCGATGGGCGCGCTGCTGTCGCGCCTGCCTGACCTGCAGCGGCAATTTCACCTCACCGAGGGCCAGCTCGGGATGACCCTGATTGCCATGTCCTGCGGGGCGCTGGTCGGGCTCACCTTTTCGGGCCCGCTGATCGCCCGGTACAGCGCGCGGACGGGCGTTTTCGTCACCATATTCACGGCATCGGCGCTCTATGCGCTGGTGCCGTTCATGCCATCGGTGCTGTTCGTGGTGCCGCTGCTGTTTTTGGCCGGCATCTGTGCCGGCGCGGTCGAGATCATCGTCAATCTGGAGGCGGACCGGCTCGAAGCGCAGCTCGGCTACGGCATTATGAGCCGCACGCATGGCATGTGGAGCCTTGGCTTTTTCGTTACCGCGCTGATCAGCGCCGGCCTTCGGCAAGCCGGTGTCCCGGTGCAGATTCACCTGGCGGTCGCGCTGGTCGTCGTGGTGCTGGCCGGGTTTTCGGTGTTCCGGGGCATCGAGAATGCGCCGCTGCGGCCTGATTCCCATGCCGGGGAGACCCCGCGCATCGCCTTTCCCACCATCGGTCTGGCCGCCCTCTGCATTATCGGCGCGGCGCCATTGCTGGCCGAGGGTGCTGGCATCGACTGGTCGGCGATCTATATGCGCGACGTGTTCCATGTCGAGCCGTTTATCGGCGGCCTCAGCGTCACGATCTTTTCGCTGTTCATGGCGCTTGCGCGCCTGACCATGGATGGCGTCGTCGACCGGCTGTCGCCGCGGAGTGTGGCGGCGACCCTGCTGCTGATTGCCATGACCGGATTGGTGCTGGTCGCCACGGCGCCGCATGAATATGTGGCGCTGCTCGGCTTCGCGCTGACCGGCATCGGCTGCAGCGCGGTCTATCCCCTCGCCGTGTCGGCCGCGGCGCAACGCACCGACCGGCCGGCCTCGGTCAACGTGGCGTCGCTGGGGCAAATGACCTTCGTCGTGTTCTTCCTGGCGCCGCCGCTGCTGGGGCTGGTTGCCGAAGAGTTCGGCATCCGCATGTCCTATTGGGTCGTGGTGCCGCTGCTCATCGCGGCGCTGCTGGTCATTCGGGCGCTGCCGTCGAGGCCAAAGCTGGTTGGAGCCGGCGCGCATGGCTGAGCTGGGGCCCATTGTCGACCTGCGCCAATCGGCCACCGCTTTGCGCGTGCAGCGCGGGGTCATGCGGCTCTTGCGCGAAACCTATGACATGGCCTGCTATGCCGAGGTGACCCTGCGCAGCGGCAGGCGGGCCGATGTGCTGGGCGTGGGGCCCAAGGGCGAAATCTGGATCGTCGAGATCAAATCGAGCCTCATCGATTTCCAGGTCGACAAGAAATGGCACGAATATCGCGAATTTTCCGACCGGTTCTTTTTTGCCAAGCCACCGGAGCTGGATGCCGGGATTTTCCCGGAAAGCGAGGGGCTGATCGTGGCCGATGGGCATGATGGCGCGATTTTGCGCGACAGCCCCGATACGCCCATGGCCCCGGCGCGGCGCAAGGCGCTGATGCTGAAACTGGCACGGCTGGGGGCGGACCGGATCCATGTGTTGATGGATCCGGGGCCGAAATGAGCCAAGGTTGATGGATTAGGGCTCTCCTCCACCCCACCCTTCCCTCCCCATCAAGGGGAGGGTGTACCCGGTGGGTGGGCACGATCTTGCCAAATCCACCGGGCAGCACCTCCCCCTTGATGGGGGAGGTTGGGAGGGGGTGATGGGAGCCCCGACTTACCCCGCCATCGTCTCGCTCAGCTTGCGCCGGGCAATGAGCGGCTCGATGCTCATATTGGGATGCGCCACGGCTTTGCCGTCCACGAACAGCCCACTGGTCCAATCCAGCCCGATGTTCCCGCTGGGCAAGCCCTTTAGGGTCAAATGGCGGCCATCGAGGGTGAGGTCGAGCCCGGCAATGCGGCGGGCGAAGGCATCGATGTCATCGCCTTCGGCGACCAATGCCATCCAGCCGGTGACCTTGCCATAGGCACGATATTCCCGGCCGCTGCTGGGGCCCTTGGTGACCGGTTGGAGCGGGGCGGTGGCTTTGTAGGCGAGCAGCCCATTGCCTGAGCGCAGGATGAGGGCGCCGTGGACCAGTCTCGCTTCAATCCCGGTCTGCGAGACATAGGCATGGGTGAAGTCGAGGCGGGGATTGGCGCCGAGATCATAGAGCAGCAGGGCAACATTCTCGTGCTGGGCGGCACGGGGCAATACGCCATTGCCGGCCCAATAGGAGGGGCGCTGGCTGCCCCAGGGATCGTCCTCGCCAGGATGGTTGATCCAGCTTCGGGCCAGGGGATGGGCGGAGAACAGCACATCGACGACATGTTGCTGATGGCCATAGCCACCCGGCTTGGCGCCGGCATTGCTGGAGAGCTGCACGGCGGCGGTTTTGAAGAGGCTCAGATGGGCGGCGTGGTCATAGCCCTGGGTGTAATGGGCCGTGATCGCCGTATCCGGCTCGGGCCAGGCGAGGCCAGCCAGTTCGGGCGGCGGCAGATAGCGGCCGGCGGCGAACATGGGGAGCGAAGCGACGCCAGTATTGAGCCAGCCCTTGCCGAAGGCGGTGCTGGCGAAGGGGGCGAGTTCGGTGAGGGGGCCGGCGCGCAATTCCTTGTCATAGGCACGGCCCATGCTGCCGGCCGGCACGCCGCCCAGACTGTGCAGCGCCATCATGGTGAAGATGCGGTCGGTGACGCGGCGGGCACGGGTGGCGATATCGGCCGGAGCGAATTCGACCAGGGCCAGGAGGCCAATGAAATCAACGGGGTAATAGGCCGAGGAATTCCATTCGGCGAGGCCCTCGGCCTCGACGGCGTCGAACCACAAATGCAGCCGCTCGGCGGCGAGTCGGGCCTGCTCGTGGCCTTGGCGGTCGGAGGCGGTGAAGCGGCCATCGGGGAAGATTTGCCCGGCTAGAAGCTGGGAGACGTGGAAGCAGAGGGCATGGTTCTCGCTCCAGAACCACATGACGTCATTGCCCGGCTCATCCACCCAATAGCGGAAATTGAGGAGCGTGGTTTGCGTGCGGCTGCGCAGGTCGGCGGGGAATTGATCGGCGTGGTTTGCATAGGCCCAGAGCAGGGGCACGCTGATGAAATCGGCGCAGTCCCAGCGCTGCTCGATAATGGTCAGCGTTTCCTCGAGAATGTCGCGGAAACGCTGGTCGGGCTCGAGCCCGGCGGCCAGCATGGCGAGGGCGGTGCCCATGCGCATCTCGCCTTGATGGGCGGCGTGCAACAGAGCTTCGCGCTTGCGTTTGGCGATGTCGGGGGAGCGCGGCTGGGGCGAGGCTTGATGCAGAATGGCGCAGGCGATCTGGCGGGCGACGCTTGTGTCGTCGACCACGAAAGTCAGGTCGAGAATGTGGTAGCCCTCGGGTAATTCATTGCCGCGGCAAAGGGTTACGCTTGTTTGCCCGGCTGCGAGCGTGACCGTGCGGTCCAGCATTGTGTGCTTGGCATGGGAGGTGGAACCGACCTTGGCCTCGATGGTGACGGCAAGGCTGGCAGGGGTGTCGAATTGCAGCACCAAGTCATTGTCGGGACCGGTAAATTCGCCGGCCGGCCGGACTTCTGCGGCCAGGGCCTTGAGGCTGTCGAGATGGGCATCGGCCGGGGCGCCGGGCAGGAAAACGGCGAGCGGCACGTCGTCGAGCAGGGTCAGCTCGAAAAACCAGTTGGTGTCGCGCTCGGCCATGTCTTCGGTGCGGACGACGATGTCGCTGCCCCCCGCCTTGATGGGCAGGTGGGCGACGGTCTGCTCGGTGGAATTTCGGGTAAAGGGTTCAAAACGCGTGGCTAATTCGCCATCGACCCAGATGTGGACGCCGCCTCTTGTGGAGAGGCGGAAGGAGCAATAGCGGTCGACCGGAGTGCTGACCGTGGTGCGGCACCAGCGTGTCAAACGTGTTGGCGTTGAGCGGAATTGGCTAAATTCGACGCGACGGTTGGCGCCGGGCAAATAGAGGCTTTCGACGGGCCAGGAGGTGTCGAGCGCGACCGTGCGGGTGGCGACTTCGCGCCAGGTGGCGACGCGGCAGGGTAGGTCGCCGACATCGACGAAACCATTGATATATTTGTAGTTTTGTCTGTCCTCGGCGGGTGCGGGCAGGCCGGGAAACGGCGTGGCCGTGACCGGCGACAGCGCCCAGGCGGCAAGGCTTTCGCCACGGGTGAGGGTGAGAAGTGGCTGTGTCATAGGACCCGGTTTGGTTAGCAGACTGTTAGCGTTGAGCGTATCATTCGATAGCGCAGCAGCGCTTCGAGGCGATCGAGCAGGGCCATGAATTCGGATGGGGCGCCGATCTTGTAATCGGGCATCTCGGAGGCGTCGGCCGGCTCATGGCTGCGCAAGCTCGACCAGGCCATGAAGACCGAATTGATCCCCAGCGCATTGGCGCCATTGATGTCGCGGGAAAGGTTGTTGCCGATCATCACCGTGCGCCAGGCATCGGCACGGGTGAGGCCGGCGGCGGCAAGGGCCGCGTCGAACATGCGGGCATCGGGTTTGTGGCAGCCGACATCCTCGGAAATGATATGGGCGTCGAAATGATCCCAGAGCCCGTGATGGGTCAGCATGTTGACAAAGGTCTGGCGCGGGCCGTCGGCAACCAGGATCAGCTTGTGACCGGCGGCCTTGAGATCGTCCATCATCTGCTTGGCGCCGGGGATGAGATCGGCACGGATGACGACTTCGCTGCCGGGGAGTTTTTCCTCGCTGCGCTCGTCGATCAGGGTATCGCCGCAATCGAGGAAAATGGCGGAAAAATGCGGTACGCATTTGGGCAGGCTGGCCATGATCTGGGTGATGCGGCGGGGGATGAAGGCGGCGAGATCGGACCAGGCCATCAATTGCGGTTCGATATCGGCCGGCTCGTAGCGATGGGTGGGGACGAAGGCGTCAGCCATCATTTTGAGGCGGGCGAGGCGATGGTCTTTCGCGCTGGCCTGATAGGCGCCGGACTGGGCGAAGGGATTGCCCGGATGCACGCCCTCATGGCCCGCCAGCGGGCCGCAGAGGATAGCGAGCCGGTCGCGGGCCGCGGGCGGCATCTGGCGCGGCAGGGCCCAATGGGCATGCTTGCCGGCTTCGGCGCAAAGCACGGGACGGCCTTCGCGTAATTCGGGCAGGCCGTTGCCGCGATCCATCTTCTCGCGTTTTCCATGGGCTGAAGCCTCGACGCGGATCACCGCGCCATGGGCATCGAGATGCACCCAGACATGTTCGAGATCGTAGAGATGGCCGATATCCCAATCGTAGAAGACGGCATATTCCACCGTGATCGCCCCGGCCGGTTCGATGGCGAATTTGGAGGAGGGCGACTGGCCGGGCGCGGTAAAGATCGTATAGCCCATGGCGACCGGCTGATAGGGCTCTGCGGCGTCGAGCAGCAGCAGCGGCAGGTGCCGCCGGGCCAGGGCCTGGTCATGCAAGGCACGGTCCTGGACGGTCATGATGCCACGGCTCCGGTCAGTTCCAGTTCCTCGGCGAAATGGCAGCGCACCTGACGGCCCGAAGGCAAGGTACGCAGATCGGGCGCCTGGGTCGAGCAGCGCTCCTGGGCATAGGGGCAGCGGGGGTGGAACAGGCACCCGGCGGGCGGATTGGCGGCATTGGCGATCTCGCCCTTGAGCGGCACGCGCTTGCGGGTGCGGTTGCCGCGCGGATCGGGTTGCGGCACGGCGGCCATCAGCGCTTCGGTATAGGGGTGAAGGGGCTTACTGAAGAGATCGTGGGTGGGCGCGACCTCCATCAAGCGGCCGAGATACATGACCCCGATGCGATCGGCGATATGCTCCACCATGCCCAGATCATGGGTGATGAAGAGGTAGGTGAGGCCGAACTGCTCCTGCAGGTCCTGGAGGAGATTGATGTTCTGTGCCGCCACCGACACGTCGAGGGCCGAGACGGCCTCGTCGGCGGCGATGAAGCTGGGATTGAGCGCGAGAGCCCGGGCAATGCCGATGCGCTGGCGCTGGCCGCCGGAAAAGGCATGCGGATAGCGCGAAAGGAATTCGGGGCGCAGGCCGACGACGCTCAGGAGCTCGGCCACGCGATCGCGGATTTCAGCGGGGCTGCCCACGCCATGGATGACCATGGGCTCGCCCACCAGTTCGAGCAGGGTCATGCGCGGATTGAGCGAGGAATAGGGGTCCTGGAAAATCATCTGCATTTCCTGGCGCATGGCGCGCATTTCGCGCTCGGAGAGCCGGGAAATGTCGATGACGTCGCCGGAGCTGCGGCGGAACAGGATCTGCCCATCGGTAAGGCTATAGGCGCGCAGCATCAGGCGGGCGACGGTGGATTTGCCCGAGCCGCTCTCGCCCACAAGGCCAAAGGTCTCGCCCCTTTTGATATCGAGGGAGACATCGTCAATGGCCTTGATGTCCCCGACATGGCGCTTGCGCCAGCCGGCATGGATGGGGAAGTATTTTTTGAGACCGCGGACCGAGATCAGCGTGTCCTCGGATAGGGGCAAGCCGGGATCAGACATGGGCTGGCTCCTGCTGTTCGGTTTGGGCGAATTGCTCGGCAATATGGCAGCGGGACATCTGGCTGCCAAAGGTCAGTTCGGGCGGCACTTTGCTGTCGCAGAGGCCCGGCACGGCATGCACGCAGCGCGGGTTGAAGGCGCAGCCATTGGGTACGCTGAAGGGGTCGGGCACCATGCCCGGAATGGTGGGGAGGCGCCGGCCTTGATCAACGCCGAGGCGCGGAATGGAACGCAGCAAAGCCTGGGTATAGGGATGCTTGGGGGCGTAGAAAATGTCATCGACCGAAGCGGTCTCGACAATGCGGCCCAGATACATGACCGAGACGCGGTCGGCGATATCGGCGACGACGCCGAAATTATGGGTGATGAAGACGATGGCCATGCCGAGCTCGGATTTGAGCTCCTTGAGCAGTTCGATGATCTGGGCCTCGGTGGTGACGTCGAGCGCGGTGGTCGGCTCGTCGGCAATGAGCAGGCTCGGGTCACACGAAATGGCCAGCGCAATCATGGCGCGCTGGCGCATGCCGCCCGAAAGCTGGTGCGGATAGGCATCGACCAATTGGGCGGGGCGCGGCATCTGCACTTTGGCGAGTAGCTCGATGGCGCGGGCGCGGGCATCGGCTTTGCTGAGGCCCTTGTGCAATTGGACGGTGCGCATGATCTGGGTGCCGATGGTGTGAACCGGCGAGAGCGCCGTCATCGGTTCCTGAAAGATCATGCCGATATGATTGCCGCGCACTTGGCGCACGGCGCGGCTATTGCGGCCCAGGGCGGAGAGCTCGTATTCCTCGCCGGTGCGGGGGCGCAGGCGAATGCGGCCGCCGGCTTCGACCGCCTTTTTGGGCAAAAGCCGCATGATGGCGCGGGCGGTGATGGATTTCCCCGACCCGCTTTCCCCGACAATCCCGAGCACTTCGCCCTTGTCGACATGATAGGAGACGCCGTTGACGGCCTTGACCAGGCCCTCGCGCATCGGGAAATGCACCTGCACATCGTCGAGGTCGAGCAGCCGGTTTTCCGGCATGGTTGAGGTCATGATGCTATTGCCCATAGGGGTCGGCCGCGTCGCGCAGGCCATCGCCGAGGAAATTGAAGGCCAAAACGGTGAGCACCACCGCCAGGCCCGGCGAAAGCAGCCAGGGCGCCATCGAAATCGAGCGCAGGTTCTGCGCATCCTGTAGCAGCACGCCCCAGCTGACGACGGGGGGACGCAGGCCGAGGCCCAGGAAGCTGAGCGCGGTTTCGCCCAGGATCATTTCGGGCACGGCCAGGGTCAGTGCCGCGATGATGTATGAGGTCATCGAGGGCAGCATATGCTTGGTGATGATGCGGTATTCCGAGGCGCCGGCGAGGCGCGCGGCCATCACGAAATCCTCATTGCGGATGGCCATGAACTGGCCGCGCACCACGCGCGCCAGATGGGTCCAGCCGATCAAGGCGAGGATGAGGGTGATCAGCACATAGACAAAGATGGGGTCCCAGGCGATGGGCAGCGCCGCGGCGAGGCCCATCCAGAGCGGAATGGTGGGTATGGAGCGGATGAATTCCATCAGGCGCTGGATGGAGCTATCGATCCAGCCGCCGAAATAGCCCGAGATCGAGCCCAGCGTCAGGCCCAGAATGAAGGCGAAGACCACGCCCACCAGGCCCGCCGAAAGGGTGACGCGGCCGCCATGCATGAGGCGGGAAAAGACGTCGCGACCGAGATCGTCGGTGCCGAGCAGGTTGATCTGCTCGCGCCGGTCATCGACGCCGAACAGGTGGATATTGGACTTGAACAGGCCGAAGAAATTGTAGTCGTCGCCCTGGTAGAAGAGCTGGATGGGCAGCACTTTTTCGGTATCGGCCTCATAGATGACGCGGGCCGTATTGGGATCGCGTTCCCGCGCCAGGCCATAAACGAAGGGGCCGATGAACTGGCCTTCATGGAAAAGGTGGATGCCGGTGGGTGGCGCCAGCGTGCGCAGGCGCTGCACCTTGAACGGATCATAGGGGGCGACCTGATCGGCAAAGATGGCGGTCAGCGCCAAGAGTACCAGGAACCACAGCGAGATGACGGCCAGGGCATGCTTGGAAAAGCGGCGCCAGATCAGCTGCCAGGGCTTGGCGGTGTAAAGGTCTTCCTTGTGGTCGCGGGTCTTGGGGGCTTCGAGGGCGGAATCGGTCATGGAGCACTCCTCACGCGTAGCGGATGCGCGGGTCGAACCACGCCAGCAGGATATCGGAGACCAGCGTGCCGATAACGGTAAAGACGCTGAGGATGAGAATGAAGCTGCCCGCCAGATACATGTCCTGCATCTTGAGGGCCTGCAGCAGCAGGGGCCCGGTGGTGGGCAGGTTCAGGACGACCGCGGTGATGACGTCGCCCGAGAACAGCGCCGGCAGCGACCAGCCGACGGTGGAAATGAACGGATTGAGCGCGACGCGCACGGGATAGTTCCACACCACCTGGCGCTCGGAAAGGCCCTGGGCATAGGCGGTCTCGACATAGGGCTTGCCCAATTCGTCGAGCATATTGGCGCGCATGACGCGGATCAGGCCCGCCGCGCCGCCCGTCGCCAACACGACCAGGGGGATCCAGAGATGGGAGAGCAGGTTCACCACCTTGTCCCAGCTCCAGGGGGCGTTCTGATATTGCGGGGAGAAGAGGCCACCCACATCGATCTGGAGATAGATGAAGCCGATCCACATCAGGATCAGCGCCAGCAGGAAATCGGGCACGCCTTTGCCGAGGAACCCGAAGACGGTGAAGAGATGGTCGAGAATGGAATATTGCCGCGTGGCGGAATAGACGCCGACCGGAATGGCGATGATCCAGGTAAAGACCAGGCTGAGCGAGGAAATGGCGAGGGTGAGCGCCAGCCGGTCCCAGATCAGGGTGCCGACGGGGGCGTTCCATTCGAGGGAATGGCCGAAATCGCCGCGGAAGACGATGTTGGAAATCCAGCGCCAATATTGCACCAGGATGGGGTCGTTGAGCCCCATATTCTGGCGCATGATCGCTTCCTGGGCGATCGAGATATAGTCGCCCTGCTGGCGCAGCTGGGCGGCATAGGAGGTGACATAATCGCCCGGCGGCAGCTGGATGATGACGAAGGATATGAATGAAATAAAGATCAGCGTCGGTATCGCCAGAAGCGCGCGACGCCCGATAAAGGCAACCATGCGGCTATTCTCCCCTATTCGCCCCCGCGATCCGGCTTGGAGTCCAGACCGCGGGAGCGAGCGGCGCGCGGGGCGATAGGGCTCCGCGCACCGGCTTGGCTATTTCTGGTCGAGCCAGAACTGCTGGGTGCGGGCCAGGCCCACGCCGCGGAAGATGTCGTCCTGCACCAGATCGGCCTGCACATTGTGCATGGTGTTGGAGACGATATTGACCACCGGGCCCTCGCCATAGACGCCGATCACCCAGCCCTGTTCGGTAAAGATGCGGGCCATTTCATTGACCGACACGTCCGCTTCCTCGACGGACGAGGATTGCGATGCCTTGTCCCACAGCGCCCAGATCTCGCGGACCGGGTCGTCGGCGGGCGGCTCGATGCCTTCGGCGCCGTCCGTGCTGTACCATTTGAAATATTCGTTGCCGAAGCCGTCCCAACCCATCAGGCGCCGCGGATCGGCGGGGAGATAGGTCATGCGATCGAACGGAATCCAGTGCATCTGGAAGTCGTTATTGGCGCGGTTATTGTCCCATTGCGTGCGGTCGATGACGCGGGGCAGCATTTCAATGCCGACCTGGGCGTAGTTCTCGGTCAGCAGTTCCAGCGTCTTGGCATGGGCCGCGTCGCTGGTTTCAACCACGAGGCTGAAGCGCTTGCCATCGGGGCGGAGGCGGAAGCCCGCATCGTCGCGCTTGTCGAGGCCCGCTTCGTCGAGCAGCTGATTGGCCAGGTCCGGATCATATTCGGTCCAGTGGGTGGAGAGCTCTTCGTTATAATATTGCGAGCCCGAAACCGGCGCCGCCTGGATGGGCTGGGCCATGCCCGATTGGGTCAGTTCGATGATCAGTTCGCGATCGACGGCGATGGAAAATGCCTCGCGCACCTTTTCATCGGCGAAGAGGGCGGCCAGCACCTCGTCCTTGGTGGTCATATTGGGCACGAGCGACCAGATATTGGTGTCCTTCCAATTGACCGTGTGATAGCTGCCGCGCCCTTCGTTTTCCTTGTAGAAGGTGTAATTGGCCAGGGTCAGCCCGCGATCCTGCATGTCGAGCTGCCCCTGCGCGATCATCAGGTTGAGCGTTTCGGGATCCTGGTAGAGGCGGTGTTCGATGCGGTCGATATAGGGGAGCTGGTTACCCTCCTGGTCGACGGCGTAATAATAGGGATTGCGCACCATGACGACCGTCTCGGCCGGCGGGGGCGTATTGATCTTCCAGGCGGTGATGACGGGCAGGTCCGGATTGGACCACCAGGCGGTAGCGGCGCCCTTGGAACCCCACAGATCGGTCCAGGCGGCGACGTTGAATTTTTTGGCCGCCGCGGTCAGCTCGTCTTCGCTGGCATAGTTGTTGTTGAACTGGCTGAGATAATGCTTGGGAAAGAGGAAGCTGGGCCGGTCCAGGCTCGGCTCGCCCGTCGAATCCTTGGCCAGGATCTGCAGGAAATAGACGTAGGGCTGGGCGAACTTGACCTTGAAGGTGCGGGCATCGACCACTTCGAGTTCGAGCGGCACGCCGCCGGGGGCGAAGGTCGGCTCGAGCGTCGGCACGATCTTGCGGTTGAGGAAAATGTCATTGTACCAGAAGGCCACGTCCTCGGTGGTCACCGGCACGCCATCGGACCATTTGAGGCCATCGAGCAGGGTGAAGGTGAATTCGGTGGAGTCCGCGTTGACCGCATAGCTCTCGATATAGCCCGGGGTCAAAACGGCGCCGCCATTGGCATCGGCGGTCCATTTGAGGACGCGCTCTTCCATGAGCTTGGTGGGGCCCCAGCGATCGCCCGGACCGCTATAGGCGCGGCGCCAGGTGCCGCCATATTGGCCGACCTCGAGGGCATTGACCACGGTCGGCTTGGTGGGCAGGCGCTCGTCCACCGGCGGTAGCGTGCCGGCCTGCACCTGCTCGGCCAGCATGGGCGCTTCCTGAAAGGCCCAGGCGAGGCCCGTCAATCCTGTCGTACACAGGATGCCGGCCGCCAGAGCGGTAATCCATTTCTTGGAATTCATCGTCTCGTCCTCCCCCAAAACCTGAATTGGGATCCCTCGACGGAGCGGATGCTCCGCCTGTCTGCTCGGCGGAATCAGACCTCACGCAATAAAAATATTTGCATTAGATCGTTCCTCCAATCTCCTGCACGGCCAAGGCAGGTGCGATTTGCTCGCTACTCTGGCCTGTTAGGCTGCTTCATTCGTATAATTGCGTCAGTCGTCGTATGAATCAACTAGAAAAAATTTGCACGCATGGCATTATGGCTCGACGCGAGGCACAAGGGGCGCATCTTGAATGGAAGATTGGCAGGCAAATCAAACTTCTAGGGAGACCGCTCCGGCCCTTTACGGGCTGACGAGGACTTCGGGCACGGAAGCGGGTGATCCGGCGCCGCGCCATTTGCGCCAATTGGCCGAAGTGCTGATCGAATCGGGCGCCTTGCAGCGGCCGGCGCTGGCCAAGCGCATCGGGGTTTCCAAGCAAACCGTGTCCGAACTGCTCTCGGTGCTCGAACAGCGCGGGCTGGTGCGCGTGGCGGGCCCGCTCAATGGCCTGCCGGGCCGCTCGAGCCTCACCTATGCCCTGCGGCCCGAGGCGGCCCTGGCGCTGGGTTTTGATATCGGCGGCACCAAGGTCGCCGCCGCCCTGATCGATCTGCGCGGCACGGTGCTGGCCGAAACCATCGAGCCCACCGCCCATGGCGATCTCGACAAATTGATCGCCCAGCTGGCCGGGCTCGCCGACCGGCTGGTGGCCGAGGCCGGCGCGCAGCGCTTTCATATCCAGGCCTGTACCGTGGGCGTGCCGGCTGCGGTCAACCCCGCCACCGGCATTCTGAACCTGGCCGCCAATCTGCCGGGCCTTGTGGCGGTGGACCTGCATGCCAGGCTTACCGCGGCGCTGAATTGCCCGGTGGCGGTGGAAAACGACGTCAATCTGGCCCTATTGGGCGAAGTGGCCGCCGGCTGCGGCAGGGGCAAGAGCGATATCGCCTTTGTCGCTTTGGGCACCGGCGTCGGCGCCGGGCTCATGGTCAATGGACGGCTGCTGCGCGGCGCCACCGGCGGGGCGGGCGAGATCGCCTATCTGCCGCTGCCCGAGCATGGCACGACCGAGCGGTCGCTGATCCAGGGGCATTTTGAAACCGTCGTCGGCGAGGCAGGCATTCGCGAGGCCTTTGTGCGCCGTGGCGGTGGGGCAGACCTGCCGGTGCGGGCGATTTTCGACGCCGCGGCCGCGGGCGATGTGCGGGCGTTGGAGACCATTGACGAACTGGCCGGTCATGTCGCGCTGGGCATCGTCTCGCTGATCGCGCTGATCGATCCCGAACTGGTGGTGCTGGGCGGCAGCGTCGGCGCCCGGCCCGAACTGATCGAGCGCGTGCGCCACCAGCTCGCAACCCGCTTCGAGCGGCCCGTCCCCATCCTGCCCAGCACCACCGGCGCCCGC
>DATMSY010000141.1:0-46688 GCA_035565135.1 Devosia sp.
CGTCTCCATCCTGCAGCGAGATCGCTATCTACTCGACTTCGTCCACGCCTATAACCGAACCCGCCTCAGAGCCATCCAATATCAGACCCCGCTACAGGCCCTCACCAATCTGACGGAAGACTACACCTGCGCCGGGGTGACACCGGGGTTGGGGAGAGCATTTACGCAAAACCCCGCCGACCCCCACCCTCATTCCCTCCCCTCAAGGGGGAGGGAGGCGCAGGAGCCGCTGGCGTTGGCGCCCTCGCCTTACTTCTTGAGCTTAAGCGGACCCACCATCTGCTCCGGCTTCACTTCGGCGTCGAATTCTTCGCCGGTGAGCAGGCCCAGGGCGATGGCTTCTTCGCGCAGGGTGGTGCCGTTCTTGTGGGCGGTCTTGGCGATCTTGGCGGCGTTGTCGTAACCGATCTTGCGGTTGAGCGCGGTGACCAGCATCAGCGACTTGTCGACCAGTTCCTTGATGCGGGCGCGGTCGGGCTCGATGCCGATGGCGCAATTGTCGTTGAACGAACGCGCTGCATCGGCCAGGAGCCGCACCGATTGCAGGAAATTGTAGGCGATGACGGGCTTGAACACGTTCAGCTCGAAATTGCCCTGGCTGGCGGCAAAGCCAATCGCGGCGTCATTGCCCATCACCTGCACGGCCACCATGGTCATGGCTTCCGACTGGGTCGGGTTGACCTTGCCCGGCATGATCGAGGAGCCGGGCTCGTTTTCCGGAATGGTGATTTCGCCCAGGCCCGAACGCGGGCCGGAGGCCAGCCAGCGCACGTCATTGGCGATCTTCATCAGGGCGGCGGCCAGTTGCTTGAGCGCACCCGAAGTGCCGACAAAGGCGTCGTGGCCGGCCATGACGGCATATTTATTGGGCGCGGTGACGAAGTCATGGCCGGACAAGGTGGCGATTTCCTTGGCCACGGCCACGGCATAATCGGGATGGGCGTTAAGGCCCGTGCCGACGGCGGTGCCGCCCAATGCCAGTTCCTTGAGCTGGGGAATGGTGACCTTGATGGCCGAGACGGCCAGATCGAGCTGGGCGACCCAGCCGCTCATTTCCTGACCCAGGGTCAGGGGCGTCGCATCCTGCAGATGGGTGCGGCCGATCTTGACCACATCCATGAATTCCTCGGACTTGGCGGCCAGCGTGTTGCGCAGCTTTTCGACGCGCGGGAAGAGGTAGTTTTCCAGCGCCTCGACCGCCGCGATATGCATGGCGGTGGGATAGGTGTCGTTGGACGACTGGCTCATATTGACATGGTCATTGGGGTGCACGGGCTTTTTGGAGCCCATAATGCCGCCGGCCAGTTCGATGGCGCGGTTGGAGATCACCTCGTTGACATTCATATTGGACTGGGTGCCCGAGCCGGTCTGCCAGACGACGAGCGGGAAATGATCCTCGAGCTTGCCGGCAATGACCTCGTCGGCGGCGGCAACGATCAGGTCGCGCGTCTTTTCGTCGAGCAGGCCCAGCTTGTGATTGGCCAGGGCCGCGGCCTTTTTCAGGATGCCGAAGGCATGGACGATTTCCTTGGGCATTTTCTCCCCGCCAATATCGAAATTGGCCAGGCTCCGTGCCGTCTGCGCGCCGTAATATTTGTTATCCGGGACATTGATGGTGCCCATCGAGTCCGATTCAACGCGCATGCTCATGGAAATCTCCGAGTGTGGGCCGCTTCTTTTGGCGGCATGGTCAAAGCAAAACGGCCGGTCCCCGCGGGAACCGGCCGTTGCATTATCTACCAATCCGAGCGCATCAGGCGGCTCGTCTTTGGCTTATTTCTTGACGTCGAGAATCTGCCGGCCGCGATACATGCCGGTCTTGAGGTCGACGTGATGCGGACGACGCAGCTCGCCCGAATCCTTGTCTTCGACATAGGAGGGGGCTGCAAGAGCGTCGGCCGAGCGGCGGAAGCCGCGCTTCATCGGCGAGGTCTTTCGTTTTGGCACTGCCATGGTCGGTACTCCGAATTCAATATCGTTGCGCCGCCAAAGCGGCCCAGAGACTTATCTCTGTTGGGATTGCCCCGGGTCTATAGAGCAAGACGGGGCCCTTGGCTAGTGGGTTTTGTGCGCGGACTTGCCCTGTCAACAGCAGGAGGGGCGAAGTCCTCCGTTTCAGCCACAGCGCCTCCCTCGGGCCTGACCCGAGGGCCATTCTCAATTCGGCATGAGCGGCGAGTGGCCCTCGGGTCGAGCCCGAGGGAGAACGGTGGGGTGGGGCGATGGTGCCCCTACAATGCCAGTCGTCCCCCCTCGCCTACGCAACTGGCCCGCGCGCCATATTCCAGCACCCGGTTTTGCACCACTCCGGCAATGCGCAGCATGCCGCCCGAGGGCCGGCCGGGCTGGCGCAGCATGGGATTGGGCAAGGCGGTGACCAATAGCGTTGCCCTGCGCCAATCCAGATTCTGCGGCTCTATGCCAAAGGCCCGCTCGGCCCCTGCCGCGACGCCGAATTGTCCTTCCGGGCCCCATTCGGCGATATTGAGATAGATTTCCATGATCCGCCTTTTGGGCAGCATCAGATCGACATAAAGCGCCAGCGGCACTTCGAGCGCCTTGCGCACCACGCTCTGCCCGTTCCAGAGGAAAAGATTGCGCGCCACCTGCATGGTGATGGTCGAGGCGCCGCGGGCATCCTCGCCAGCCATGTAGCGCTCGACCTCGTCACGCAAAGCTCCGAAATCGACGCCCCAGTGCCGGCAGAATTGCCCATCTTCCGACAGCACCACCGCCGCCTTGAGGCGATCCGAAATTTCCTCGATATCGCGCCATTCCCGCACCACCGGGCGCCCGGTGACATAGCGCTCGAGCATGGGCACGGAAACGGGATCGATGACGAGATAGAGCGGGGTCAGCAGCAGGGGAATGGCGACCAGAATAGCGGCCAGAACGCCCAAAGGGCGCAAGATGCGCCAGATGCCCTTGGGTTTGGATCGCCGTGCCATGCTTGTTCAATACCCAGCACACTGACCTTGTGAAAGCGGGAATCTGGGTTTTCCGCCTCCCTCCCCTCAAGGGGGAGGGGACGTCATCGCGGCTCTCCCCCTTGCCGCCCCGGCCCCAAACCGGCTAGCAACGAGCCATGTATGATTTTGCCGCCGACATTGCCGATTGCGCCCTGGCCGTGGAGACCGCGCTCGACCGGCATTTGACGGGGGAACGCCTGTCCGGACCCGGCCCGGCTGCCGCCCGGCTGACCGAGGCCATGCGCCATGGGAGCCTGGCCGGTGGCAAAAGGCTGCGGCCGCTGCTGGTGCGCCAGGCCGCGACGATTTTCAACGTACCGAGCCATGCCGCGCTGATGGCCGGTCTGGCCGTGGAAATGGTGCATTGCTATTCGCTGATCCATGACGATCTGCCCGCCATGGATGACGACGATCTGCGCCGCGGCCGCCCTACCGTACACAAGGCTTTTGACGAGGCCACCGCGATCCTGGCCGGGGATGGGCTCTTGACGCAGGCCTTTGCCCTGCTGGCTTCGGCCGAATGCCATCCCGATCCGGCGACACGCATCGCGCTGGTGGCCGAACTCGCCGCCGGCAGCGGCGCGGGCGGCATGGTGGGCGGGCAGATGCGCGATATCGAAGGGGAAGCCGGCGGCTTTTCCGGCGACGAGGTCGCCACCATGCAGGCCATGAAAACCGGCGCATTGATCCGTGCCAGCGTGCGCATGGGCGCCATTCTGGGCGGAGCCGATCCGCGCGCCCTCTCCGCGCTCACCGCCTATGCCGAGGCGGCAGGCCGCGCCTTCCAATTGGCCGACGATATTCTCGATGTCACCGCCACGCCCGAGGCCATGGGCAAGGCCACCGGCAAGGATGCCGCCAAGGGCAAGCAGACCCTGGTGGCGCGCGTGGGCGTCGAGGAAGCGCGCGAACACCTCAAGGCTACGGTCAATGACGCGGTTTCGGCGCTGCGCACTTTCGGGCCGAAAGCCGATGGCCTGCGCGCCACTGCCCGCTATTTCGCCAGCCGGGAGAACTGACATGGCCGCGCTGGTCAGCATCAATCTGGGCACGGCCCAGCATATTCCCGGCTACGGCCCGCTGACCGGCATCGTCAAGACGCCGGTGGCCAGCGCCGGGATCGAGCGGCTCGGCATGGCGGGCGACGCCGTCTGCGACAGCAAGCATCATGGCGGGACCGACCAGGCCATCTATGTCTATTTCGCCGATGATTATGCCTGGTGGGGCAATGAGCTGGGCCGGACGATCGAACCGGGCACTTTTGGCGAGAACCTCACCATTGCCGGGGTCGAGGGGCGGGCCATCGCCATTGGCGACCGCTTCGCTATCGGCCCGGCGCTGCTCGAAGTGAGCTATCACCGCACGCCCTGCATGACTTTTGCCGCGCGCATGGGCGATCCCCTCTGGGTCAAGCGCTTCCACCGCGCCAACCGTCCCGGCGCCTATTGCCGCGTGTTGCAGCCGGGCGAGGTCGAGACCGGCATGGCGGTCGATCATGCGCCCTTTGCCGGCGAACGCGTCACGGTCAGCGAATTGATGGCGCTCGATGGCGCGCGCGAGATCGACCCCACCTTCATGCGCCGGGCGCTCGCCACCCCGATCCGCGAAAAGACGCGGTTCAAGTTCGAAACCCGCCTCGCCAGCCTGTTCTGAGAATTTTTTCATGAGCCTTGCTTCCGTCCAAGCCGACCTTGCCGCCCGCGCCCCTGACCTCAGCGTCGAAGTGACCGGGCAATCGACCGCCACGGTGCAATTGGCCGCCGATGTGCATGGCTGCGAGCCCGGCCAGATCGCCAAGACGCTCTGCATCCGCGTCAATGGCGAAGTGCTGCTGCTGGTGACGCGGGGCGACGCCAGGCTCGACAACCAGAAATCGAAATCCGCCTTTGGTGGCCGCCCGCGCATGCTGGGCGCCGAGGAGGTCGAGCAATTGACCAGTCATCAGGTGGGCGGCGTCTGCCCCTTCGGCCTGCCCGCCCCGCTGCCGATCTACATGGACGCCTCGCTCAAGGTCTATGACGTGGTGATCCCCGCCGGCGGCTCCACCCACGCCTCGGTGCGGCTGAGCGTGGAGCGGCTGGCCGAGCTGTGCGGCAATCAATGGGTGGATGCGTGCCAGCCGCCGGTGCTGGCTTAGGCGCTCACTCCGCCGCCGTCTTCTGTCCCGTGCCGAACTTGCGTTCGATATAATCGGCGACCATCAGTTTGAACTGGTCGGCCACGTCGGCGCCGCGCAGGGTGGCGACTTTTTCGCCGTCGACGAAGACGGGGGCGGCGGGGGTTTCGCCGGTGCCGGGGAGGGAAATGCCGATATTGGCGTGCTTGCTCTCGCCCGGGCCGTTGACGATGCAGCCCATGACCGCCACCGACAGCGTCTCGACGCCCGGATAGCGCTCGCGCCATTCGGGCATGGAGATATTGAGGTGATCCTGGATATCCTTGGCCAGGGTCTGGAAGGTGGTCGAGGTGGTGCGGCCACAGCCCGGGCAGGCGGCGACGACGGGCAGGAACTGGCGGAAGCCCATGGTCTGCAGCAATTCCTGCGCCACCTTGACCTCGGTGGTGCGATCGCCACCCGGCTCGGGCGTCAATGAAATGCGGATCGTATCGCCAATGCCCTGCTGCAGGAGGATGCCCAGGGCGGCCGAGGAGGCGACAATGCCCTTGGAGCCCATGCCCGCCTCGGTGAGCCCCAGATGGAGCGCATAATCGCAGCGCGCGGCGAGGTCCTGATAGACGGCGATCAGGTGCTGGACGTCGCTGACCTTGGTGGAAAGGATGATCTTGTCGCGGCCCATGCCCAGCTCTTCGGCGCGGCGGGCCGAGAGCAGCGCCGACTGGATGATGGCCTCGCGCTGCACGGCGGCGGCTGAAATCGGCGCTGCCGAGGCGGCATTCTCGTCCATCAGCTTTGTAAGAAGTTCCTCGTCGAGCGAACCCCAGTTCACCCCGATGCGGACGGGCTTGTCATATGTGTTGGCAATATCGATCAGCGTTGAAAACTGCGTGTCGCGCTTGGCCTTGAAGCCCACATTGCCCGGATTGATACGATATTTCGCCAGGGCCTCGGCACAGGCGGGATGATCGGTGAGGAGCTTATGGCCGATATAGTGGAAATCGCCCACCAGCGGCACGTCATAGCCCATAAAGGCGAGGCGATCGCGGATGATCGGCACGGCGGCGGCGCTCTCGTCGCGGTCAACCGTGATGCGCACGATCTCGGACCCGGCGCGGGCGAGCTGCATCACTTGCTTGACCGTCGCATCGATATCGGCCGTATCGGTATTGGTCATGGATTGCACGACCACGGGCGCGCCGCCGCCGACGAGCACCCCGCCGACATTCACACCCACCGCTTGCCTGCGTGCCGCCGGACCCGCCATCATTCACCTGTCTAAAGCCATTGGCCGAGAAATAAGCCTCCGAGCCTATCTGCGCAATGTTTCTGATTGATGATGGCGCGGATGTGTCGCGGGTGGTCAGTGTTTTGCTCTGCATGCATTCAACAACGCGGTGTCATTCCGGCGGAGGCCGGAATCCATGCTGAAGGCCATCCCGGCGCTGGATGTATGCGGATCGCCACGGACATGGATTCCGGCCTCCGCCGGAATGACACCGTGGGTGTTGTGAGTCCCGAGTGAACACTGCTTGAACTAGGGGCGGCTATTCCGGCCCGATCACAATCGCGCTCCCATCTTGAACCCCGCCCTGGCACAACCATCTATGGGCCATGTTCAAGCTCCTGACGTCCCGCTTCGTTCCGCGCATCATGCTCTTCCGCAAGGAAGTGGTCCTGCTGTGGCAGGCGTTCATGTCGCCGCACACGCCCTTTTATCTGAAGGCCGCCACCGCCTTCGTGGCCTTCTATCTGGTCAGCCCGATCGACATCGTGCCCGACTTCATCCCCATTCTGGGCTGGGTCGATGACCTGATCCTGGTGCCCATGATGGTGAGCTGGATCGTTTCGCGCCTGCCGGTCTATGCGCCGGCACGGGCCGGGCGTGGCGAGACGATCAATGGACGGGCGCGCCGGCTTTAGGCCGTCTTGTGAGGGCCAGCTGATAGATCGTGGCTCTCGTCACCCCACCCTTCCCTCCCCATCAAGGGGAGGGTGAACCCGATGGGCGTGGCGAGATGGTGCCAAGAGCTCAATGTCACCCTCCCCCTTGTGGGGAGGGAAGGGTGGGGTGATGAGCTTTCCGGCGCCATGGAATTGGAAGGGGAGTACCGGCCTATTCCTCGGACGGCCGCCGGCTGATCCACACCAAAAACACCTCCGCTGCGGCGAACAGCGCTAGCGGCACTGCGGCACCGATGGGGCCGGCCAGTTCGTAGCCAAACCGCGCCACACAATAGAGCAACACCACCATGCTCATCGCCGTGCCGACCAGGCCCGGCGTGCGCAGGCTGGGCGAGATGTGGTAGCCGATCCAAAAGACCAGGCGCAGGGCGATCCAGACCACGGCCGTGGCTGTTACTGCGCGCAGCTCGGCGCCATCCGCGCTGTACCAGGCGAGCAGCAGCAGGCCCGGAATGAAGACCAGCAATTGCTCGAGCGTATGCTGCAGATAGCGCAGATTGATCCGCATGCGCCGGGATTCCCGGCCCGCCAGCGGATCGATGGCCGGGGTGAACAGCCGCTTATGCGACACTGCCTCGATGGCGGTGAGGAAGGTCAGCAGCACCGCCACGGCAATCCAATTGAGCGCATAGACCAGCCGCGCCAAGGGTTCTGCTGCTGTCACCGGCGGCGTCAGCCAGAACAAGGCCAGCCACGCCGCAACGGCAAGCGGGAGCGCGATGGCCGCGCCCCCGAGCAGTTTCCGTCTCTCGCCCGCAACCTCGTTTCTGTCGGTAGCAGGCATGGCGAAAGATCCTATTCGAACCGGACCAGGAGGTCCTTGGCGTCGATCTGGTCGCCGGGCTTGATCAGGAGTTCGGCGATCACCCCATCGACTTCGGCATGGATGGCGGTTTCCATCTTCATGGCTTCGATCGAGCAGAGCACATCCCCGGCGGTGACCTTCTGGCCTTCCTTGACGGCCAGCGTCGAGATCACGCCCGGCATGGGGGCGCCGACTTGCTTGGCATCGCCCGCCACGGCCTTGGCGCGGAGCTTCACCTCACCGGCCTTGAGCCGGTCGGGCACGGTAATGGTGCGCGGCTGGCCATTGAGATCGAAGAAGACACGCACTTCGCCCTTTTCATTGGTGGGGGCGCGGCCGAGATATTGCAGGACCAGCGTCTTGCCCTTTTCGATATCGACCAGCAATTCATCGCCTTCGGAGAGGCCATAGAAATAGACCGGGGTCGGCAGCACTTCGGTGGGGCCGTAGCGATCCTGGGTCTTTTCGAAATCGGCATAGACCTTGGGATACATGAGGTATGAGGCCAGCCGGAAATCGTCGATGGGATGGCCGACTTCCTCGGCAATCTTCTTGCGCTCGGCTTCGAGGTCGACGTCTTTGAGATAGGAGCCGGGGCGCTCGGTCAGCGGCTTCTTGCCCTTCAAAACCTTCTTCTGCAGCTCCTTGGGGAAGCCGCCCGGCGGCTGACCCAGATCGCCGGCGAAGAAGCCGACCACCGAATCGGGGAAGGCGATGTCGCGCTTGGGGTCTTCCACTTCGGCACGGGTCAGGCCGGCCGAGACCATGGCCAGGGCCATGTCGCCCACCACCTTGGATGATGGGGTCACCTTGACGATATCGCCGAACATCTGGTTGACGTCGGCATAGGTCTGGGCGACCTCGTGCCAGCGGGTTTCGAGCCCGAGCGAGCGGGCCTGTTCCTTGAGATTGGTGAACTGGCCGCCCGGCATTTCGTGCAGATAAACTTCGGACGCCCCGCCCTTGAGATCGCTTTCAAAGGCGCGATATTGCGTGCGCACGGCTTCCCAATAGAAGGAAATCTGGCGGATCGCCTTGGAGTCCAGCTCCGGATCGCGGTCGCCACCAGCGAGCGCCGCGACGAGCGAGCCGAGCGTGGGCTGGCTGGTCGTGCCGGAGAGCGCATCCATGGCCGCGTCCACCGCATCGACGCCCGCATCCACCGCCGCCAGCACCGTCGCCGCCGCAGCGCCCGAGGTGTCGTGGGTGTGGAGGTGGATGGGCAGATCGGTTTCGTTGCGCAGGGTCGAAATCAGTTTCTTGGCCGCGGCGGGCTTGAGGAGCCCCGCCATGTCCTTGATACCCAGGACATGCACGCCGGCCTTTTCCAGTTCCTGCGCCAGGCCGACATAATATTTGAGGTCATATTTGGAGCGGTCGGGATCGAAGAGATCGCCGGTATAGCAGATGACGCCTTCGGCGACCTTATTGGCCTCGAGCACCGCATCGAGCGAGACGCGCATGTTCTCGACCCAGTTGAGGCAGTCGAAGACGCGGAAAATATCGACCCCGCCCTTGGCGGCTTCGGCGACGAAGAACTTGACCACATTATCGGGATAATTGGTGTAGCCCACGCCATTGGAGCCGCGCAGCAGCATCTGCGTCAAAATATTGGGCGCGCCTTCGCGCACCTTGGCCAGGCGCTCCCAGGGGTCTTCGTTGAGGAAGCGCATGGAGACGTCAAACGTCGCCCCGCCCCAGCATTCGAGACTGAAGAGGTTCGGCAATCCGCGCGAATAGGCCTGGGCAATGCGCGTAATGTCAAAGCTGCGCATGCGGGTGGCGAGCAGGCTTTGATGGGCGTCGCGCATGGTGGTGTCGGTGAAGAGCACCCGGCTCTGCTTTTTCATCCATTTGGCCAGCGCCGCCGGACCATCGCGATCCAACACCTGCCGACTGCCGTCAATCGTCGCCAGTGGCGGGAATTCGGGCAGGACGGGCGCTGCCGCTTCGGCGGGCGGGCGCGGGCGGTCGCGCACTTCGGGATGGCCGTTGACGGTGACGTCGGCAATGTAGCTCAGGAGCTTGGTCGCACGGTCCTTGCGCGGCTTGAAGTTGAAGAGCTCCGGCGTCGTGTCGATGAAGCGGGTGGTGTAGCGGTTCTCGACGAAATCGGGGTGGGTGATGATGTTTTCGAGGAACGCCAGATTGGTCGCGACGCCGCGAATGCGGAATTCGCGCAGGGCGCGATGCATGCGGGCAATGGCTTCCTCGGCTGATGGAGCCCAGCAGGTGACCTTTTCCAGCAGCGGATCATAAAACCGGGTGATGACCGCGCCGGCATAGGCCGTGCCGCCATCGAGCCGGACGCCGAAGCCGGTGGCGCCGCGATAGGCGGTGATGCGGCCATAATCGGGAATGAAATTCTGCTCGGGGTCTTCCGTGGTCACCCGGCACTGAATGGCATTGCCGTTGAGATGGATGTCCTTTTGCAGCGGTACGCCGGATTCGGGCGTGCCGATCACCGCGCCGTCGAGCAGATGGATCTGCGCCTTGACGATATCAATGCCGGTCACTTCCTCGGTGACGGTATGCTCGACCTGGATGCGCGGATTGACTTCGATGAAGTAGAATTTGTCATTATCGGCATCCATCAGGAATTCGACAGTGCCGGCGCCGCGGTAATTGGCGGCATTGCCCAGCCGCACGGCGGCGTCGGTCAGGTCCTTGCGCACCTTGTCGCTGAGATAGGGCGCGGGCGCGCGCTCGACGACCTTCTGGTTGCGCCGCTGCACCGAGCAATCGCGTTCGAAGAGATGGACGAGATTGCCGTGATCGTCGCCGATCAGTTGCACTTCGACATGGCGGGCCCGCTCGACCAGCTTTTCGAGATACATCTCGTCCTTGCCAAAGGCCGCCTTGGCTTCGCGCTTGCCTTCGCTGACTTCCGAGAGCAGGCTCTTTTCGTCCATGATGCGGCGCATGCCGCGCCCGCCGCCGCCCCAGCTGGCCTTGAGCATCAGCGGATAGCCGATTTCGGCGGCCAGGCGCTTGATCTCCTCGGGATCATCGGGCAGCGCCTCGGTGGCCGGCACGACCGGCACATTGGAGGCAATGGCCATGTTGCGGGCGGCGACCTTGTTGCCGAGGTCGCGCATGGTCTGGGCGCGCGGGCCGATAAAGATAATGCCGGCATCCTCGCAGGCATCGACGAATTCGGGTGACTCCGAGAGCAGACCATAGCCGGGATGGATCGCGTCAGCGCCGGAAATACGGGCAATGCGGATATATTCGTCGATCTGCAGGTATGCCTCGACCGGGCCCTTGCCCTTGCCGATCAGATAGGCCTCGTCGGCCTTGAAGCGGTGCAGCGCCAGCTTGTCCTCTTCGGCATAGGCGGCGACGGTCTTGAGCCCCAGCTCATTGGCGGCGCGGAAGACGCGGATGGCGATTTCGCTGCGGTTGGCGACGAGGATTTTCTTGATGGGCATGGAGAAAAAATTCCGAGCAGGAGGGGTCGTGGGACCGCACGCAGCGATCCGGCTCAGTCTGGAATGGGGCCGGACCGGTTGCCCGGCCATGCCGCCGAAGCAATACGTCTCTAGTCGCGGCTGAGATGACCGGCCAGATGGCTCATGTCATATCCGGCCTCGGCCGCCTGGGCGATGATCTCGCCCGCATCCATCTCGCCGGCCTGGCTCAGCGCCCATAGCGTAGTCGAGCGCGTTCCCGAACGGCAGAAAGCAAACACCGGACCCTCGCTCCCCTCGAGCGCGGCCTTGGTCGCCTGGACCATATCGGGGGAAACCCCTTCACGGCCCAGTGGAATGGCATAATAGCTGAGCCCCGCAGCCTTGGCGGCAGCCTCGATCTCGGCGCCATCCGGCTGGTCCGGGGATTCGCCCTCGGGGCGGTTGTTGATGATGGTGGTAAAGCCCTGGGCTTTGAGCGCTGCTATGTCTTCAGGCTGGATTTGCCCGGAAACACTGACATGGTCGTTTATGCGCTTCAAATCCAACTGCTTGCTCCCCGCTGCGCCGAACTGGCTGGTACGCTTTATATCGCGGTGCCAGCACTAGACGCAACTACGACAGAAGGCTAGCTGTCGCCAGCCTGTCATGCGCAGTTCTGCTTTGCAGTGTAAGCGGCGCCGGGCGCAGTCAACCGATGAAAACCGATAAAGCTCATGACCGATCTCGCCTCTGCCTTTCCAACCCGCCCGCTCAAGCTGCGCAAGACGGGCATCGTGCCTGGCATTTTCTCCTATCTGGGCGGCCTGCTGCTGCTCGGCATTGCCGGCTTCATCGCGGTCTGGCAGGCGCCCGGGATCGTCAATGACTGGGTGATCTCGCAAAATCCGGTCGTGGTCCACGATTCCACCGTCACGGACGGCCATTGCACCACACGCCGCGCCATCTTCGTCGATTGCGAGGCGCATGTGACCTATAGCGTCAAGGGCAAGACCTTCGAGCGCGACATCGAATTGATGTTCGTCGATTTCAACACCGGCGACTACGAGGTCGAAGTGGTCCGCTCCGGCGACAAGCCGCAGATCGTCGGCCTGAGCCTGGGGCTCGACATGCTGTGGAACCGCATCATCGTCGGCACCGCCTTCGTGCTGCTGCTGGGCGTGCTCGGCGCCGCCCTGCTGTTCAAGGGCGCCCGGGCCGACCAGGTCCGCAGGCTCGCCCGCAAGCCGCTGAAGCTGACGGCCGTGCCGGTCGAGGTCACCAATATTTCTAATGTGCTGGGCGGCAAGGTGGTGACCTATGCCCTGCCCCGCCCCGGCAAGAAGCGCGGCACCAATGTCAGCTCGCGCATGCGCCGCAAGCAGGAACCCTTCTGGCTCAATGGCGACGGCCAGGCCCTGGCCGCCATCCATGATGGCAGCAAGACGCCGATCCTGCTCGATGCCGAATTGAGCCGGCTGGACCTGACCGATGAGGAACGGCGGAAGATCGAAGCGGCGCGGGATGGGGTGGCGGTCTAGTCTCACCTCGCCCCTCAGGGGAGAGAGCCTGCCCTCGGGCGACGACCCGAGGGTCGACGGCGAAGCTCACCGAATTCGCGTTTGCGAATTCGGTTGGGGTGAGGGATGCGATGCTGCAAGATGCGCAATGGCCCAGCATGGCACCCCTCACCCAGCTCTGCCAGGTCGCTGCGCTCCCGGCGCCGCTACCCTCTCCCCTGAGGGGCGAGGGAAGGATGGAGCCGCTGCATCGAGGCACAAGTGCCGCAACAATCAGGCCGCGCTGGCCCGCTGTTGTTGCGGCCGTTCCCGCGCCGGCAGGGCGGCGGGGCGGCCGAGGAGGTAGCCTTGCAGGCCCGTGCAGCCGGCCAGTTTGAGGCGGGTGAGCTGTTCCTGGGTTTCGATGCCCTCGGCGATCACCTCGACCGGCAGCGAGCGGGCTATGTCGCAAATGGCCGAGACGATCATGGCGTCGATCCGGCTATCGGCCAGGTTGGCGACATAGGTGCGGTCGATCTTGATGATGTCGAAGGCAAAGCCGCGCAGATATTGCAGGCTCGCATGCCCGGCCCCGAAATCGTCGATGGCAATGCGCACGCCCATGGCGCGCAGCATTTCCAGATTCTTCATCGCCACGCCGCCGGCATTGAGCGGCACGGTTTCGGTGATCTCGACAATGATGCGGCTGGGATCGGTATCGGTTTCCACAAGGACCGCGGCAAAGCGATCGGCATAATCGGCGTGGCGCAATTGGGCCGGCGACACATTGACCGCCACCGAGTCACTGCCCAAAGCCGGTAGATCGGAACAGGCCCGACGCAACACCCATTCGCCCAGCCGGTCGATCAGGTCGCTTTCTTCGGCAATGCCCACGAACTGGGCGGGCGGGATCATGCCGCGCACCTTGTGCCGCCAGCGCACCAGCGCCTCATGCGATTTTATGGTCATGCTGGCAGCCGAAAAGACCGGCTGATAATGCAGTTCCAATTCGTCCATCAACAGGGCCGCACGCAATTCGCGCTCGATGAAACGCCGGTGGCGTTCATCGCCCAGCATATCGGCGTCAAAGGCCACCACGGCCCGGCGGCCGGCCTTCTTGCCCTTGTAGAGCGCCAGATCCGCTTTGGAGATGAGATCGACGACATCGACCGCATCGGCCGGCGCCAGGGCAATGCCCACGGAAGCCGACAGCCGCACCGGGCGGCCGCCAATGCTGACGGGCTTGTCGAGCTGGCGCAGCAATTCCTCGGCCAGCCGCTTGAGGGCCGCGCGATTGTCATGGCCGATAATGGCAATGCCGAATTCGTCGCCCCCCAGCCGCCCGATGATCGCACCGGGCATCAGCTTGCCAATGGCCCGCGCCAGATGCACCAGCGCGGCGTCGCCCGCGGCATGGCCGGCGCTGTCATTGAGGAGCTTGAGATTGTCCATATCGAGCTGCATATAGCCCACGGCCCGCTCCGAGCCGTGATAGACCTCGCCGCCCAGGGTTTCGAGGAAATGGGAGCGCGTGAACACCCCGGTCAGGGCATCGCGCTTGACCGCATCCATGGCTTCGCGATTGGCCCGGAGCGCCGCGGCGACCCGCCGCCGCAGCCCGCCATAGCCCAGCCATAAGAGCGCCAGCAGCAGGACCCCGCCCGCCAGCATGGCCAGCGGCAGCATCAGCGGACCGCCATTGCCCAGGCCACCCCATAGTGCCAGCAGGCTCGCCACGACGAGCACGGCAATCACCGCAGCCGCGACCAGCGCGACCTTGCTGTAGCTGTCGATAATGGCTTTCAGGGTGGGATCGCGACGCATGTTCTACCGGATCGATCATGGGCCCCATAAGGGAGCCCATGGCATGGTCCTTATCGGGCGAAAGGCATGAACATCTTCTAAACATGTAGATAAAATTCGTTTGTTCTCAGATACTTATCTGAAACCAAACGCAGCAGGCTAAGCCCGCGAGATGACAGTTTGACAACGCTGCGCCGCCCCGCCCACGCCCTTTGCGGGAGACGGTAAATGCGGAGTTATTGCGCCTCGCTACCGACCCATTGGCGCCAGATATCGCCCCGCTCGGCAACGAACCTGTCGGCCACGCCCTCAATGGTGGCGCCGGGCGTATTGAGCTGGGCCAGCAGCCCATTCATCTCGGCCAGCGGCAGCGAACTGCGCTGGAAATAGCCGGCAATGGCGGGAATATCGGTAAAGACCCATTCGGCCAGCGCCGTCACCACGGTTTCCGGCGCAAAGGCGGAGGGGGCGGGGCTGGGACAGGAAAGGCTCGCGAGACACTTGGCCCTGGCCTCGTCATAGGCTCCCATATCGAGCGGACGGAAGCCGAATTGCGCGAGGACCGCATTGGGCTGCCAATAATAAAAGACGATGGCTTCCTGCCGGCTGACCGCTTCCCCGATCAGCCTATCCATTTCAAACCGATTGGCCGGCTCGATCAGCTCGACCAAATTGCCCAGCCCATAGGCCCGCACCAGATTGCGATTGATCAGCGCGCAAGCCCAATCGGCCGGGCAGGAGACGAACCGCACCCTGCCCCCGCCATTGAGCGTGGGCAGGGCCGCGGCGAGCCCGGCCGCGCCGGTCAATTCGGGATGGGCGCCAGCCACATAATCGGGAATGAACCAGCCCTCGAAATTGGCCTCGGCATAGGTCGGCCCGGCCGGCCGTACCATTTGCGCCTCGATGGCCGGGTTCCATACTTCGGCAATACGGTTGATCCACATTTCGGGCGCCACGGCAGGCTGGCCGGTCGAACCCATGGAGGAGGCCGTCGCCGCCAGGTCGCCGGGAATGACCTTTATCTGGCAGCCGAAATGCGCGCTCAGCAGCCGGGCATGAATTTCCGCCAGCAGCGCCGCCGAAGGCCAGCTCATGCGGGCAATGGCCAGGCTCTGGGTGCCGCAGACCGGTGGCGGCGGCGGGGCGGCCCCGGCCGCATTGTCCTGCGCCTGATCGAGCACGCTCACCTGCGCCAGAGCGGGCATGGTGACGGGTCCCAGCAGCGCCAGGGCCAGCAGCGCCTTGCCAAAAAGAGGTAAAGTCATGCCGCTCCCACCCCGCGCCAAGGTCCGCATTCTATCTAAAGCCCGGGCCTGTTAAGCAACAGTCACGAGAGCCGGTTTTGCCAATCAATACAAGGTGACTCCCAATTTCCTTTATGCAACAGTCCTGGCTTCGCGGGGCGCGGGTTGCGCCCCCGGTGAGCATGTTGTTCCGCGTGCAAAGACTGGCGCCGTGCAAGGGCCGCACCAGCGGGACGACCACAGAGAGGGACATTATGAACATTCTGACCAAGACCCTGACCCTGGCAGCCGCGGCCTCGACCCTGATGGTCGCTGCCCCTGCCATCGCCCAGGACACCGGAGCCACGCTGGGCTTCATCGGCGGCTTTACCGGCCCCATTGAATCGCTGACCCCCCCGATTTTCGCCGGCGCCGAGCTGGTGGTGAAACAGATCAACGAACAGGGCGGCATTCTGGGCGGCGAACTCAAGCTGATCTCGGCCGACGGCGCCTGCGACGCCACCACCGCCGCCGCTGCCGCCGACAAGGTCATCAATACCGATAACGTCACCGCCGTGGTCGGCGCGCTCTGCACCGGCGAAACCATCGGCGCCTTCAATGGCTCGGGCAAGTCGGGCAATGTGGTCTTCGTCTCGCCGGCCTCCTCGGCCCCGGCTTTGACCACGCTGGACGACAATGACCTGGTGTTCCGCACCACCCCGTCCGATGCCCTCCAGGGCGTCAAGATGGCGAGCCTCCTGCTGGGTAAGGGCGTCAAGGACATTGCCATCACCTATGTCAACAATGACTATGGCAAGGGCTTTGCCGATGCGCTCTCGGCTGCCTTCACCGAAGGCGGCGGCACCGTTGCGGCCAATCTCGCCCATGAAGAAGGCAAGGCCGATTACCGCGCCGAGCTGGGCAATCTGGTCGCTTCGCAGAACCTCGTTATCCTCGCCTATGCCAATGCCTCGGGTAACACCGTGCTGCGCCAGGCCGTGGAATCGGGCAATTTCACCACCTATGTCGGCGGCGACGGCATGGTCGGCGATGACCTGCTGACCGGTATCGACGCCTCGGCCGTGGAAGGCCTGATCGCCACCCGCGCCGGCGCTCCGGCGGGCGAAGCCACCACCACCTATGAAAAGCTGGCGACCGATGCCGGCCTGCAGGCCAATGCGACCTATGCCCCCCAGGCCTATGACGCAGCGTTCCTGCTCGCCCTTGCCATCGAAAAGAATGGCTCGGCCAGCCGCGAGGGCCTCTCGGCCGCTTTGCGCGATGTCGCTTCCGCTCCCGGCGAAAAAATCCTGCCCGGCGAATGGAGCAAAGCTGTCGAACTGATCAAGGCCGGCACCGATATCGACTATGACGGCGCCGGCGGCGCGCTCGACTTCGACGAGAATGGCGACGTGGACGGCATCATCGTCGAACTGGCCGTCGAAGGCGGCAAGTTCGTCGAAAAGGGCGAAATCCAGTAATTTTGCCGATTGCAGAACAACGAAAGCCCGGGAGCGATCCCGGGCTTTTTTCGTGCGGGCAACCCGTGCGGAACACTCCAAGACCTCATGGTGAGCCTGTCGAACCACGAGGTCGAGCGAGTGGAGGCTTGTTGCCACGACCTCGTCCTTCGACAAGCTCAGGATGAGGTCTACTGGGGCGTCAGCCGCCGCACCTCGACCCCTGCTGTATCCGCCCTGACGCTGACGTCGAGATGCTCGCCCTGCATCACGTCGAGCACTTTGGAGGGGCGGTAGGCGACAATATTGGTGCCTCCAAGATGGCGCAGGCTATCGTAGAGCAGGCCGTCGCCGCCGCTGGCGCGTTCGGCTTCGCCAAAGGCCTGGCTCGCGGCATAATTGGTGCCGTCATAGAGCTCGGGCCGGGTCCTCTGTTGACCGGTGAGGTCGAGATAATCGCCTTCGAGGCGGCAGTGATAGGCGCGATAGGTGCGGGTCATGGCCGGGATCTGGCGAGCCACCAATTCGCGGCGCAGGTGATGGGCGACTTCGGCAACGGCTGTATTGATGGCGGCCGCGGCATACCAGGCGCCCAGATCCGGGCCGGCGAAACGCGTGCCGCTGGGTGGGGCGTGGAGGAATGCGGCCATGACGATGCTCGAATTAGGTCGCCCGAACACCCATTCGCCCTCGGGCAGGCGGCGCAGGCGTTCGCTCACCAGCCGGTCATTGGTCCAGCCGGCCAGCTCCATCACCGCTTCGAGGTCGGCGGGAGTCGTGACCGTATCGAAAAGGCCGATGGGCGGGAATTGGCTGGGGATGAGGCGATAGCACGGCCGGGGCGCCGCGACGCGTTGGGCGCTCATTGCCAGACGATGGATTCGTCGCCCAAGGGCGAAAAGCCGGCATCGGCCGCATTGGGCGCCATATAGAGCCCGCCCCGCGCCGCATCGAGGAAGCGGCGGACCAGTAGCAGCCCATCCTGCGACCCATTGGTGACCAGGGCGAGCGGCGGCTGGCCGCCGAAAACCGGCGCATCATGGGGGCCGCGCAGCCAAGCCAGCGCGTCGGCCTGGCTGGCGAACAGCACGCTCAGCGCCTGGTGAATACCCAACATGGCCGATATCCGCATCAGCACATCGGCATCGAGCATGAGGCTTTCCTGCGCCCGGGCCTGGCGCATCCAATGGTGATAGGTCGACCGGGCAGGATAGCCCAGCACCAACCGGCGCTGCTCTTCGTTAAGGCCCCAGAGATCGGCAATGGCGAGGAAGCTGCGCAGCCCCGGCCCGCTCAACCGCCGCCGATTCTGCGGCAGGAAGCGCGCATTATCCAGCCGGTCCGGCCCCGGCGCGACGGGCTGGTGTTGAGCAAGATGAGCAATGCGGGCCATGGACATTCTCCGGGTCTATTTTCGGAGATATAGTCCAGTTTTAGACAAAGTGCAATATTGGACATTGTTGGTCACTGCTGTCTACCTCAACCACCGGATCATTCCGGCGGAGGCCGGAATCCATGCTGTGAACTCAGTTGGTGCGGTGAGCCTTCAGCATGGATCCCGGCCTGCGCCGGGATGACATCGCGGATGGGGCACCATCTCGCGCAATACCCAGAAACGGAAATCCCCGCTTTCGCGGGGATCACACAAGGCTTGGCTGCAATACGGCGCGAGGAGGGCTACCCTTCCCGCTTCACCACTTCCGGGATCAGGCCCCGGGGCGCGAACCGCAGGGCGATGGTGATGACCAGGCCCAGCACGAAGACGCGCATCTGGGCCGAGCGGGCTTCGATATCGGGGATGGCGCCCCAGCCGAAATTGCTCGACCACATACTGACGAAATCGAACACCACCTTGGAGAGCGGCTCGGAAATGATCCAGACCAGCCAGATCAGCACCGCGCCGAACACCGCGCCCCAATTATTACCGGCGCCGCCGACAATAATCATCACCCAGATCAGGAAGGTGTGGTTGATCGGCTGATAGCTGCTGGGATCGAAAATCTGGGTGAAGCTGACCAGCATGGCCCCGCCAATGCCCATCAGCACCGAGCCGAATACGAAGATTTCGAGCTGGCGCGCGGTGACATTCTTGCCCATGGAGGCCGAGGCGATGTGATTGTCGCGGATGGCGCGCATCATGCGGCCCCAGGGGCCCGAATAGGCCCGGCTGATCAGCCAGAGCGCGATCCCCAGCACGGCCAGCGCCAGCAGCAGGAAGCCGCCACGGGCGAGGAGGAGCGAGGTGACCTGGTCGGACCCGGTCGCCTGATAGTCCTGCGGCAGGGGCGTCGGCCAGGGAATGGGCGAGACGGTCAGTGTGCCGCGGGTCAGCCAATCCATATTCTTGATCAGCGCGCGGATGATTTCGGAAATGCCGATCGTGGCAATGGCCAGATAGTCGGTGCGCAGCCCCAGGGCGATCTTGCCGACGATAAAGGCAATGACCGCCGCCAAGACGCCACCGAACAGCCAGCCCAGCACCGGATGGGCGCCAAGCCCGCCGACCCAGCCGCCGCCAGCCGCCGATTCGATATAGGCCGCGGCCGGATCGAGCTGGCTGCGATAAAGGCAATAGGCCACAAACCAGGCCAGCACGGTGACGGCTGTCTTCCAGCCGCCCTTAAGACCAATGCGGTCGCTCTTGCGTGCCGCGATCACCAGGAGCGCCCCGGCGGCAAAGGCCAGCAATGCCCGCCCGAGCATCCAGGGGCCATCCGAACCCCAGAAGGTGGGATTGACCGGATAGGACATGAAGGTGACGGCAAAGCCGCCCAGCATCAGAAAGCCCATAATGCCGAAATTGAACAGCCCGCCATAACCCCATTGGATATTGAGGCCCAGCGCGATCAGGCTATAGGCCGCCGCTTCGACGAGGCGCGAGGAGGTAAAGGGCAGGCCCATGAGCCAGCCGATCACCAGGATCAAAACGAACAGCCCGGCAAAGAGCGTCAGGGAACGCTGGATCATGACGAGGCTCCCTTAAAGATACCCGTAGGCCGCACCAGCAACGTCACCACCAGGATGACGAAGGCCACGGTGAGCTTATATTCGGTGGGCACCAAAGCCAGCGTCGCCGGCAACTGCATCCAGTCCGGCAGGATGGCGTTGAGCGGGCGCAGCACCATGGTCCAGTTGAAGACGGCGAGGGATTCGGCAAAGCCGATCAGCAAGCCACCCGCAATGGCGCCATAGGCCTGGCCCAGCCCGCCGACGATAGCGGCGGCAAAGATGGGGATGATGATGTTGAAGGCCAGATCGGGCTTCAGCGTCACATCCAGCGCCAGCATAGTGCCGGCCATGCAGCCCAGCGCCCCGGCAATGATCCAGGTGACGCGAACCACCAGCGCGGTATTGATGCCCGAGACCTGCGCGAGATCGGCATTGTCAGCCATGGCGCGCATCGCCTTGCCCAGCCGCGAGCGGGTGAGGAAGAGATGGAGCGCAATCACGGAGAGCGCCGTGACGATGATCATCAGCAATTGCGGCTCGGTGATCACCAGTGGCCGGGTCGAGCCCAAAAAGCTCAGGTCGACGCGGAACACGTCCTTGGTTTCGTGCTCGAAAAAGGAATAGGAACCGGCTCCGAAGAAGAGGCGGATCAGACCCTGGATCATCAGCGTGACGCCGATCGAGGCGATGAGCAGCGTTACCGGCTTCGCGCCCCGCTTGCGTAGCGGTGCGTAAAAGCCCTTGTCGATCCCCAGCGCGAAAATCGCCGAGATCACCATGGCGATGGGCAGCACCACAAAGCCCATGGGAATGGGCGTGACAATGCCCCAGGCGGCAAAGGCGCCGGCCAGCAGGAAGGCGAAAAAGGCGCCCGAGGTCATGAGCTCGGAATGGGCAAAATGAGCAAAGCGCAAAATGCCGAAGACCAGCGTGATGCCCACGGCGCCCAGCGCATAAATGCAGCCCAGCACCGCGCCGGCAATGACGACCTGGTTGATGAAGAAAATGAGTTCGGTCATGCGGTGTGTCCGCCAATCGCAAGGGCTTGAACAAGAGCGCCGGTCGTGCCGCGCGCTCGATGCAGCACCTCCCCCTCGACGGGGGAGGTTGGGAGGGGGTGCATGAGCCCCGATGTTCCGGGCCAACCGCCCCCCTCCCCAACCCTCCCCGCAAGGGGGAGGGTGCCGCACCGCGCGTAAAAACTAGTCTGTTGCTCCATCCCTCAGCCCCCCAAAAAGCTCTTGGCGACTTCGGGGTCGGCGATGAGTTCGGGGCCAGTGCCGGTGAAGCGGTTCTGCCCACTGGCCAAAACAAAGCCCTTGGAGGCAAAGGCCAGGGCCTGGCGAGCGTTTTGCTCGACCATCAGAATGCCCACGCCTTCCTTGTTGACGCGCACAATGGTCTCGAAAATCTCGATGACATAGCGCGGCGAGAGGCCCGCCGAGGGCTCGTCCAGCATCAGCAATTTGGGCTTGCTCATCAGCGCGCGGCCCATGGCCACCATCTGGCGCTGCCCGCCCGAGAGTTCACCGGCCGGCTGGCGGCGCTTTTCCGCCAGCACCGGGAACATCTCGTAGACCCATTGCATGGTGGAGCGGAAATCGTCCTTGCGGGTAAAGGCACCCATTTCGAGGTTTTCCTCGACACTCATCGAGGTGAAGACGTTCTTTTCCTGCGGCACGAAGCTCAGGCCTTTGGGCACCAGCCTGTCGGGCAGCGAATTGGCGACATCCTCGCCGCCGAATTCGATCGTGCCGCCGGTCACTTTCAGCAGCCCGAAAATGGCCTTGAGCGTGGTCGATTTGCCCGCCCCATTGGGGCCGACAATGACCCCGATATCATGCGGCTCGATGGCGATATTGACGCCATTGAGAATAGGCGCGCCGCCATAGCCGCCCACGACATGCTTGAGTTCGATGAGCGCCATTACGCCACCTCTACGGGGGTGCCGAAATAGGCTTCGACGATCTGGGGATTGGCGCGGATTTCAGCCATCGGGCCCTCGGCGATCTTCTCGCCGGCGGCCATGACGATCACGGGATCGCAGAGGCGTCCGATCAGGTCCATGTCGTGCTCGATGACAAAGAAGGTATAACCCAATTCCTTGTTCATCCGCTCGATATTGGCGGCAAGGTCATTGAGCAGGGTCTTGTTGACGCCGGCCGCCACCTCGTCGAGCAGCACGACCTTGGCGTCCACCATCATGGTGCGGCCCAGCTCGAGCAGCTTTTTCTGCCCACCGGACAGATTGCCAGCCAGCTCGTTGCGCACATGGCCGAGTTTCAGAAAATCGATGACGTCGAGCGCCTTCTTGCGCACTTCGGTCTCGCGCGAACGGGCCAGGCCCGGCCGGAACCAGGCATTGGCCAGATATTCGCCCGGCTGGTCGCCCGGCACCATCATGAGGTTTTCCAGCGCCGTCATGTTGGAGAATTCATGCGCGATCTGGAAGGTGCGCAACATGCCGGTGCGGAACAATTGGTGGGGTTTTAGCCCCGTCACATCCTGTCCGTCGAAGATCACCTGTCCGCTATCGGGCACGATATTGCCCGCCACGATGTTGAACAAAGTGGATTTGCCCGCGCCATTGGGCCCGATCAAACCTGTGACCGAGCCGCGCCGAACCGAGAGCGAACAATTGTTGACGGCGGTGAGACCGCCAAAGCGCTTGCTGACGTTGCGAACGTCAATGACTACATCAGACACCCAAACCCGTTCCGTTTCCTGAGCTATGCCTGCCCGGTTATTTTCCGGGCTATTTTGGCGCATCTGCTCATAACGGGGGCAGGCGGTCAACCTTGACCGGATGGTCAAACAGCGGCGAGCACCGCATCGGCTGTGGGTTTGTTGTTGGCGAGCAGCACATCATAGAGCGTCGCCAGCCGCGTCAGCGCCTTCACATCCACGTCATGAGGCTGGGCCGACAGCGGATCGATGAAGAAAATCAGCACGTCGAGCCGGCCTTCGCAGATCATGGCGCCCAATTGCTGGTCCCCGCCCAATGGCCCGCTTTTGAGCAGCGAGACCGAGAGGCCCGTAGCCGCCATCACCCTGCCGCCCGTGGTGCCGGTGCCCCAGAGTTCGTGCTCGCTCAGCTTGCGCTTATGCTGCACGGCCCAGGCGCACAATTCGTCCTTCTTGTCGTCATGTGCCACCAGGCCAATCCGCGCCATCGCTTAAACTCCTACAAGCATGGGAGCTTTCAAGCATGCTCAATCGAGCAGGGCAATGGCTTCGCTGATCAGAATGCCGATGACGTCGATGGGAATTTCCGCGCCCGGCAGCATGCGGATGAAGCGGCCCTTCTTGAGCCCCTCGCCCTGAAACAGCCCATGACCATTATCGAGCAGCCGCCCCTGTTCGAAATAGAGCGAGACCCGGTCGGGATGGGGAAAGACCGCGCAGACATGGCCGGATTTGCCATGGCGGAAATTGATCGATTTCCAGCCGGTCTTGACCTCGCCGGAGAGCCCCGGATGGGCCGCGACCAGCGCCACCAGCCGCCGCGCCAGCGCGGCGCTCGCCTCGGGCAAAGGCGCCAGCAAGTCGTCGAGCTCGGCCTGGGCCGGCGCACCGGACGGCAATGCCGCGCTCGGGCGGGAATGGGCTGCAAGGCTCATGGGTCATGCTCCGGAATGCCTGGGCCCCGAGCCATAGACCCCCGCTGCTGACAGCCTTTGTCAGGATACCAGACGCGGCCGCATTGCCGTGGGAAGAGGTCTTGCCTCGATCCGGAACACATCGACGATATGGTCGAGCTCCCCGGCCTGCCCCTCGGTCTGTTCGATGGCGGCATTGGTTTGTTCCACCAAGGCCGCATTGTGCTGGGTCATCTCGTCCATCTGCCGCACCGCGACGGTGACTTCGTCGAGCGCCGCCGATTGCTCCTTATTGGCCTGGGCGATGGTATCGATCAGCACCGCGCTTTCCTGCGCCCCGGCCAGGATATCGAGCAGCGTTTCGGCCGCCTGGCCCACCAGCCGCGCGCCATTGCGCACCTCCCCGGCACTGGCCTCGATCAGCGTCTTGATCTCGGCCGATGCCCCCGCCGCCGATTGCGCCAGCCGCCGCACTTCCACGGCAACCACGGCAAAGCCCTTGCCGGCGTCGCCAGCCCGGGCGGCTTCCACCGAGGCGTTGAGGGCCAGGAGATTGGTCTGGAAGGCGATGTCGTCGATCATGCCGGTAATCTTGGCGATTTTGTCCGAGGAGGTCTCGATGGCTGCCATGGCGCTATTGGCCTCCACCATCACCGCGCCGCCGCCCTTGGCGCTGGCGGCCAGGGCCTGCGCCTTGTCGCTGGCCGTTGCCGCCCGTTTCGCATTGTCCACCACGGCCGTCGAAAGCTGCTCGACGGCGGCGGCGGTCTGCTCGATGGTCGCCGCCTGCTTGGTGGTGCGATCGGAGAGATCATTGGCGCCCGAGAGGATTTCCCCGGTCGCGGTCTTGAGCGAGCGCGAGGTCTGCTGCAACTGGCTGACAATCCCGGTCAGCCGCTCGGCCACCGCATTGGTATCGTGCTTGATCTGGGCGAATTCGGGCTCGAAATCGGCGGTGATGCGGCTGGTGAGATCGCCCTCGGCCATGTCGCGCAGCACTTCCCCGGTCAGCGACACCGCGCGGTTGATCCTGGCCTTGGCCGCTTCATCGGCCGCCTTGGCCGCGGCAGTGAGGTTCTCGAAATAGGCGGAGACGCCGATATCGATATCGAGCAGCATGGATTTGAGCACATCGGCCAAGGCCCCGGCCATGGCATCGGCCTCGGCCAGGATCTCGTCGGGCGACGGCGTCTTCTTGCCGAAGCGGGCTGGCCTGGGCGCCAGCGCCTCGGCCATCACATCATGGATCAGCCCGCGCACCAGCGTTTCGACGATGACGCCATAGCCCCCGATATGCCAGCGCGGCTCGAGCCCGATCCGGGCATGGACCAGACCCACGCGGGTGCTGGCCTCGTAATAGGCGTCGTCGAACTGGCCGGCGGCAATGGTCTTCCAATGGCCCGCCTGCTTGGATTGCGCCCGATCCATCTGCGCCTTGCCATCGAAGAATTTTGCAACGGCGGGGACCTGGGCGATTTTGGCGTAGAACTTGTCCAGCGCCAGCGGCAAATGGGTATCGATATGGTGCTGGACACTCGACAGGCGCTGCCGCGCCGCCTCATCGAGGCCGATGAAATCGAGCCGGGATTGCAAAGCGTCTTGGGATGAAATGGCAGGCATGAACAGCTCGATTCTCGGGAAGGCAGACAATATTGAGCCGATCCCCGCGGCGCGCGGCGTGATCTGGATCAATCCGCCGCGAGCCTGGGGTCAACGTGGTAAATTGCTGGTAAAGAACGCTAAAACTCGTTCCATTCCGGTGCGACGGCAATATTGCCCACCGTGCGCAGCGCCGGCCGCGGCGGTGTTGCCTGGACGGGGGCCGGCGCGCCGGTGCGGAAGACTTCGACAATATGGTCGAGCTCGGCCGCCTGCGCCTCGGTCTGTTCGATCGCCGCATTGGTCTCTTCCACCAGCGCGGCATTGTGCTGGGTCATCTCGTCCATCTGCCGCACGGCGGCGGTCACCTCCTGCAGCGCCGAGGATTGCTGCTTGTTGGCCTGGGCGATGGAATCGATCAGGCTCGAGCTTTCCTGCGCCCGCGCCAGGATATCGAGCAGCTTTTCGGCCGCCTGGGCGACGAGTCTGGAACCACCGCGCACTTCATCGGCGCTGGCTTCGATCAATTGCTTGACCTCGGCCGAGGCCCCTGCCGCCGATTGCGCCAGCCGCCGCACTTCGACGGCAACCACGGCAAAGCCCTTGCCCGCATCACCCGCCCGCGCCGCTTCCACCGAGGCATTGAGGGCCAAAAGATTGGTCTGGAAGGCGATGTCGTCGATCAGCCCGATAATATTGGAAATCTTGGCCGAACTGGCTTCGATGGCGGCCATGGCCGCATTGGCCCGGTTCATGACGTCCCCACCCTCGGTCGCGGTAGTGGAAACCGCCAGCGCCTTGCTGCTGGCGGTTTCGGCGCGCCTGGCATTGTCGAGCACGGCATTGGACAATTGCTCGATCGAAGCGGCGGTTTCCTCGATCGTCGCCGCCTGCTTGGTGGTGCGCTCGGAAAGGTCATTGGCGCCCGAGAGGATTTCCCCGGTCGCGGTCTTGAGCGAACCCGATGTGTCCTGCAGCCGGGTGACCAGCCCCGAGAGCGTATCGACAACGCTATTGGTGTCGCTCTTGAGCTTGGCGAAGGCGCCGCGATAATCGCCTTCCATGCGCTGCGTCAGGTCGGTGGCGGCCAGCGCGGTCAGCACGCCGCCGGTTTCGGCAATGCCGCGCTCCACCGTGCCCAATAGCAGATTGACCGAATTGGCCAGCCGGTTGAGGTCTTCATCGGGGAAATCGGCGGTAACCCGATGGCTGAAATCGCCATCCACTGCCGCTTCGACCACGTCGCCAAAGCCCGATTGCAGGCTCTGCATCAGGGCGGCGCGGGTCTGGCTGGCCTCGAGGCTCTCCTTGACCGTCTGGGCATGGCGATGAGCAATTTCGGCCTCCGCCTCGGCTTCATCGGATTTGAGATTGGCCACTTGCAGCAGGATTTCGGTATTGCGCGTCATCCAGACCAGCGCCAGCGCCTCGGCGACCAGGATCACCGCATGCAGCACGACCCGGCCCAGCCCACCGCCGCCGTAAAACACCATCTCGCTCCAGAACAGGCCCAGCCCCAGATGGTGCACCGCCACCAGCGCGGCTCCGACCAGAATGGCCTTGATGTCATAGAGCAGCGCGCACATGGCGAGCGCGGCGAAAAAGGCCATATGCACGTCGATCTGCTGGGGATGCTCGCGCATGGTGATCAGCACCGCCATGACCTGCGCCATCAGCACCGAAACGGCGAGATAGCGAAAGGCCGGCTGGCGGCGAAACTGCACGAGCCCCATGGCCAGCGCCGCCAGCGTGGCCAGCGCCAGGGCGCTGCCCAGTCCCAACCCGCCCCAGCGGGTGATATCGATGGTGACGGCCGCCGCCGCCAGCACCGCGCTCATCGCGCCCAGCCCGATCGCCGCCTGCAGGCGGAACTGCTCCAGATTCATCTTCTGCGTCATCAGCTTAGGCTCCCCATGCCTGCGCAAAGACCAATGGCGGCCATGGTGAACCACGCACCGCGCTCCCGCACCCTTTCGTCAAATCCCTCATCGAGCCCATAGGCGACCACGACATTGCCGAGCCGGCTGCTGTCGACAATCCGCCCCCCAGCCGCCACTACGGCCCCCATAGCCTCGCTTTGGCTGGTCCAGGGCGCAAAGACCACGCCCATCTCACCTTCCTCGGGCGGCGTATGAACGGCGGCAATCGCAATGATGAGGGTGAACAAAGCCACGACCGCAGCCGGCAGCAATTGGACAGGTTGGCTTTCTCGACGTGGCTCACCAGGACGCATTGCGTCTCTCGCACCCTTGAGATGGCTAAAATTTATCAGTCACACCAGAGACTTGATCACGCCATCGTGCGCCCAATTGGTTAACGGCGGCTTTCGGCAGAGCTTGGCAAGTCGACGTATGGTGGGGTGTTTGGGGGACGCATACCCCATGCTTTTGTGGCTTCCCATCACCCCACCCTTGATCCCTCCCCATCATGGGGAGGGAGGCGCAGGCTGATAGCTCACGGTTCTTTCGTCTCCCTCCCCCTTGAGGGGAGGGATCAAGGGTGGGGGTGTCGGACTATCCACCAGCATAGAATTCGTGGAGACCACGACACCCCCACCCTAACCCTCCCCTCAAGGGGGAGGGGATTAGATCGGGGCTCTCAACACCCACGCCCACCTGCCCCGACGCGGGGGAGGTGGAGCACGGTAACTGTGGAGATTTTCGGGGCGCCGACCGCCCCTAAAACTCCGACCAATCCTTGTCGATGGCCGCATTCCCGCGCGTCCGGAATTTGGCGGCAAAGGCGCCTACTCTTTCGCGCAGGCCGCGGACGTCCTCGGCGGACGGTGCCGCGACGGGCGCCGCGCTCTGCCCGATGGCGAAAATATCGACGATCCGGTCGAGATCGCTGGCCTGTACCTCGGTCTGCTCGATGGCGGCATTGGTCTCTTCCACCAAAGCGGCATTGTGCTGGGTCATTTCGTCCATCTGGCGGATGGCCGTATTGACCTCGTCGATGGCGCCGGCCTGTTCGCGGCTGGCGCGGGCAATGCCTTCGAGCAGAGCCGTATTGGCGCTGATACCTTCATGCACGGCAACCAGCCGCTCGGCGGCGTCGGCCACCAGCTTTGCCCCGCCCCTGACCTCGCCCGCCGATTGCTCGACCAGCGCCTTGACGTCCGAAGAAGCCGAAGCCGCCGATTGCGCCAGCCGCCGCACTTCGACGGCGACCACGGCAAAGCCTTTGCCGGCGTCGCCGGCTCGCGCCGCTTCCACCGAGGCGTTGAGGGCCAGAAGATTGGTTTGGAAGGCGATATCGTCGATCAGCCCGATAATGTTGGAAATCTTGCCCGAGGACGTGGTGATCCGCTCCATGGCCGCGGTCGCGTTCTGCATCACGACGCCACTTTGCTCGGCAGCAAGCGACACGCTTTTGGCCTTGGCACTGGCGGCTTCCGCGTCCTGCGCATTGGCAACCACGGTCTGGCTGAGCTGCTCCATGGCCGCCGAAGTTTCCTCGATCGTCGCCGCCTGGCGCGTGGTGCGTTCGGAAAGGTCATTGGCGCCCGAGAGGATTTCGCCCGTCGCGGTCTTGAGTGCGCGGGACGTGCCGCGCAATTGCGTCACGATCTCGGTCAGTTTGTCGGCCACCCCATTGGTATCGGCCTGCAGGCGCGCAAAGGCGCCCTTGTAATCGCCCTTCATGCGCAGGGTCAGATCGGCCTGGGCCAGGGCCGACAGCACGATTCCGGTCTCGCCAATGCCATGCTCGACACTGGCCAACATGGCATTGACGCTGGCGGCGAGGCCATTGAGCTTGTCGTCGGAGAAATCTGCGGGGACGCGCTGGGAGAAATCGCCATCCAGCGCCGACCCAACCACCGCGGCGATACCCTGCTGCAACCGCGCCATCATGGCGGCATGGGCCGCACGCTCCTGGTTGGAGCCATCCTCGAGCGCGCGCAATTCGCGCATCTTGAGGCCATTGGCGCGGAATACGTCAACGGCCTGCGCCATGGCGCCCAATTCATCGCCCCGCTCGAGGCCCGGCACGGCAATATCGAGATTGTCCGCCGCCATATCCTGCATGACCGCGGTCAGCCGCGAGACCGGCTTGGTAATGGTGCGCGCGATCAGCACGCTCACCACGCCGGCCAGCGCCAGCAGGGCCAGCCCGATGACCAGCATGGCATTGCGCAGCCCATCGGAGGGCGCGGAAATATCGGCCTGACTTTCAAGCGCCGCCACGGCCCACTCGACCCCGCCAAAGCTGAGCGGCTGCACGGCCGCCACATAGGCCGAGCCATCAGCGCGGGTGATCGGCCCCAAGCCCGCCGCACCGGCCAGACCATTGGTCACCACAGCGCCGTCGATCGGTTGGCTCAGCACGTCATTGTCGGGCGTTATCGGGGAGTCATTCCGCGCCAGGCTATCCTGGCCGACGAGATAGATTTCCCCGCTCTGCCCCAAGCCCTGCGTGCGGTCGAGCACGGCCGCGATGCGCTGGCTGGGCACTTGGAAGACGATGACGCCGATCAAAAAGCCCTGATCGATCACCGGCGCGGCGATGAAGCTGGCCGGAATCCCGCCGCTCGGTTCATAAGGCGCAAAGTCGGAAAGGAAGACCTGTCCGGCCTCCCCCGCCATGGCCGCGCGCACCACCTTGCCGAGGTCGGTTGCTGCCCATGGTCCGCCGCCTTCCTTGAAATTGGTGGCGAAATCCACTTCCTTGGCGACCGAATAGACGGCGTTGAAATCGGTATCGAACAGCAGGATGTCATAATAGCCGCGCTTGGTCAGCAGGTCGCGAAAATCGGCATTGAGCCCGCGGTGATGCAGGTCATAGACCGGCAGCTTGCCCGAGGTATCGAGCAGCGACCGCGCATCGGCGGCGTTGGGATTGTCGGTGATATAGGCGCCCTGCAACAGCGCCGTCGGATCGCCCTGCCCCTTGAGCGAGCGCATGGCGCCCGAAAAGGCATCGATCGAGGCGGCGATTTCCGAACGCCCGGCAAAGACCGTCAGGTCTTCGCCCACATCGGTGAGATAGGCTTCGAGCGAGGTCTTGGCATTGCTCGCCACCGCACTGAGCCGCTGTTCGGCTTGGCTCGTGACGATGGAATTGCTGGCAAAATAGGCCGCCAGCGCCAGGCTGGCCCCGGTGACCAGGGCAATGGCCACCACCATGGCGGGCAGTTTGAACGCCAGTTTCAGTCGGCTCATCGAGACGCCCCGCGGAGTTGTGGCAAATATGCCTTGCACCAAGGCATGCCCGCAGCTCCTCTCCGCGGCCATGACGCAATGCCAGACTATTGCCACACTGGTTAAGGAAACGCTGAGGGGGCACGCGATATCGCGGCGTCCACCGGCCCAGCACCTCCCCCTTGACGGGGGAGGTTGGGAGGGGGTGCGTGAGCCCCTATATTTGGGCTCTCATCCCCCTCCCTTGATCCCTCCCCGCAAGGGGGAGGGTGACGACTGAGAGGCCGGTTGCCCTAGAACTCGCTCCAGTCCTTGGCGATGGCGGCGTTGCCCTGGCTGAGATAGGAGCGCGCCGCGGCCTGCAGCTTGTCGACCGCACCCCGCTGTGGCGCGGCGGGACGAACGGCCGGCGCGGCAGCCTTGGCTCCGCTCTCTTCGAGCGTGAACACATCGACCACTGCATCGAGCTGGGCTGCCTGGGCTTCGCTCTGCTCGATGGCGGCATTGATCTCTTCGACCAGCGCCGCATTGTGCTGGGTCATTTCATCGAGCGCCCGCACCGAAGTGCTGACTTCCCCGATTGCCGCTGCCTGTTCGCGGCTGGCCTTGGCGATCGCTTGCATGATGGCCGTGTTCTGGTCGACCGCCGCCAGCATGCCCGCCAATTGCTCGGCGGCATTGGAGACGAGCTTACTGCCGCCCTTGACCTCGGATGCTGATTGTTCGATCAGCGCCTTGACGTCGGACGATGCCGAGGCGGCCGATTGCGCCAGCCGCCGCACTTCCACGGCCACCACGGCAAAGCCCTTGCCAGCATCCCCGGCCCGTGCGGCTTCAACCGATGCGTTCAAGGCCAGAAGATTGGTCTGGAAGGCAATGTCGTCGATCATGCCGATAATGTTGGAAATCTTGCCCGAAGAGGTGGTGATCCGCTCCATGGCCGCATTGGCTTCGCCCATGGTGACGCCACTTTGCGCGGCGCTTTTGGAGACCAATTGCGCCTTGCCATTGGCATCTTCGGCCAGCCGGGCATTTTCGGCCACCGTTGCCGCCAATTGCTCCATGGCCGCCGAGGTTTCCTCGATCGTCGCGGCCTGGCGCGTGGTGCGTTCGGAGAGGTCATTGGCGCCCGAGAGGATTTCCCCCGTCGCGGTCTTGAGCGCGCCCGAAATCGCCTTGGCGCCGCCGACGATTTCGGTGAGCTTGTCAGTCACCGCATTGGTATCGCCCTTGAGCTTGGCAAAGGCGCCCTGATAATCGCCACGCATGCGGCGGGTGAGGTCGGTATCGGCCAGCGCGCCCAGCACGTCCCCGGTTTCACTGAGGCCGCGGTCCACCGTTTCGACCAGCGCATTGACGCTGCCGGCCAGGGCATTGAGCTCGGCATCGGGAAACTGGGCATGGACGCGCTTGGAAAAATCCCCGGCAATGGCGGCATCCACCACTTCGCCAAAGGCGGCCTGCAGCGCCACCATCATATCGGTGCGCTCGACCCGGCGGCGCACCGAGGCGGCGCGCTCTTCCTCGGTCATCTGGCTGACCTTGAGCCCGTTTTCGCGGAACACTTCCACGGCCTTGGCCATGGCGCCCACTTCATTGCCGCGCCCGGTAAAGGGCACTGTCGCCTCATAGTCGCCACTGGCGATCAATTCCATGGTCTGCGCCAGTTTTGGCACCGGCGCCATCATCAGGCGCGACATCACATAGCCTGCCGCCCCCAGCAGCACCAAGATTGCGGCGCCCACGCCCAGCAGAAGCTTGAGCATGTCATAGATGACCGCCTCCACCGCTGCCTTGTCGGTGCCCACGAACAGGATGCCGATCGGCTTGCCGCTGCGATTGAGAATGGGTTGATAGGCCGTGTAATAGGGCTTGTCGACCACCACCGCCTCGCCGAAATAGGGCGTCGACGCCAGCGTGGCGGCATAGGCCGCGCCGGCCCTGTCGAGCGGGGTGCCGATAATGCGCTCGCCATCGGCGCCGATGATCGTGGTCGATTGGCGCACGAAATCCTGGCTGGCTTCATCCCAGCTGAAGATCGTCGCGGCCTCGCCGGTGACCCGGGCGATGGAATCCACCAATTCGTGCTTGCCGAACTGGCCCGGCATCATCCAGGTGCTGATCGCGTCCAGCTCGCCCTCGGGGGTCCAGGTGACATTGGTGTCGGACATGCCGCCCTTGAGAATGGTCGCGGCGGTCTTTAGCGCCTTAACCTGGCCCGCCATCGCATCGCTCCGCACCGAGGCGCTGAGCGAGATGAAGATGGCAAGGCTGACCGCCGCCACCGAAACGATCACCGCCGAAATGACCAGACCCGCTATGCCCGTGGTGAGCTTGATATTGCCGAAGAACCGGCCAATGCCTTTGACCATGAACCACCCCCATCCCGCGCCTTCTGGCGCGCCAGTTCAGTACAAATACGCGATATGGATTAGCGCCCGCTTACCGGGCCGGTCCGTCCTCCACGGTCCGACCCGGTAACGGCGCTTGTCAGAAGGCTTCCCAGTCCCGGGCGAGCGCGGTATTGCCGCGGGTCTTGAGCCCGCTTGCAGCGCTTTTGAGCCGCGTTTGGAGGCCACGCACATCGTCGTCCCGCTGCCAGGCCACTTCGTCATTGGCCTCGATGCGGAACACATCGACGATGCGGTCCAGTTCGGTCGCCTGGCCCTCGGTCTGCTCGATCGCCGCATTGGTTTGTTCCACCAAAGCCGCATTGTGCTGGGTCATCTCGTCCATGGTGCGGACGGCCGTATTGACCTCTTCGATCGCTGATGCCTGTTCCCGGCTGTCCTTGGCGATGGAGTCCAGAAGGTCATTATTGCCGCGCACGGCGTCGAGCATGGCCTTGAGCTTGCCGGCGGCATCGCCCACGAGTTTGCTGCCGCCACGGACTTCGCCGGCACTCTGCTCGATCAGTGTTTTCACATCAGCCGAAGCCGACGCCGCCGATTGGGCGAGGCGGCGGACTTCGACGGCGACCACGGCAAAGCCCTTGCCGGCATCCCCGGCCCGCGCCGCTTCGACGGAGGCGTTGAGCGCCAAAAGATTGGTCTGGAAGGCGATGTCGTCGATCAGGCCGATAATGTTGGAGATCTTGGCCGAGGATTCGGTGATCCGCTCCATGGCGAGATTGGCTGCATCCATCACCTTGCCACCTTCTTCAGCGGTGCGGGTGACTTCGGCTGCATTGGCACTGGCATCCTTGGCCCGCTGGGCGTTCTGCAAGACAGTGGAAGCGAGCTGCTCCATCGCAGCCGACGTTTCCTCGATCGTCGCCGCCTGCTTGGTCGTGCGTTCCGAGAGATCATTGGCGCCCGACAGGATTTCGCCTGTCGCGGTCTTCAAAGCACCCGAGGTGTGGCGAAGCTGGCCCACGACTTCCGTCAGCTTGTCGGCCACGGCATTGATGTCCGACTTGATGGTGGCGAACGCGCCCTCATAATCCCCATTCATGCGCTTGGTGAGATCGGTATCAGCCATGGCGCCGAGCACTTCGCCCAGCTCCGACACACCGCGATTGAAGGTCGAGACGAGGTTGTTGACCCCAGACGCAAGGCTATTGAGTTCGGGATCGGGGAATTCGGTTGCCACCTGGCGGCTGAAATCGCCGGCCACGGCTGCGTCGACCACTTCGCCAAAGGCCGATTGCAGTTCGGCCATCATTTGCTGGCGGTTTTCCTGGTCGGCGATGATCCGCGCGGCTTCCGCCTCAGTCATCTGGCTGATGCGCAGGCCATTTTCACGGAACACATCGACCGCCTTGGCCATGGCGCCGATTTCGTTGCCGCGCCCGGTAAAGGGCACTTCCGTGTCATATTCGCCTTCGGCGATTTTTGCGGCGGCGCCGACCAGCACCGGCAGCGGCCGGGTCAGCAGGCGTGAGGCGAGCAGCCCCAGCAGGCCAAAGCCGACAATGGCCGCGCCACCCACCATGGCAATCAGCTGTAGCGCCGAACTCATGGCGGCATTGACCTGTGCCAGGGGCGTGCCGACAAAGATCGCGCCCATCACCGGGCCATTGAGCTTGTCGGCCGCGCTCATCTTCTTGATCGGCTGGATGGTGGCGTAATAATCGACGCCGTTGACCGGCACCGTGCCGAAAAAGCGCTCGCCCGCCATGACCGTGGCATAGGCAGGGCTATCGGGCCCCAGCACCAGATCGGCCACGCGCGTGCCATCGGCCTGGGTCAGGCTCGTCGTCTTGCCGACCAGATTCTGGCTCTCATTGTCGAGCACATAGATGCTGGCATCCTGCTTGATGACCCGCACCACCGAATCGATGATTTCAGTATCGTAGAAGGGCGGCACGGCCCAGCTCTGGAAATTGCCGATCGAACCGTCATCGGCCCAGGTCAGCACCGAACCGGCCAGGCGCCGCTCGAGGATTGTCGCCGCGGCGCCCATATGGGTCGCCTGGTTTTCCTCGCTCTGCCGGGCCAGCGTCGCATTGGTGTTGAAGTAAATGGCAGCGGTGACCGCGCCAACCGATCCGATGATCGAAACCAGGACCAGCGCCGCAATGGCGGTGGTCATTTTTACATTGCCGAAAAACCGGCCGATGCGGCTATTCATGCCGACTATCCCCCAATCAGCGCGTCTTCTGGCGCGCTCCCTGCGTATATCTACGCGAGATGGATTAGCGAGCTGTTACCGGCCGGGCAGTGTTTCTCAGAAGGCTTCCCAGTCGCGGGCGAGCGCGGTATTGCCACGGGTCTTATGCCCGCTTGCAGCGCTTTTGAGCCGCGTTTGGAGGCCGCGCACATCCTCGTCGCGTTGCCAGGCCGCTTCGTCATTGGCCTCGATGCGGAATACGTCGACGATGCGGTCCAGTTCGATGGCTTGACCTTCGGTCTGCTCGATCGCGGCATTGGTCTCTTCGACCAGTGCCGCATTGTGCTGGGTCATTTCGTCCATGGTGCGGACTGCGGTATTGACCTCTTCGATCGCCGAAGCCTGTTCCCGGCTGTCTTTAGCAATAGAGTCGAGCAGATCATTATTGCCGCGCACCGCGTCGAGCATGGCCTTGAGCTTGCCAGCGGCATCGCCCACCAGCTTGCTGCCGCCCCGGACTTCGCCGGCACTCTGCTCGATCAGTGTTTTCACATCAGCCGAAGCCGACGCTGCCGACTGAGCCAGGCGGCGCACTTCCACCGCCACCACGGCAAAGCCCTTGCCGGCATCCCCAGCCCGAGCCGCTTCAACCGAGGCGTTCAGGGCCAGCAGATTGGTCTGGAAGGCGATGTCGTCGATGAGGCCAATAATGTTGGAAATCTTGGCCGAGGATTCGGTGATCCGTTCCATGGCAAGATTGGCTGCATCCATCACCTTGCCGCCCTCCTCGGCAGTGCGGGTGACTTCGGCCGCATTGGCACTGGCATCCTTGGCGCGTTGTGCGTTCTGGAGAACCGTGGAAGCAAGCTGCTCCATCGCAGCACTCGTCTCTTCGATGGTCGCAGCCTGCTTGGTCGTGCGTTCAGAGAGATCATTGGCGCCGGACAGGATTTCGCCTGTCGCGGTCTTGAGCGCACCCGAAGTATGGCGCAATTGCCCAACCACTTCGGTCAGTTTATCTGCCACTGCATTGATGTCCGACTTGATGGTCGCGAACGCGCCCTCATAATCGCCATGCATGCGCTTGGTCAGATCGGTATCGGCCATCGCGCCGAGCACTTCACCCAGTTCCGACACGCCGCGATTGAAGGTCGAGACCAGGTTGTTGACCCCAGACGCCAGGCTATTGAGTTCGGGATCGGGGAATTCGGTCGCCACCTGGCGGCTGAAATCGCCGGCCACGGCCGCGTCGACCACTTCGCCAAAGGCCGACTGCAGTTCGGCCATCATCTGCTGGCGGTTTTCCTGGTCGGCGATGATCCGCGCCGCTTCCGCCTCGGTCATCTGGCTGACCCGTAGACCATTGTCGCGGAACACTTCCACGGCCTTGGCCATGGCGCCGATTTCATTGCCGCGATCGGTGAAGGGCACTTCGGTATCGAACCGGCCTTCGGCAATCTCGTCCATGGCGCCGGCCAGGCGCGGGATGGGCCTAGTCAGCCAGCGCGACAGCAGCAATGCCACACTGCCCAGCACGGCCAGCAGCACCGCCCCGATAATCACCATATTGAGCGCCGAAGCGCGGGCAATGATCTCGGCGGCGCCGGCATCGCCACCGACAAAGAAGGCGCCGAGCAATTCCCCGCTGAGATTGGTGATGGGCTGGAATTCGCCATTGAGGCGCTGCCCCTGCATGCTGATTTCGCCGGTGTAAGGCAGGTTGGCCGCCAGGGCCACGGCCTCGGGCGCGGCCGCATCGAGCACGAAATCCTTGGCGCGCGTGCCATCGGGCAGCACGAAACTGCTGGTCTTGGCGGTAAATGTGCCGGTTGCGGCATCGAAGGCAAAAATCGCCGAGGCGTCGCCGGTAACCCGGGTCAGCGCGTCGACCGCGGCGGTGTCGTAAAAGAAGGGGATGGCATAGGTCTGGAAGGTGGCAATGCCGCCTTCATCGGCCCAGGTCACGACCGAGCCCGGCAGGCGCTTTTCATAGACCGTTGCCGCCACCTGCAGGTCCGAAGCCTGCTTGGCAATGCTCTGCCGCGTCGCCTGGCCGCGCAGGTCGATATAGACCGTGGCCGTATAGGCAATGACGGTAACCGCAATGGAGGTGAGGACCAAAGCGGCAATCGCAGTGGTCAGCCTGATATTCTTCAGTCCTGAAAACAGTTTCACAATGTATCAGCGCCCTTCTGGACGCTCCCCCTCCCAAGTTCGCGCAATCCTAGACTTGGGGTATTAACGTAGGGTTGCGCTAGTATGGTAGTTTAACGCCGCGCAAAACAAAGGGCGCCAGAAGGCGCCCCGGTGTTCATCCTGTCTAGCCCGAAAGACCGCTCAACTCAGCGCGCCGATCACCGCTTCGATGCGCTTTTTCATGGTCGAGGCGTCGAAGGGCTTGATGATGTAATTGTTGACGCCGAAGGAAATGGCTTCCTTGACCTGTTCCTTGTCCGAGCGGCCGGTGGCCATGATGAAGGGCATGGCCTGAGTGCGTGGATGCTTGCGGATCACCTTGAGCAGGGTCAGCCCGTCGATGTCTTCCATGTTCCAATCGGAAATGATGAGATCAACATTGCCCTTTTCGAGCTTGCCCAGGGCATCGCGGCCGCTTTTGGCCTCGATGATGTCCTTGAAGCCGAGCTGGGTCAGGATGTATTTGCAGATACCGCGCATGGACTGCTGGTCATCAACGACGAGAACGCTGACAGCGCTGGCTTTCGGCATGGTTTTGGTCACCTTCTGGTTTTCGGGGCCACTCCCGAACGACTGAAAAACACTTAAGGACGAAGCGTTACAAATCCCTCAACCGCTTCTTGCGCTTTGTCCCTATGCCGCTGCCTTGAGCTTAACCAGCGCATGGGCCAGCCGCCCGGCAATGGCTTCGATCGGGGCTTGCTCCACCACCGCGCCTTCCTCGAAGGCCACGCGCGGCATGCCATAGACCAAAGCCGAGGCTTGGTTCTGCCCCAAAGTATAGGCGCCGGCCTCGCGCATCAGCTTGAGACCGCGCGCCCCGTCACGCCCCATGCCGGTGAGAATGGCGCCCACGGCCAGCGGCCCGACCGCCCGCGCCACGGATTCGAACAGGACGTCGACGCTGGGACGATGCCCGCTTTCGAGCCCGTCATCGCTTAAGCGGCATTTGAGCTGGCCCGAGGATCGCTCGACGCGAAGATGCCGGCCGCCCTTGGCGATATAGGCCTGGCCATTGAGCAGCGGCATGCGGTCCTCGGCCTCGACCACCTTGATGGCGCAGAGTTCGTCGAGCCGGGCGGCAAAGCGGGCGGTAAAGCCCGCCGGCATATGCTGGGCAATGACGATAGGCGGGCAATCGGCCGGCAATTCGGTCAGCACCGCCCTTATCGCCTCGACCCCACCGGTGGAAGCGCCAATGGCAATGATCGCGCCGGCTGGCGCCGCCGCCGTCTTGATCGCGACCCTGGGGGCTTCGACCCGGCTCGCCCGGCCGCGCACATCGGAGCGCGCGGCGGCGCGGATCTTGTCGCGCAGGCCGGCGCCGAAGGCCTCGATGCCGCCCTCGAATTCAGCGCTGGGCTTGGCGACGAAATCCACCGCCCCCAGTTCGAGCGCCAGCAGCGTTTCGCTCGCGCCCTTTTTGGTCAACGTCGATACCATCACCACCGGGGTCGGCCGTAGCCGCATCAGCCGGTCGAGGAAATCGAGCCCGTTCATATTGGGCATTTCGATATCGAGCGTCACCACGTCGGGATTGAGCGCCTTGATCTTTTCGCGCGCATCGATCGGATCGGTGGCCGTGCCCACCACCATGATGTCGCCGTCGCGCGACAGCATGCGCGTCAGCACTTCGCGGATCAGCGCGGAATCATCGACGACCAGAACCTTGATGCTCATGCCGCCTCCCGTTTGCCCATGGCTAGCCGCGATTGATAGATGGTCTTGCCCACGAGGCGGAAATCCCCGCCCCCCGTGCCCAGATTTTCCGAATGCCCGATATAGAGGAAGGCCTCGGGCGCCAGCATCTTGCCCATGCGGCCGAACATCTCGCCCTGGGTGGGCTTGTCGAAATAGATCGCCACATTGCGGCAGAAGATCGCGTCGAACGGCCCCTTCATCGGCCAGGGACCGATGAGGTTGAGCGGCTTGAAGGCGATGAGTTCGCGCACCGGCGCCGGAATACGCAGCGCCCCATCCTCGTCCCGTTCGAAGAGGCGCTGCCGCTCCGGCGTCAGCCCGCTCAATTCGCTATCGGGATAAAGGCCGCGCGCCGCCTTGCCGATCACCGCCGTATCGATATCGGTGGCCAGAATCTTGAAATCCCAGCGCCTGAGTTCGGGAAAGGCTGCCAGCAAGTCCATGCCGATCGTATAGGGCTCCTGCCCGGTCGAACAGCCGGCCGACCAGATGCGCAGGCGCGTGCCGCGAGGCTTATGGGCAATCAGCGCGCCGACATGGCTGCGCAGGTGCTCGAAATGGTGATCCTCGCGATAGAAGCGGGTGAGATTGGTGGTGAGCGCATTGACGAAATTCTGGCTGTCCTGCGCCGTGCCGCCCCGCTCCAGGTGATCGACATAGGCATCGAAACTGGCAAGACCCAGGCCGCGCACGATTTTTGACAGGCGGGAAATGACCAAAGTGCGCTTGGCATCGCTCAGGGCGATCCCGGCCACGCGATAGACGCGGCTCTTGATCCGCGAAAACTCCCGTTCGCTGAGGGAGATTTCCCCGTGCTCCATAAAGGCATTCCTCACCTTTGGGCCGACCGTTCTGGTGGGCCTTTATGCGATCAGGCGCCGGCTGGGCAGGCTTTGCTGCTCGCGCACGGCGTCGAACGCCTCCATCCGTCCGGTGAGCTGCTTGAGCGCGGCCTCCCCGTCATCCAGAGTTGCGGTGACCGTATCGGTTTCATTGCTTAGATTGCGTAAATGGCCACCCAGCGCGGCAATGATTTTTTGCAGCGATTGGGCATGGGCAAGGCCGGTCTCGGTCTGGCCGCGCCCGCGGCTGACCACATCGCGAATGTCCTTGGCCGAACGATTGGTCAATTGCGCCAGCATGCGCACCTCATCGGCCACCACGGCAAAGCCGGCGCCCTTCTCGCCCGCCCGCGCCGCTTCCACCGCCGCATTGAGCGCCAACAGATTGGTGCGGAAGGAGACGTCCTCGATGGCGGCCACGAGCTTGTCGATATCGCGCGTCACCTGGTCGATATCGCCCACCGCCGCATGGGTGCGGGCCGCGGCCAATTCGGCCTCTCCCGCCAGGGTCTGCGCATCCCGGCCTTTGGCGCGAACCCGGCGCACCAATTCGCCGCCCCGCCGCAGCGCATCGCCGGCGATTGTGGTATCCCCTGCCGAGCCCGCGGCGAAACCGGCCAATTCGGCGGCACGGGTCTCGAAATCCTCGATCAGCCGCGCCACCGCGCCGAGCTTGCCGGCAAGGGTTTCGCGCGCCTTGAGGGCATCGGCCAATTGGGCTTCGACCGCGGCGATGAAATCGGCCAATTCGCGCGCCTGCCGGCCCAGCGCGCCGACGCCCATCGGACCCGTGTCGCCTGCCAGCACGCGATCGAGCTGCCGCAATCCCTCGTCCACCGCTTCCATGCCGCGATTAAGCGCCGCCAGCGCCCGATTGTCCGTCGCCATATCGGCCTCAAACCGGAAGCCGGTGTGCCCGGCGACCATGGCGCTGGCATAGGCGTCGAGATCATCATCCTCGACATAGCAGCCGGCCGGGATCAGCTCGAGCAGGAAGCGCTTGGCCGCGATCGGCCGGCGGATGACCTCGAACCTCTTGGTGCCGAGCACCACCATGCTCTCTTCCGGCGCCCCGCCGCCGGCATCGAGATAGCCGCGCCCGAACAGGCCATCGAGCGTGCCGCCCGCCACCGCATCGGGCGCAAAAGCCGTGAGCCCGGCACTGACCGCCAGGATTTCCCCCGCATCATCGGTGACCAGGGCGCATTGATGCAAAGCCGCGATGGCGGATTTGAAGTGATGCGCCGCTTCGAGCCGCCGGTTCATCTTTTCGACGATATCGGTGATGGCCAGCGGCTCGGATGCCTGCCTGGTCAATCCGGCCGCCAGGGCTATGGCGCCCAGCATGGCCTGTTCGCGCTGCGCCGCCATGGCCACCGCCAGCACCGTGCCGGCAAAAGCCAGCCCCGCCAGCACGAAACCGCCGCCGATCGCGACAGGCCCGATGCCCAGCCACAGCAACAGACCGAACGCGGCGGCAAAAGCCGCCAGCCACAGCCCGCCAGCAATCAAAGCCAGGCGCAATGTGTGCATGGCTTGGCTGATCCACAAAGCAGGCGGCATGGTTTCAACATATGTTAACCATACCGCCAGAATGGTTAATCAAGTCTCTATGCGGATAAATCCAGGTAAGACTTTGCTAAACCAAATGGCGCGCGCGTAAAAAACTCAGAACAATTCGATATCGTCTGCCGCCGGCCGGATCACACGGCGCTTGGCAATGGCGATTTCCTCGCGCGCCACATTGGCCCCGGCATCGCTATCGAGCCGCTTGACGAAAGCCCGCCCCGAATGCGGCTTGAACAGTACGCGCCTGGCATAGGTGCCGCCCAGATCCTGTCCGGCCAGCACATAGCCTTCGTCATGGAGGAACTGACGGACGAAGTCGATATTCTTGGCGCCCACATCGTCGAGCGCCGAATTGATCTTGCCGCCGCCAAAGACCTTGATTTCGAGATTGGCCTTCTTGCCGCTACCCAGGCTGAGCACCTTGTTGATCAATTGCTCCATGGCAAAGGCGCCATAGCGGGCCGAAGCGCCATAGCGGTCGCGGGCCGAGCCCGATTGCTCGGCGAGCAGGAAATGGTTCATGCCGCCCACATTGGCAGCCCGGTCGCGCACGCAGGCCGAGATGCAGGAGCCCAGAACTGTGGAATAGGTAAGGTCGGGGGCGGCCGAGACATGGCAATCGCCCTGATGGACTGTAGTGACCACGCCGCGGTCGAATTCAGGCGGCAGTGAACTGGTCATAGACATGGTTGGTGGTCGAAATCCGGAATGCGCCTTCCTGTCATTCTGCCCGAAAACTCGTTAGCCAATCGCTAACCACGTGACCGTCCTCTTCCCCACCCTCCGATTCAGCAAGAAGAGCTTTAGAAAGATTGGGTTAGATTGCCTGCAACGGGGCCGGGAATAATCGACGATGTCACTTCAAAAACTTGCGCGTGAGCTGGACGAGACAGCGCGCCAGTCCGCATCCATGCTGGAAGGCATTACCGAAGCGCTCGATCTGCTGGCCGCCAATGACCTCACAGCCGATGCCACCATCCGCCAGGCCATGCAGATGATCGTGACGGCCCTGCAGGGCCAGGACCGTATCGAACAGCGCTGCCACAATATGGCATTGGCCGTCCGCCAATTCGCCTTGCTACCGCCCACTGCGCCCGATAGCGTCTATGACGAAATCTGGGAAAGCCTGACGCTGGACGAATTGCGTGTCCCCGCTTTGTCCGGCATCGCCGCCCATCAAAGCCATGGCGACGCCGAACTCTTCTAGATCAGGCGAGCCCTAGCTGCGCAGGCCCGGCGCTTCCTGCCCGGTGCTCTGCACATATTCGCTATAGCCGCCGCCATAGACATGGACGCCCTCCGGCGTCAGCTCCAGCACCCGATTGGAGAGGGCGGCGAGGAAATGCCGGTCGTGGCTGACAAACAGCATCGTGCCCTCATAGGCGCTGAGCGCGGTGATCAGCATTTCCTTGGTGGCGATGTCGAGATGGTTGGTCGGCTCGTCCAGCACCAGAAAGTTCGGCGGATCGAACAGCATCATCGCCATCACCAGCCGCGCCTTTTCGCCACCCGACAGCACCCGGCATTTCTTCTCGATATCGTCGCCCGAAAAGCCGAAGCACCCGGCCAGCGCCCGCAACGGCGCCTGACCCGCCTGGGGGAATGAGCTTTCGAGCTGCTGGAACACCGTCAGATCGCCATCGAGCACATCCATGGCATGTTGGGCAAAATAGGCCATCTTGACCGATGGCCCGCGCGACACGCTGCCCTGATCGGGCTCGGCCGTGCCGGTCACCAGCTTGAGCAGCGTCGACTTGCCGGCGCCATTGACGCCCATAATGCACCAGCGCTCACGCCGCCGGACATGAAAATCGAGCCCATCATAGATGGTGCGGCTGCCATAGCTCTTGGACACGCCCTTGAGCAGGGCCACGTCCTCGCCCGAGCGCGGCGCGGGGCGGAATTCGAAATCCACCACCTGGCGGCGCTTGGGCGGCTCGACGCGGTCGATCTTGTCGAGCTTCTTGACCCGGCTCTGCACCTGGGCAGCATGGCTGGCCCGCGCCTTGAAGCGGGCGATGAAATCGAGCTCCTTGGCCAGCATGGCCTGCTGGCGCTCAAATTGGGCCTGCTGGTTCTTTTCGGCAATCGCCCGCTGCTGCTGGTAGAATTCGTAATTGCCCGAATAGGAGGTCAGCGCGCCGGCATCGATCTCAATGATCTTGGTGCAGATGCGGTTCATGAATTCGCGATCATGCGAAGTCATGAATAGAGCGCCGGTAAAATTCTGCAGGAATTTTTCGAGCCAGATCAGGCTTTCGAGATCAAGATGGTTGCTCGGCTCGTCCAGCAGCAAGGCATCGGGCCGCATGAGGAGGATGCGGGCCAGCGCCACGCGCATCTTCCAGCCGCCGGACAGCGCCCCAACATCGCCGTCCATCATCTCCTGGGAAAAGCCCAGGCCATCAAGCACTTCGCGCGCCCGCCCATCGAGCGAATAGCCGTCCAGTTCCTCGAACTGGTGCTGGATCTCGCCATAGCGCTCGATAATGGCGTCCATCGCGTCGGCCTTGTCCGGATCGCCCATATCGGCTTCCAGCGCCCGCATTTCGCTGATGAGCGCGCTGACTGGCCCCGCCCCATCCATCACCTCGGCCACGACCGGCCGGCCGCTCATCTCGCCGACATCCTGGCTGAAATAGCCGATGGTGATGCCGCGATCGGCCGAGACCTGGCCCTCGTCGGGCTGCTCCTCGCCGGTAATCATGCGGAACAGCGTCGTCTTGCCCGCGCCATTGGGACCAACCAGGCCGACCTTTTCGCCCCTGAGCAGACTGGCCGACGCGTCAATGAAGACGATCTGCTTGCCATTCTGCTTACCGATGCCTTCGAGACGGATCATGGATTTTTACAACCTGCGCTGGTGGCTACCGCTGGCGCGGCCGCAAAGAGGTTGTCCCTAAAGCATTGCTCGCCCCCTCGCGCAAGCCAGCGCGACGCATTGGCGCAATGCGAAGAGCGCCCGAAGGCGCTCCTGCTGTTGCTAGGCGCCGAAGCGCTCGATGACCTCGGCCAGTGGCACATGGCCCTTGAAGGCGCCGGAACCGACAGGCGTTTCGCCATTTTCGATCGATGTCGCAAAGACCACGGCCGGATCGGCCTCGATCCGCCGGCGCAAAGCGGCCAGCATCGGCCAGCGTTCCGCTTCGGCGACGCCGTGGAATTCGAGCCAGCGCGCCACCCCGATCAGCACGCCATCGGCAAGGCTGGGCCGTTCTCCCACAAGGAAGCGCGCATCGCCCAGCATGGCCTCGAGCTTGTCATGCCGGTCGATGACCAGCTCCCGCCCAAAGCCGCGCAATGTCTCCTGCAGGACCGGATCGGGCGTCTCCATTTCCAATGCGGCCCAGAGTGGGACAAATGCGCCGGTAAAGCCGGTATTGATGAAGGCCATCAGTTGGTGCATGCGGTCCGCCTCGGCCGAGCGCGGCTCAAAGCTGATGCGCCGGGCGCTGTCGCGCGCTTCGAGCCAGGCGCCAATAGCCATGGTTTCGGTCAGCACGCGCCCGTCATCGGTGATGAGCGCCGGCGTTTCGTGGCGGGCATTGATCCGGGCATAGGAAGGCTCGCGCATCTCGCCCAGCATATCCACCCGGCACAGCCGATAGGGCTGGCCCAGCCATTCGAGCGCCGCGACAAGGCCCATCGAGCTCCCCAACGGGAAGCCATAAACAAGGATCGGTTCCAATTTCGTCTCCGTGATTTTGAGGTCACGCTGCGCAGCGAAGCTGGAACTTAGGCATTGGCGCGCCTAAGTAAATTACGCATGTTTTTGTAACCACCAGCGGAGCCCGCCCGATGAAAGACCTCGTTTCCGCCTGCCCCATCGAGGATGTCATGCGGGTGCTCAGCGGCCGCTGGCCGACCCTGCTGCTCTACTATCTCAAGGACGGCACCAAGCGTTTCAGCGATCTGCAGCGCGACAATCCGACCATTTCCCATCGCATGCTGACGCTCGAACTGCGCAAGCTCGAAAGAGCCGGCATTGCCCGCCGCACGGTTTTTGACGGCTATCCGCTGCGTGTCGAATATGACCTCACCGAAACCGGCCTCAAGCTGGTCCCGCTGATCGATGCTCTGGGCGAGTGGTGGCAGGACGCCGCGCCAGCCAGCAAGAAGCAAGCGGCGGCAAGCCTCGAAACGGCCTGACGAACCGGCATTCGGGCCATCCGGCCAATGTCGATCGACAACACATCTCACCAAAGCAAAAGGGCGCCGCACGGCGCCCTTTTCTAGTCAAGCATCGACGATGCCTAGCCGTCCATCTTGGCCCCGGACACCACGGCATGGAGGTCAATCAGCCCGACCATGCGGCTTTCATGGGTCACGATGCCATTGAGCAATTCGGTATCGATGGAATTGCCTTCGGGCACATTGTGGATGTCGTCGCGCGAGACGGTGAGGATATCGCTGACCGCATCGACCAGGATGCCGACCCATTTGTCACCCACGCTCATCACCACCACGACATGGTTCTTGGTGGGCGAGGTCTGGCCATCGCCAAAGCGGGCGCGCAGGTCGAAGATCGGCACGATCGTGCCGCGCAGATTGATCACGCCGCGCACGAATTCGCGCGTATTGGGTAAAGGCGTCGCGCCATTCCAGGCGCGGATTTCCCGCACCGTGGTGATCTCAACCCCATAGGTCTGCTCGCCGATCGAAAAGGCGATCAATTGCAGGGTATTGTGACCGGCAACGGTCTTGTCGACGAGATCGTCCCGGAGCCCGAGCGCTTCCATTCTTCTTTGCCTTTCTGCCGTCCTTCTGGCCGGCTACGCGTTACTCGACAGCTCTGTCTGTCAGGCTGCAGTCTTATGCATGATGGCCGTTTTCAGCCCCTGCACGTCCACGATCAGCGCGACATTGCCGTCGCCCAGGATCGTGCCGCCGGCAATGCCGTCGACCCGTTCGAAATTCTCTTCCAGCGATTTGATCACGACTTGCTGCTGGCCGATAATGTCATCGACGATCAGCGCCACCTTGTGGCTACCCTCGGCCTCGCACAGCACGACGAAGCGGTTATCCGCCTCGGTCTGGGTGTTGAGGGCAAAGCGTTCGGCCAGGTCAATGACCTGCACATATTCGCCCCGCACCTGCAGCACCTTGCCACCGCTCGGCACCCGCTCGAAGGCGGCGCGCGAACATTGGATGGTTTCCACGATCGAGGAGAGCGGCACCACATAGGGCGAGTCACCGACCTTGACCAGCATCACATCGAGCACCGCCAGGGTCAGCGGCAGGCGCAGCGTCATGCGCGTGCCCTTGCCGGTCCAGCTCCGCACATGCACCGAGCCGCCGATCTTCTTGAT
>DATMSY010000142.1:0-5036 GCA_035565135.1 Devosia sp.
CGTCATCGAGACGCCGAAATGGCTGTGGTGGCCGATTCTCAATCTGGTGATCCTGAGCTTCCGGCCCAAGAAAAGCGGCCATGCCTATGCGCAGATCTGGGACAAGGACAAGAATGAGAGCCCGCTGCGGGTGATTACCCGTAACCAGACCGAGGCGCTGGCGCAGCGGCTGGCGGGCGAGAGCAATGTGATGGTGGAATTTGCCATGCGCTACGGCAATCCATCGACCAAAAGCGTGCTGGACAAGCTGCAGCAGGCGGGTTGCCAGAAGATTTTGCTGGTGCCGCTTTATCCGCAATATTCGGCGACGACGACCGCGACCGCGAATGACAAGGCGTTTGAGGCGCTTGGCGAGATGCGCTGGCAGCCGGCGGTGCGGACGGCGCCGGCCTATTTCGATGATCCGAAATATGTCGAGGTGCTGGCCAAATCGATCAGCGATGGCGTGGCGGCGCTGGATTTCGTGCCCGATCTGGTGATCACCAGCTATCATGGCATGCCCGTGGAGTATCTGGAACGCGGCGACCCCTATCATTGCCAGTGTCTCAAGACGACGCGGCTGGTGCGCGAGCATTTGGGCTGGGACGAAAGCCGGATCATGGTGACGTTCCAATCCCGCTTCGGGCCGACCAAGTGGCTTGAGCCCTATACCGATGTGACGCTGGAAGCCCTGCCGGGCAAGGGGATCAAGAAGGTGGCGATCCTGGCGCCGGCCTTTTCGGCGGATTGTATCGAGACGCTGGAAGAGATCGCCATGCAGGGCAAGGAAACCTTCATGCATGCCGGGGGCGAGCAATTCGCCTATATTCCGTGCCTGAACGATAGCCCGGATGGCATGGACATGATCGAGGCGATGGTGCGCCGAGAGCTGAGCGGCTGGCTTTAACTAATCCAGAATCCCCCGATCCTCGTCGTCGCTGTCGTTGAAGGTGAACCAGGGGCCGCCGCCGATGAAATCGGGCTGGGTGACGCGCATCTTGGCGGACCAGCCGACGAGATAGCTCGCCCGCACCCAGCCGGAACCGCTGACCCGGCACCAGCGACCGTCGCGGGTGCATTCGTCGAGCGGTACCTGGGCGCCATCGGCCAGCTTGCCGATAATGTCATAGCGGGTGCCGGGGCCGGTGCGCACATCGATATTGCCACCCTTGACGCGGGCCAGCGGCTCGGCCAGGGCCGGGGTGGCGAGCAGCAGGGCGGCGAGGGCCGCTAAGGGCAGGGCGCGCATGATCGGGTCTCCCGTTCTTTGGTCACTGAATGAAATGCGCCAGAGCGCGGCGAGTTTCAAGCGCTTGCCGCGGACATGATGAAGCGCCGCACGGCGCGGGCGCCTGCGGAGACACGGTAACGGGCGGCCTTTGACTCGACCAGTTTAGACTAGGGGAGCCAAAGGCCGCCCGTCACGATCCGCTTTTGTGCAGGGTCCGGTTCAGGCGGTACCATTCTTGCAGGTCCGGCTGCCGAGTTTCCAACCCCACTGGAAAGGCGCCCCTCTCCCACGGTCACCCCGCCCGGCCCTGCGTGGGGACCGGTGACTGGCGGGATGGGGACATAGTCGCATGGGGTGACGGGGGCGGGGATAAGAGGGATAGATCGGGGCGAAATGCTGCCAAGAGCGCGGTGTCATCCCGGCGCAGACCGGGACCCCGAGGTGACGCAACACGCCGCCAGATCGGCTGACAGACGCCATTTGGGACCACGCACACACCTTGCGGCTGGGGAAGCATCCCAGGATGGGCTCCGGCCTGCGCCGGGGTGACACCCTGGATGGGGAGGGGCCGTGCTTGTTCCATTGGCGCGGCGGCACGATAGCCACCCCGGCCCAAAACGACACAAAACCTGCCTTTTTCTCGCCCGATTCCGGCCAGTCCTGCCTTTTCATCTCCTGAATTCTTGCCGGAACCTTCGCAAAAATGAGTTTTTGCAGCATCTAGGTGGGAACCGTGGCCAATGGGCCACAGCGGGCAAGATGAATCCAGTATCGGGCGGAATCCTTGTCTCGCGTTTTCTGAAATCGCGGAATCGAGGATTCATTTCCTGCAATTTGTCGCTGATTGTCGTCAATATGGCAGTAATGCGCCAGCAATTCCTGCGGCTTTGCGGCAACAGAGGCCGGCGGAGAGCCATTCTGCTCTTGATGCCCACATTGTGGCCCGGGCCGGCCATTAATCGATTGCTCACCGTAACTACGTGAGTTTCCAAGCTTGATTAGAAAAGTCGTTTCCGCCGCCGCAATTGCTGCAGCAATGCTCTCGCTTTCCACTGCAGCCTATGCCCAATGCGGCGGCGCTTCCTGGTATGGCCCTGGCTTCAATGGCAAGAAGGCCGCATCGGGTGAAATCTTCAATGAGAACGCCATGACGGCGGCCCATCGCTCCCTCCCCTTCGGCACCAAGCTCCTGGTCACCGACCAGCGCACCGGCAAGCAAATCCAGGTCACCGTCAATGACCGCGGTCCCTATATCGGCGGCCGGATTCTCGATCTTTCCAAAGCCGCGGCCGGCCAGCTCGGCTTCCGCAATCGCGGTGTCACTTCGGTCTGCATCGAGCAGATCTGAACGACAATAACTGGCTATGAAACGGGTCGCCCCAATCGGAGCGGCCCGTTTTGTTTCAGGGGCGCAGGCCGAGGGCGTCGATGGCCGCCACCTGTTCGGCTTCGAGCGGACCGGCCCGTTCGGCCGCCAGCGCCTGGTCCAGCTCGGCGACGCTCTTGACGCCCAGCACCAGTGTATCGACGCCATCCATGCCCAAGGCATAGCGATGGGCGATAATGGCGGGGTCTTCGCCCCATTGCCGGCAGAGGGCGCGATAGGGCGCGGCGCGATCGAAATCGGCCCCGGTGGCGCGCTGGTCGGCGGTGATGGGGCGGTCAAAGCCCGCCGTCAGGGCGCCGGCCTGCACGGCCCGCACACCCATGACGCCGACGCCATTGGCCTTGGCTGCCGCGATGATGTCGCGCGGGCGGCCGGGAATACCCGTGCCGTTCATTTCCCCCGCGCTGTCGAGGAGATTGGCAATGGCCTGGAGCGCGGCCGGACGCGGTCCCTCGGAAATGGCGTCGATGGTGGCGCCGGTATGGTTGAAGCCGGTGAGGCCCCAGGCGCCGATCAGCCCCTCGGCCACCAGGCGCTCGAAGGCGGGAACGACGCTGTCGCGGTAGAGACTGAGGCTGGTGGAGCGCTCGTCACGCGGGCGATCGTCATTGGGATAGATAAAGTCATCAGGGCGGATTTCAGTGTGCAGCACCATCATGTCGGTGTGCTCAAGCCGCATGGCGGCAAGGCTGGTCTCCAGCGAGGCGCGTAGGCGCGGATAGACCTCGGCTGCGCGCGGATTGCCCAGGCCATATTTGGTGGTGATGCGCACCCCCTGTGGCAGGCGGCCCTCAAAGGCCCTCGCGATCATGGCCTCGCAAGACTTGTAGCCCGGCGCGGTATCGATGAGATCGATCCCCGCCTCGACGGCGCGATGCAGCGTATCGATGGCATCGGACTCGGAGGCTTCGCCCCAGACCATGCCGATGCCGCCGCCGCCCAGGGTGAGGCGGCTGACGGCTCCAAAGGGGCCAAGATTATTGTGTCGCATGGCAATTGCTCCTAGGCGGCGGCCGGCTCATCGAGCCCGGTAAGGATAGCGGCGATTTCGGCCATGGTCGCGGCGGGCAGCGGGCCCTTTTCCAGGGCGCCGAGATTGTCGCGCACCTGGGTTTCCGATTTGAAGCCCGGAATGGGCATGGTGTGCGGCGAGCGGGCCAGGATCCAGCCCAATGCGCCTTGCGCCGGGGTTCGCCCGCCACTGGTCAATAGCTCACGAATGGCCTCGATCCGGGCCAGGGCTTCGGGCAGCGGCTTGCCGTCCTTGAAAAAGCGCACCCAGGAATGGCCCGCCGCGCGCACGTCGCTGCCGGGCAGGGTGGAGGCGGCGGTGAACTTGCCGGTCAGCATGCCCATGGCCAGCGGCGAGCGATTGAGACTGGCGAGGTTTTCCCGTGCGCAGAGATCGAGCATGTCAGGCCCGTCGCGGAAGAGGCTCAATTCCTGCTGCACGGCGGCGAAATGGGGGAACTTGACCATGCGCGCGGCCTTGGCGGCGTCATCGGTACTCCAGCCCCAGGCGCGGATGGCCCCGCTCTCGGCGAGTTTTTCCAGCGCCGCGCCGGCGGCATCGGCGGCTTCGTCGGAGAGGTCGCCGACATGGATCTGGAAGAGATCGATATAGTCCGTGCCCAGCCGCTGCAGCGATTGGGCGCAAGCCCATTGCACATAGCTGGGGCTGACATCGGTCGAGAGCAGGGCCTTGGCGGCACTGTCATAGGTATGGCCGAATTTGGTGGCGATGACCGCATCGGCCCGGCGCCCGGCCAGCGCCTGGCCGAGCACGCTTTCGCTATGGCCGGTGCCATAGGCGTCGGCAGTATCGAACAGGGTGCCGCCCAGCTCGAGCGCCAGATGGATGGCGCGGATCGATTGATTGTCGTCGATATCGCCCCAGCCATCGGGCTTGCCGCCGAACAGGAAGGGGCCGCCAATGGCCCAGCAACCCATGCCGATGGCGCTGGCCGCGATACCGGAACGGCCGATGGGGCGAAGTTTGGAAAAGGTCATTATGAGGTCCTCAGGTCTGGCTATTGGCGCGGATGAAATCGGCGAGGCAGTCGTGGCTGGTGCCCATATCGGCGAGCAACCGCTCGTCCATACCCCGCAGGTGACGCATGGCCTCGTGGTCGAGCCAGCGCGCCCGGACGCGCCGGGCAAGATTGCGTAGCATTGCAATGTCTCCTTGAGACAAAGCCAGTCCGGCAGCCGGCGCGAGAGGCAACGGCTTTGCAAATCTGGCTGTTTTGATTGTCGGTCCGGCGCGTTTCTTCGCTGCCGTCATGGCCATACTTGCGCAAAAACCAGCGCCGCCGCTATGCTCAAGAACGCAACGCATTTTGCAGAAATGAAAAATGGATTTCGGCTGGGACGATCTGCGGCTGTTTCTGGACGTGGCGCGGCTGGGCGGGCTGAGCGCGGCCACGGGCACGACCGGGC
>DATMSY010000143.1:0-4671 GCA_035565135.1 Devosia sp.
CCCGAAACTGGGCGCCGGGGCGCCAAAGCTCGGAGCCGGCGCGCCGCCGAACGGCGCCGCGGGCGTGCCGAAGGGATTTTCCCCACCGGCGCCGGGCATGGGCACATTGAGCCTTATGCTGGCCGGATCGACCACGGCGGCGCTGGATTTGTAGTGGGTCACCAATTGCGGGAAGCAGATGACAATGGCCACCATGACCAGCTGGATACCCAGGAAGGGCAGCGCCCCCATATAGATCTGCCCTGATGTCACCGGCTGGATAGTTGCCCCCGTCACCCGGTCCTTATAGGCGCGCGATGGCGCCACCGATCGGAGATAGAACAGCGAGAAGCCGAAGGGCGGATGCATGAACGAGGTCTGCATATTGATCGCCAGCATCACGCCGAACCAGATCAGGTCGATCCCCAGCGCATGGGCCACCGGCGCCAGCAGCGGGATAATGATGAAGGCCAGCTCGAAATAATCGAGGAAGAAGGCGAGGAAGAAGACCAGCAGGTTGGCGATGATCAAAAAGCCGATCACACCACCGGGGATCGACGTCATCAGGTGCTCGACCCAGACATGGCCATTGACGCCATAAAAGGTCAGCGAGAAGACGCGTGCGCCGAGCAGGATGAAGATCACGAAAGACGAGAGCTTGGCCGTCGAATAAAGCGCCGACTTGACCATGGGCAGGTTGAGCTTGCGGTTGAGCGCCGCCAGCACCAGCGCGCCCACCGCCCCCATCGCACCACCCTCGGTGGGCGTGGCAAAGCCGATAAAGATCGTGCCGAGCACGAGGAAAATCAGCACCAGCGGCGGCACCAGCGAGGTCACCACCTTGCCCATGAGCTTCCAGCCACGCAGCGTGCGCGCCTCGGGCGGCAAGGCCGGCACGCTCTTGGGATAGATGATCGACATGACGATGATATAGGCCGCATAGGCCGCCACCAGCATCAGCCCGGGCACCAGCGCACCCTTATACATGTCACCCACCGACCGTCCGAGCTGGTCGGCCAGGATGATCAGCACCAGGCTGGGCGGAATGATCTGCGCCAGCGTGCCGGAGGCTGCAATGGTGCCAGCCGCGACTTTGCGGTCATAGCCATAGCGCATCATGATCGGCAGTGAGATCAGGCCCATCGAGATCACCGAAGCCGCCACGACACCCGTGGTTGCCGCCAGGATCGCGCCCACGAAAATCACCGCAAACGCCAGGCCCCCGCGCACCGGCCCGAACAATTGCCCGATCGTATCGAGCAGGTCCTCGGCCATGCCGCTTCGTTCCAATATCAACCCCATGAAGGTAAAGAACGGAATGGCCAGCAATGTCTCGTTGGACATCTGCCCGAATATGCGGTCGGGAATGGCCCCGAAGAGATTGATCGGCAACAGCCCCATTTCGATGCCGACAAAGCCGAAGGCAAAGCCCACAAAGGCCAGCGCGAATGCCACCGGATAGCCGAGCAACAGCACGACGATCAGCGACAGGAACATGATGGGCGCGAGATTTTCCGCGAAGAAGGCAAACATGATGATTATCCCGGCTTAAAGAGCTGCAGCTTCGGCATCGGCTTCCGACACCGGGTCGGGAATCTGCCCGCGCAGAATGGCGATGCGCTTGATCAGCTCGGACACGCCCTGCAAAAACAGCAGGCCAAACCCCGCCGGGATCATCGCCCAGACCGGCCACAGGATGAGCCCGCCGGTATTGTTGGACACTTCCCCGCTGGCAAACTTGGCCGCGACGATTGGCCAGGAGAGGTAGATGGTGATGAGGCAGAACGGGAACAGGAAGAACAGCGTCCCCAGGATCTCGATCCACAACTGCCCCTTGCGCGGCAGCTGCCCATAGACCAGGTCGACCTTGACGTGCTCGCTATTGAGCAGCGTATAGCCCGCCGCGATCAGGAACACCGCCGAGAACAGATACCATTGCGCTTCCAGCCACGCATTGGAGCTGAGATTGAACAGCTTGCGCGTGGTCGCGTTGACAGCGCTGATCAGCACGGCGGCCAGCAGCAGCCAGGACACCGCCTTGCCGATAAGAGTATTGGTCGCGTCTATCGCACGCGACAGCGCCAGCAAACCAGACATACTATCCTCCCGAGGGTTCCGCACATTGGCGGACAGCCATTTGGGAGCTAGCTAGAACGCAGGGCCGCGAGGGGACAATATAGCCAAACGGCCCAAATGCAGGCGCCTACCCACTATTGGGTATGTTCAACAATGATCGGCCTTTGGAGTCGAAGTCACCGCCACGGGTGCCCCCTTACGATGTCATTCCCGCGAAAGCGGGAACCTCTGTTTGGCAATGCAAGGTAAGCAAACGGAGGTTCCCGCTTTCGCGGGAATGACACGGCAAATCGACTAAACCAATCCATTCTCGATGGCATAACGGGTCAGCCCCGCCGTGGACGAAACGCCGAGCTTCTTCTTGATCTTCTTGCGATGCGTTTCCACCGTCGCCGCCGAGATCGAGAGCGCCTCGGCCACCTGCTTGTTGCTCTGCCCCGCCGCGATTAGCAGCAGCACCGAATATTCCCGCGCCGTCAGCGGCTGCGAGGCTTCGGCCGAACGCCGCTCCAGCAGCACATCCGACACGCCCGAGGAAAAATACGTGCCGCCCGCCGCCACCGTCTCGATGGCCGAAACGATCTCCTCGGTCGACACATCCTTCAGCACATAGCCCGAGGCGCCATGCATCACCGAGGTCGAGATATATTCCCGGCTGTCATGCATGGAGAGCATCAGCACCCGCGCCTCGGGCACCTGTTCGCGGAACAATTCCAGCGCCTCGATGCCGTTAACATGGGGCATGTTGATATCCATCAGCACCACCTGCGGCCGGCTTGCCCGGGCAATATCGAGCCCGGCCAGCGCCAGCCCCGCCACGCCCACCACCTCGATATGCTCGAATGTCTCCAATATCGCCTTGAGCCCATCCAGCACCAGCGGATGATTGTCGACCAGCAGCACCTTGATCGGCTTCATGCGACCTCGCTCAGCGTCGCCTGTGGCAGGTTGGCCGATTTCGGCAGGCTGGCCTGGAGCCTGGTTCCCGTCGGCGACGTCTGGATCAGCAGCAATCCCCCGAAATGGGCCATGCGCTCCTGCATATTGCGCAGCCCCAGCCCACCCATGCCGCTCTGTTCGGCAAAGCCCTGCCCGTCATCCTCGATGATCATCTGCACCCGCCCCTTGGGGCTGGCCAGCGTGATCGACACATTTTTCGCGCCCGCATGCCGCTCGACATTGTTGAGCGCCTCCTGCGCCACCCGATAGAGCGCCGTGCTGGCCTCGGCCTTGGGCCGCGCCTTGAACCCGCTGTATTCAAGTTGCGTCGCAATCCCCGTCCGCTCTGAGAAATTGTGGCACAGCGCCTCCAGCGCCGGGCTCAAGCCCAGATCGTCCAGCACCCGCGGCCGCAGGTCGTGCGACAATCGCCGCACCTCCTTGATCGCCCCGTTCAGCGCTTCCGCCCCCCGCTCGATGGCGCCAATGGCATCGGCGCTGTCATTGCTGGCCTTGCGCCGCGCCAGGTCGATCGCATAGCGCACCCCGATCAGGTTCTGCGAAATCCCGTCATGCAGTTCCCGCGCCAGCCGCGACCGCTCCTCTTCCTGCGTATCGACGATCCGCTGCGTCAATTGCTTGAGCTTGCCATCGGCCATGCGCCGCTCCCGCGCATTGAGCAGCATGCAGGTGGCAAAAACGATGAGCACCGCCGGCACGGCGATCAACGCGACGATGAAAAACGTCTGCCCGATACTGGCTCGCAACTCCGCCTTGGCCGCAGCCGTCTGGGCAAAGACGTCATCGAGATAAACGCCCGTCCCCAGCATCCACCGCCACTTGTCGAGCCCCACCGCGAAAGACAGCTTGTCCGCGATCAGTCCCGCCGAGGGCTTTTCCCACTTATATTGATGCAGCCCCCCACCCTCCTTGGCCCGCTGGATCAGGTTGGCGATCACATGGTCGCCATCGGGGTCCACCAGGGCCAGCCAGTTCTGTCCCGGCCGGTAGAGCTGGCGCGGATGGACGACATTGTTGCCGTCATAGTCATAAACGAAGAAATAGCCGTCCTGCCCATAATCGAGCCGGGTCAGAATGGCCCGCACCTCTTCCTTGGCGGCCTCGTCATCCGGCCCAGCCTGCTGGTAAATCGCGTCAATGGCCGAGATCGCCAGATTGGTCAGGTTCAGCAATTCATCCTGCTTGGCCTGCAGGAGATTACTCTCGAACGTATCGATACTGGTCTGCGCCAGTCGGGTCGATTGCCAGGTAATCAGCAGGGTAATGGCTGAAATCGCCACGATCAGCGGAATGATCGCCAATGCCAGGATCTGATATCGCAGGTTCACCGCTCTTGCCCTCCGCTCGCTCGATCTGCCGGTTGTGCTGCCAAATCGGGCTTGCCGCAAGCATCACGTTTGTCCCCGATTCACGCCGCGTTAAGGCAATGACAGTGCAATAAGCCAAACAGCACCATCATTTGGCCATCAGCGGCCGCTTAATCGCGCCGCAATCGCCCGCCCCGAAAAAGGAAAACTCAATGCCCGCTTTGCGCTTCACCCGACCCGTGGCAGCTGCCGCCCTCGTCCTCCTGGCCGCCGCGCTCGCCGGATGCAGCATGGGCGGCACTGGTGGCGGCGCCGGCGCTGCATTGCATCCCGGCCTCAGCGCCCGCAT
>DATMSY010000144.1:0-14061 GCA_035565135.1 Devosia sp.
CGACCCTGGCCGCCGCGCCCGCCCCGCTCGCCTCCGTCCTGGCGCTGGCGCTGGACGATGACCTGCCCCTGCTCAGCCGCGATGGTGGTTTCGTGCGCAAGGGCTATGACCAGGCGCTCGATGACGAGCGGGCGCTGGCCAGCGAGACCCGGGCCGTGGTTGCCGCGCTCCAGGCGCGGCTGATCGATGAAACCGATGTCCGCTCGCTCAAGATCAAGCACAATGGCGTACTCGGCTATTTCGTCGAAGTGCCGGCCGCCCATGGCACCAGACTCCTCGAAGAACCGCATCGGCAAAGCTTCATCCACCGCCAGACGCTGGCCAATGCCATGCGCTTCACCACAACCGAACTGGCAGAACTCGAAGGCCGCATCGCCCGCGCGCATGAAGCGGCGCTCGAAATCGAGCTGCGCATTTTTGCTAGCCTCCGGCACGATGTCCTGACCCGCACCGATGCCCTGCGCGAGCTGGCCGATGCCCTGGCCGAACTCGATGTCACCGCCGCCCTCGCCCATCTCGCCGCCACGCGCAATTATGCCCGGCCCGAAATCGACACTTCTTTGGCCTTCCGGATCGAGGGCGGCCGCCATCCCGTGGTCGAGGATATGGTGCAGGCCGAAGGCCACAGCTTTGTCGCCAATGATGCTGATCTCTCGGGTGCCGACGATATCGGCGGTGGCAGGCTCTGGCTGGTTACCGGCCCCAATATGGGCGGTAAATCGACCTTCCTGCGCCAGAACGCGCTGATCGCCATTCTGGCGCAAATGGGCAGTTTCGTGCCCGCCGCATCGGCCCATATCGGGGTCATCGACCGCGTCTTTTCGCGTGTCGGCGCATCCGACGACATCGCCCATGGCCGCTCGACCTTCATGGTCGAAATGGTCGAAACCTCGGCCATTCTCAATCGCGCCACCCGGCGCTCGCTGGTCGTGCTCGACGAAATCGGCCGCGGCACGGCCACCTTCGATGGCCTCTCCATCGCCTGGGCCGCCGTCGAGGCGCTACATGAAACGACGGGCTGCCGCGCGCTCTTCGCGACCCATTTCCACGAATTGACCAGCCTCGCCAAAACCCTTTCCCGCGTCTCCAATGTCACCATGAAGGTGCGCGAATGGGAGGGTGAGGTGGTGTTTCTGCATGAAGTGGGGCCCGGCGCCGCCGACCGGTCCTATGGCATCCAGGTGGCTCGCCTTGCGGGCCTGCCCGAGCCGGTTCTGGCCCGCGCCCGCCAGGTGCTCGATATTCTTGAACAACGCTCGGCCGGCACGGCCTCTTCCGGTCAGAAGGCCAGCGTGCTAGATGATCTGCCGCTCTTTGCCCATCAGCCTGCTCCCAAACCGGCGGGTCCTGATCCAGTCCATGTTGCGCTCGACGCCGTTCGTCCTGACGAAATGACCCCCAAGCAAGCGATCGAAGCCCTCTACGAACTAAAGAAACTCCGCGATGACGCTCGCCGAAGCTGAAGCCAAGCCGCGAAAACCCCAATTCGCGCTGAAAAGCGCCGAGGCCCTCTTGGCCGAATTGGACGCCGCCATTGGCGACGAAGCACCCAAAAGCGCTGCCGCCCGCGCCATCGTGCTGGCCCATATGCGCAAGACCCTGGCCGAAGCGCGCAAATCGGCCGAAGACGAATTGCTCGCCAATGGCAAGGGCACCCGCTGCGCGCAAAATCTCTCCGACGCGCAGGACGAGATCATCACCGCCGTTTATCTGTTTGCCACGCGGCGGGTCTATCCGGTCGACAATCCCTCGGGTGCCGAGGCCATCGCGCTCTCCGCTGTCGGCGGTTATGGCCGCGGCACCCTGGCCCCCGGCTCCGACATCGATCTGCTCTTCATCCTGCCCTATAAGCAGACGCCATGGGGCGAGCAGGTCACCGAATATATTCTCTACCTGCTATGGGACCTGGGCCAGAAGGTCGGTCATGCCGTCCGCTCGGTCGACGAAAGCATCCGCATGGCCCGCGCCGACATGACCGTGCGCACGGCCACGCTCGAAGCGCGCTATCTCACCGGCGACAAGGGCCTGTTCGACCAATTGGTCAAGCGCTTTGAAACCGAGATCATGCCCAAAACGGGCCCCGAATTCATCGCTGCCAAAATGGCCGAGCGCGACGAGCGTCACAAATTGATGGGCAATACCCGCTATGTGGTCGAGCCCAATATCAAGGACGGCAAGGGCGGGTTGCGCGACCTCAATACCCTGTTCTGGATCGGCAAATATTTCTACCAGGTCAAGACCAGCCATGAGCTGGTCGGCAAGGGCGTGCTCTCCAATGGCGAATATCGCCTCTTTTCCCGCGCCGAGGATTTTTTGTGGGCGGTGCGCTGTCACCTCCATTTCCTCACCGGCCGCGCCGAGGAAAAGCTGACCTTTGACGTGCAGCCCGAACTGGCCCACCGCATGGGCTATGCTCAGCGCCTGGGCATGCTCGGCGTCGAGCGCTTCATGAAGCGCTATTTCCTGGTCGCCAAGGATGTGGGCGATCTGACCCGCATCATCTGCGCGAGCCTTGAATTCAACCACGCCAAGGATATGGACCTGGTGGGGCGGGTGCTGGCCCCCTTCCGCTCGGGCAAGAGCAAGATCAAGGGCGAAAGCGATTTCGTGCTCGATACCGGTCGGCTCAATATCGCCGCCCCCGACGTGTTCGAAAAAGACCCGGTCAATCTGATCAAGATCTTCCTCGTCGCCGGGCGCGAGGAATTGCTGTTCCACCCCGACGCCATCAAGGTCATCTCCCGCTCGCTGCGCCTCATCGACAACAAGGTGCGCAACGATGCCAGGGCCAATAGCTATTTCCTGACTATCCTGACCGCGCCCATGTCGGTCGAGCGCATCCTGCGGGCGATGAATGAGAGCGGCGTTTTGGGCCGCTTCGTGCCCGATTTCGGCAAGATCGTCGCCCTGATGCAGTTCAACATGTATCACCACTATACGGTGGACGAGCATCTGATCCGCTCGGTCGGCGTCATGGCCGATATCGCCAATGGTGGCCTGCGCGACCAGCTCCCGCTCACCCACGAGCTGCTGCCGCAACTCAACGACACACGCCTGCTCTATGTCGCGCTGTTCCTCCACGATATCGCCAAGGGCCGGCCGGAAGATCACTCCATCGCCGGCATGCGCATCGCCAAAAAGCTCTGCCCGCGTTTTGGCCTCACCCCGGCCGAAACCGACACGGTCTCCTGGCTGATCGAACATCACCTGCTGATGAGCGAAATCGCCCAGGCCCGTGATATTCAGGACCCCGAAACCGCCAAGGCCTTTGCCGACGTGGTGCAATCCCCGCAGCGCCTGGCGCTGTTGATGATCCTGACCGCCTGCGATATCCGTGCCGTCGGCCCCGGCGTCTGGACCGGCTGGAAGGGCAGCCTGTTGCGTGCCCTTTATTATGCCACCGAGCCGCTATTGTCCGGCGGCCACAGCCAGGTCACCCAATCGGACCGCATCGAAGCCGCGCGCCGCCAATTGGCCGAAAAGCTCGACGCCTGGCTGCCGGCTGATGTCGAAGCCTATATGGCCCGCCATTACGACCATTATTGGCTGCGCGCCGAGCCCGAATTGCAGTTCGAGCATGCCCGCATGATCCGCCAGGCCGATAGCTCGGGGGAAACCTTTGCCGGCTCGATCCGCATCAAGGCTTTTGAAGGCATTACCGAGGTCAGCTTCTATATGGCCGACCATCCGCGCCTGCTCTCGCTGATCGCCGGCGCCTGCACCATGCAGGATGCATCTATTATCGGGGCGCAGATTTTCTCGACCCGTGACGGCCGCGCCATCGACACGTTCCGCCTGCGCCGCACCTTTACTTCCGACGAAGACGAAAAAGTCCGCGCCACCCGCATCATCGATACCGTCCGCCAATTGCTGCAGGGCAAACGGCAGATCCTCATCGATCTGGGCAAGGAAAGCCGCCACAACAAGCGCCTCAAACCCTTCGCCCTGCCCGCGCAGGTCTCGGTTTCCAACGCTCTGTCGGAGAAATTCACCGTCATCGAGGTGTCCGGCCTCGACCGCATGGGCCTGCTCCACGCCATGACGCGCGAAATTTCCGATCTCAACCTCACCATCGGCTCGGCCCATATCGGCACCTATGGCGAAAAGGCCGTTGACGTTTTCTACGTCACCGATCTCACCGGCCAGAAAATCATGAGCAAACCCCGCCAGCGTAAGATCCACGACGCGCTGATGGCCGTGTTCCACCCCAAGCCGGCGGAACAGAAGGTGGTCAATGGCTAGCGCGCCCCGGATCGGCGCCGCGCTCCCGCCATGAGCCTCTACCGCAATTTCCTCTCCGTCGGCGGGCTGACCCTGGTCTCGCGCATTGCCGGCTTTGTCCGCGATGCGCTGATGGCCGCCGTGCTGGGCATCGGGCCGGCCGCCGACGCCTTCAACGCCGCCTTCCGCTTCCCCAACCTGTTCCGGCGGCTCTTTGCCGAAGGCGCCTTCAACACCGCCTTCGTGCCCATGTTTTCGACCGCGCTCGAAACCCAGGGCGAAGAAGCGGCCAAGCTGCTGGCCAGCCGCATCATGAGCTGGCTGGTCGCGGCCATTCTCGTCGTCACCATCCTCGCCGAAATCTTCATGGAACCCATCATGCGGGTCTTCGTGCCAGGGTTCGACGATCCCGAAAAATTCGCGCTGACGGTCTACCTCTCGCGCATCATGTTCCCTTATCTCGCCTGCATGTCGCTGATGGCCGCCTATGCCGGCATCTTGAACACGCTGGGGCGCTTTTTCGCCTCCGCCTTCGCCCCCATCCTCCTCAACATCGTCAATATTGCCGCGCTGGTCCCGCTGGCCATTCTGGTGCTGGAGGACAAGGCCGATATCGCCTTCTGGGTCGCCATCGCCATGCTCCTGGGCGGCGTCGCGCAATTGGCTCTGGTCTATGGCGCCGTGCGCCGCGCCAATTTCGTGCCGCGCATCGGCATTCCCCGCCCCAATGCCGAAACCCGGCGCTTCTGGCTGCTCGCCATCCCGGCAATCCTGGCCGGCGGCATTACCCAGATCAACATTCTGGTCGGCACCGCTATCGCTTCCGGCGCCCCAAACGCCATCTCGGTGCTGTCCTATGCCGACCGGCTCTATCAGCTCCCCCTGGGCATTATCGGCATTGCCATCGGCACCGTACTGCTGCCCGAGCTCAGCCGGCATCTGAGCGCCGGGCGTGACGCGGAAGCGGCGCAGAGTCAGGATCAGTCGCTGCTGCTTTCCATGCTGCTCTCCATGCCCGCCGCCGCCGCGCTTGCCGCGCTGTCGGTGCCCATCGTGCGCGTGCTGTTCGAACGTGGCGCTTTCGACGCGGCCGCTACCGTGCCCGTCGCCGAGGCGCTGGTGGGCTATGCCTGGGGCCTACCGGCCTTCGTGCTGATCCGGGTGCTGCAGCCGGGTTTTTTCTCGCGCAAGGATACGGTCACGCCGACGATTTTCGCCGGCCTCTCCGTGCTCGCCAATATCGGCATCTCGCTCTGGCTCTTCCCCAGCCTGCAACATGTCGGCATCGCGCTCGCCACTACCATTTCCTCCTGGCTCAATGCGGTGCTGCTCGCGCTCTTTCTTGCCCGGCGCGGCTATTTCGCCCTGCCCATGGCCTCGCTGCGCAAGCATGTGCTGATCATTGCCTCCAGCCTCGTCATGGCCGGCGTGCTCTATCTCCTCGCCCAGCGCGCTACTGCCATTTTCGCCGCCGGCGCGCCCTTCCTCACCCAGGCGGCGGCACTCTTTGCCGTCTGCGTCTTCGGCACCCTGGTCTATTTCACCCTGGTTCACATTACTGGCGCCCAAAAGCTGGGCGCCTTGCTCGGCCGGCTGCGGCGCAAGCGCGCCTGAGGCGCAAACTCCGCAGTTCCCAATATCCATTCTCGGATATAAGTGTTCCCCAATACCCGCTTCCTTTGAACGGCTAGGCTTTTCTTATGGCTTTCACCCCTCGCGTCTTTTCCGGCATCCAGCCTTCGGGCGATCTGCATCTGGGCAATTATCTCGGCGCCATCCGCCGCTTCGTGCCGCTGCAGGATACGCACGACTGCATCTATTGCGTTGTCGACATGCACGCCATTACCGTCTGGCAGGATCCCGATGATTTGCGCCGCGCCACACGCGAAGTCGCTGCAGCCTTCATCGCCGCCGGAGTCGATCCAAAGCGCTCGATCATCTTCAACCAGTCCCAGGTCGGCCAACATGCCGAACTGGCTTGGGTGTTCAATTGCGTCGCCCGCATCGGCTGGATGAACCGCATGACCCAGTTCAAGGACAAGGCCGGCAAGAATTCGGAGAATGTATCTCTGGGCCTGTTGGCCTATCCCAGCCTGATGGCTGCAGATATCCTGCTCTATAAGGCCACCCATGTACCGGTCGGCGACGATCAGAAGCAGCATCTTGAGCTGACGCGCGATATCGCGGCCAAGTTCAACAATGATTATGCCGCGTCCATTGCCGCCCAGGGCCTGGGTGACGAATTTTTCCCCATCACCGAGCCGTTGATCGCTGGTCCTGCGACCCGCATCATGAGCCTGCGCGACGGCACCAAGAAGATGAGCAAATCCGATCCTTCGGATCAGTCGCGCATCTCGCTGCTGGACGATGCCGATGCCATCGCCAAGAAGATCAAGAAAGCGACAACGGACCCCGAGCCTCTGCCCGAGACCGTTGAAGGGCTTGCTGGACGAGCAGAGGCGAATAATCTCGTGGCCATCTATGCTGCGCTTTCCGATAGGACCAAGGCCGAGGTCATCGCCGAATTTGGCGGCAAGGGCTGGGGCATTTTCAAGCCCGCATTGGCCGATCTGGCAGTGGAGCAGCTGGCTCCGATGTCAAATGAAATGCGCCGCCTGATCGACGACACGACCACCATTGATGCCATCCTGCGCGACGGCGCTGACCGGGCGCGGGAATTGGCGGCGGCAACCATGCTCGACGTCCGCAATATTGTCGGCTTCATCCGCTAACAGCGAGTAGCGTCATGTACGAGACCGAATACCGGCGGAAATTCCTGGTCGTCATCGATGAAACGCCCGAATGCGACCGCGCGCTGACCTTTGCCGCCTTCCGCGTCAAGCGCACGGGCGGCACTGTGGTGCTGATGAGCGTGGTGCAAAGACCCGAATTCATCGGCCTGGGCGTCGAGGACGTGCTGCGGGCCGAGGCGGTGGAAGAGGCCGAGCGCAATCTCGACGCCCGCCTCGCCCGGCTCAAGGAAATCGGCGATGTCAAAGTCGAATCGGTTATCCGCGAGGGCGAAGGTCCTCAGCAGATCGAAAATGTCATCGGGGAAGACCGCGACATCGCCATTCTGGTGCTGGCCGCCTCCACCTCCCCCGATGGCCCGGGCCCGCTGGTAATGCATTTCGCCAGCCGGGCCAATGCCCTGCCCATCCCCCTCACCATCGTCCCCGGCCGCATGAGCGACGAGGAGATTATCGCGATCTGCTAGTCAGGCGATCCGTGCCTCGTCCAGCAATTGTTTTCGCTTGAGGAAGGGGTCATTGAGAAATGTCCCGAACGGGAAAAACGCGGCAATCGCCGTCCGCGCCCATTCGCCACGCGAAAAGCCCCGGCCCGGCAGGATAAAGACCATGGCCAGAATATAGGCGATGAAGGCCAGGCCATGGATCATGCCGACCGGGCGCACCAGTTCGGGCATGCCGAACCAGTATTTGAGCGGCATGGCGACCAGAAACAGCGCCAATGTGGTAATGCCTTCGACAAGGCCGATAAAGCGAAACAAGCGGATCATGGCTCAAGCCATAGCGCCCGCCCGCCGCGCCGTGAACGCGGCGCATGGTCGCGATGCGCGTTTGGCCTTGCACTCGCCGCCCAAAAGACTATTTTAGAAACATTCTAAGTGCTCCTCCGAGGACCTGTTCGATGTTCATCCAGACCGAAGCCACGCCCAATCCGGCAACCCTCAAATTCCTGCCCGGGCGCGACGTGCTGGTTGGCGAACCGCGCGATTTCCGCAATATCGATGCCGCCGCGGCCTCCCCGCTGGCGACGGGCCTCTTCGCCATTTCCGGCGTCACCGGGGTGTTCCTGGGCTCCGATTTCATCTCGGTCACCAAGGACGAGACCAATTGGGCCCATATCAAGCCGGCCATTCTGGGGGTGATCATGGATCACTTCCTGTCCGGCAAGCCCGTCATCGCCGAGGGCGCTGCCCCCGCCGCCGATTTCGACGAAGTCGAGGAATTCTTCGAGGAAGAAGACAGCGAGACCGTTGAAGTGATCAAGGAATTGCTGGCCACCCGCGTGCGCCCGGCCGTCGCCATGGACGGCGGCGACATCACCTTCAAGGGCTTCAAGGAAGGCACGGTCTTCCTGCACATGCAGGGTGCATGTTCCGGTTGCCCCTCCTCCACCGCCACCCTTAAAAGCGGCATCGAAAACCTGCTCCGCCACTTCGTCCCCGGCGTCGAAGCTGTTCAGCAGGTTTGAGTCCTCCAGTTACGCAGCAAGCCGAAGGCCCAGGGAGCAATCCTTGGGCCTTTTCTTATTCCGCAGCGGCTTTTTCGGCTTCGCTGCGCTGGTCGGTGATCGCCAAGGGCTCGGTGCTGCCTTCCGGGCGCTTGCGGCGGATGCGCAGGCGCTTGATGCGGCGGCTGTCGGCGGCGAGAATTTCGAAATCGAAACCCTCGAGCCTGGTGACCCGCTCGCCCCGTTTGGGCACGTGGCCGGCCAGGTCGAAGACCAGCCCGCCAATGGTTTCCACTTCCTCGCCGAATTCGCCGGGGTCGAAATCGGGCCCGATCAGGGTGCGCACATCGCTCAGTTCCGCACGGGCATCGGCGATATAGGTATCGATCCCCACCTTGCGGATCAGCGCGGCGGCGAGCTCGTCATGCTCGTCCTCGATCTCGCCGACCACCGCTTCGAGCAGGTCTTCGATGGTCACCAGCCCATCCGTGCCGCCATATTCGTCCACCACGATGGCCATATGCACGCGGGAGGCCCGCATGGATTGCAGCAGGTCGCCCACCGGCATGAAGGTGGGCACGAACATGGCCGTGCGCATGAGGTCGAACTTGCCGATCTTCTGCTTGAGCACGGTCGAGACGAGTTTGACCGGCACATCCTTGCTCGGGTCGGTCACCGGCTCGGTGATCTTGCCCAAGGCGTCCTTGACGTGGATGAAGCCCAAAATATTGTCGAGCCCATCGTCATAGACAGGCAGCCGGGAATGGCCGACTTCGCGGAATTTGGCCAGAAGCGTGCCCAGATTGACATCGGCCTCGATGGCCTGGATGTCGCTGCGCTCCACCATCACGTCGGCAACCGACACATTGGAGAGCTTGAGCACATTTTGCAGGATGGTCCGCTCGCTTTCGGAAAAGTCGGCGGTTTCGGCGCTCCCCTGCTCCTCGAGTGCGACCTGGAGATCGTCGCGCAGGGAAACCGTGCGCAAGGCCAGCATGGCCTTGATGCGGTTCCAGATCGTAGGCCCCCGTGCTGGCACGGAGGCGGGACTAGAAGGAGGCTCGGGATTGGTGGGCGCTGTGTGGCCCAGACTGTCGCTATCGTTCATTGCATCATGCCGCCAAACGGGCGGCTTTCTGTCCTCAATTGGGAAACTGCGCCCACAAGTATAGGGGCACCGCGCTAATCGGCATAGGGGTCGTCTATTCCCAGTGCTGCCAATATCTGGGTTTCGAGGCTCTCCATTTGAAGGGCCTCGGCGTCGGTAAGGTGATCATAGCCTAAAATATGCAGGAATCCATGCACGATGAGGTGGGTGAAGTGATCGGGAAGGCTCTTGCCCAGATCCGCCGCCTCCCGCTCCAGCGTTTCGCGGGCCAGCGTGATGTCGCCCAATAGGCCGATCACCGGGCCAAAAGGCTCGATCTGGGGGAAGCTCAGGACATTGGTCGAGCTGTCCTTGCCCCGCCATTGCTTGTTGAGCTCATGCTGTTCCTCGTCATCGGTGAGCAGGATGGAGAGTTCTGCTGCCCCCTTGATCTTGGGCCTGGCATGCTTGAGCGCCTCCAATACGGCGCGTTCGGCCAGAGGATCGAAATCCTCCGGCCAGTTTTCATCATTGCGGATAATGGCAATATCGAGCGGCAGAGCGGTCAGCGCGGATTTCCTTCGGATGCCTTTTCGGCCAGTTTCTTGGCCGTGTCGGCCTCGTAAGCCCGCACGATGCGGCCCACCAGGGCATGGCGCACCACGTCCTTATCGCCAAACCGGGAGATATGCACGCCCTCGACGCCATCGAGCAGATGCACGGCTTCGACCAGCCCCGATTTCTCCCCGCGCGGCAGATCGACCTGGGTCGGATCGCCGGTGACGATCATCTTGGAATTCTCGCCCAGACGGGTCAGAAACATCTTCATCTGCATCGATGTGGTATTCTGAGCCTCATCGAGAATGACCACGGCATTGGCCAGCGTACGGCCACGCATAAAGGCCAGGGGCGCCACTTCGATAATGCCCGAAGTGATGCAGCGCTCGACATTTTCCGGCTTCATCATGTCGTAAAGCGCATCATAGAGCGGGCGCAGATAGGGATCGACCTTTTCCTTCATGTCGCCCGGCAGAAAGCCCAGCCGCTCGCCGGCTTCCACCGCCGGACGCGACAGGATGATGCGATTGATGTCGCCGCGTTCCAGGAGCGAAGCGGCATGCGCCACCGCCAGATACGTTTTGCCGGTACCGGCTGGGCCGACACCAAACACCAGTTCGCTCCGCTCCATGGCGCGCATATAGGCGTCCTGGGCCGGCGTGCGGGCGACAATGGTGGATTTGCGCGTGGCGATCTGGGCCATGCGCACCTTGCCCTTGCGCTCGAGCGTCGGCAGGGTCAGCTGGCTGTCCTCGGTTTCAATCATGCGGATCACCGCGTCGACATCGGCAATGTCGACGCTGCGGCCCTCTTCGAGGCTGGCATAAAGCGATTCCAGCACACGCCTGGCCTGGTCGACCGAAGAGGCCGCGCCTTTGAGCAGAACATGATTGCCGCGGGGGGTGGCCGAAACCTTGAGCCGCTGTTCAATCAGCGCCAGGTTCTGGTCGAAATCGCCATAAAGCTGGGCAGCCAGGCGATTATCTTCAAAAGCGAGTTCGAGTTGCGATGCGAGTGCGTTGTCGGCGGTCGGTGACAAATGCCTGCTCAAACTGGTGTGGCTCCCTGAAGGGACGCGGCGCGGGCTTGCACCGCGAATACAAGGCCAAGGCTAGGCCGATTTGCGCGTGATGTCTGTAGCAATATTGTGACGAAAGGCGCCGAAGACAAGACATGCCGAAGCCCCGCCTGGTTGCGGTTATCGAAAAGACGGACGGACCCCGAGACGGCATTCGCCTCGTGATGAGAAAAAATGAGACGGATGCCGCCTCGGGGTGCCGGGACTTTATCGGACGGCGCGATCGCAAACCCCAGCGGATTGCCGTAGCGCCCCGCCCGAAATGTTTCGTCCGCTCGACCCGGAGCGGAGCGCGACCCCCACTCCCCCGGCTGGCTCCCGGACGCTCGTCGCTGCAGCGCCGCCCGTATCCCGGAAGATGGAGGCAGTATGGGGGAGGGGATGGGGCGGGGGATAAGATGGGTAGAGGGGATAGATTGGGGGCCGTTGTGGGGCTGCTGCGGCCACCGAACACTCGATATTTGTGGAAGCCTCAGCACCCCCACCCTCTATCCCTCCCCTCAAGGGGGAGGGAGGCGATGGAGCGGATGGAGGGGGGTAGTGCCCTCAATAACCGAACAACCACGGTGTCATCCCCGCGAAAGCGGGGACCTCTGTTTCAAGATGCGGAATAAGAAAACGGAGGTTCCCGCTTTCGCGGGAATGACACTGTGGGGGGTGGGGGTGGCACAAGTGGCGAGTGGCCCTCGGGTCGAGCCCGAGGGAGAGCGGTGGGGAGGAGGGATTGGGGATGACCATGAGGGGGAGGAGACGAAGTGTAACGTGGTGAGGGCTGCTACCGCCGCCGCTGCGTCAGGGCCATGCCGCCCAGGATGAGCACTACGCCCAGCGCGCTGGCCCAGAGGGTGGAGGGGGTGCCGCGGGCGAGGTCGAGCACCACGCCGGAGACCATTTGGCCGCCGATGACGAGCAGGGCGGTGTTGACGGCGCCGATGCGCGGAATGAGCCAGCTGCCGGAGGCGACGAAGACGACGCCGATGGGGCCGCCGATATAGGCGTGCCAGGGCGCGTCGGCCGCGCTGGCGGGGAGCAGGCCGCCGATGGCGAGGCCCAAGGCGGTGAGCGCGACAAAGCCGACAAGGTGGTTCCAGAACGAGGCGATCAGCGGGGAGCCGGAGAGGGCGAGGCGGCCATTGAGCTGGCGGCTGAGACCGACCAGGAGGCCCGCGAGAACAGCATAGAGAATGGGCGTGATCATGGGCGGCCTCCCATGCCGACAAGGATGATCAGCGCGCTACCGGCCAGGATCAGCAGCACGGCGGCGAGGTCGCGCAGTTCGAGCCGGCGTTTGGGCAGGCCGAACAGACCCCAGCGGTCGGCGGCGAGGCTGAAGACGACTTGGCCGGCAAGGCCCAGCGCCAGCGTGCCGGAAAGCGCCAGGGGGGAATTGACGGTGGTGGAGGTCAGCATGACCGTCAGCGCGCCCGAAATGCCGCCGAGATAGGCCCAGAACGGGGCGGCTGGCTTGGGCTGCGGCTCGGTCGCTGGGCGGCGGCGGTAGAGCAGGAAGAGTATGGCGGCCACGGTGCCGGTGCCGTGGGCGGCCCAGGAGGCAAAGAGCGGGTTGCCGTAATGGCCCAGCTCGCCGTTGAAAAACACCATCAGGGTGAGCAGGCCCCCGGTGCCAAAGGCAATCAGCAGATGCAGCGGATTGAGCTGCCGAGGCGTGGAGTTGGGCATGGCTGGCGCGACTCGAAGGGAGAGGTGGCGCCGGATGGTAGCATGCGGTTTGTTGGGTGGGAGGGGTTGCGACTCCCAACGCTCGGCATTGGTTGAACCTTCAGCACCCCCACCCTCGTTCCCTCCCCACAAGGGGGAGGGAGGCGATGGAGCCGAGGGACAGGTATTTGTTCACCCCGCGAGTCATTCCCGCGAAAGCGGGAATCTCTGTTTCGGGTTGTTGGGCTGAGAAAACAGAGGTTCCCGCTTTCGCGGGAATGACATTGTGGGGGTGCAGGTTTCAGGTGAACACTGAGGAAGGAGGCGATGGCGGAGGGATTGGGGTTCTCTGTGCCACCGGAGTACCCCCTCCTAGCCTCCCCCTGATAGGGGGAGGGATAGGCTGGTGGGTGTCGTGGTTCTGTGTGCACAAACGAAAATCCCCGCTTTCGCGGGGATTTCGTAGCGCCGTTCTGCTGCCCTTTAGGCGACTTGGGCGAAGCGTTCGTCGAAGGCGTAGCCGGCGCCGCGGACGGTGCGGATGGGGTCGGATTCGCGGCCGCGATTGATGGCGCGGCGGAGGCGGCCGATATGCACGTCGACCGTGCGTTCATCGACATAGACGTCATTGCCCCAGACGCCATCGAGCAGCTGCTCGCGCGAATAGACGCGGCCGGGATGGCGCATGAGATATTCGAGCAGGCGGTATTCGGTGGGGCCCAGATGCACGTCGCGGTTGGCGCGGCGCACGCGATGGGTGGTGCGGTCGAGCTCGAGATCGCCGACGCGCAGGGCGGCGGTGACCAGGTTGGGATTGGCGCGGCGCAGCAAAGCGTGGATGCGGGCGATCAGCTCGGGCACGGAGAAGGGCTTGACGATATAGTCGTCGGCGCCGGTCGAGAGGCCCCGCACACGCTCTTCTTCTTCACCGCGGGCGGTGAGCATGATGATCGGAACGCGCGAGGTTTCCTCGCGGGCGCGGAGGCGCCGGCAGAGTTCGATCCCCGAAATTTCCGGCAGCATCCAATCGAGCAGGATGAGGTCGGGCAGTTTTTCGTGGATCTGGCTCTGGGCTTCGTCTCCGGTTTCCGCGGTGACGACGCGGAAACCTTCGGCCTCAAGATTATAGCGCAGGAGGATGGCGATATCGCCTTCGTCCTCGACGACGAGAATGGTTGCAGGCATGGATCAGGCCTTGATCTGGGTGCGGTGCAGCTCCACCACTTCGGATGTGAGCTGCTTGCCGGTCTGCAGATAATAG
>DATMSY010000145.1:0-14990 GCA_035565135.1 Devosia sp.
GGGTGCGGATCGCCACGGACATGGATTCCGGCCTGCGCCGGAATGACACCGCATTCTTGAATGCGCCCGGAGTAAACACTCACCCCCCTCGATGGGTAGGGAATGGGGGTAACACAAGCCCCCAACTTATCCCCCTTATCCCCGTCCCATCACCCCATGCCATCATCCCCCCATCATCCGGAACACGGGCGGCGCTGCAGCGACCGGCGTCCGGATGCCAGCCGGGGGAGTGGGGGTCGCGCCTCGCTCCGGGATGAGCGGACGGATCAGCGGGCAGGCGGGCTACGGCCCCCTGTTGGGGTCACGATGCCGCCTTCCGAACAAGGCCCGGCGCCCCGAGGCCAGTTGCGCCTCATATACATTCACTCACGAGGCGAATCTGGTCTCGGGGCCCGTCCGTCTATTCGACAACCGCGGCACAGGCGGCGCTTGCGCATGCTCTCATACCAAAGCCCACCCCGAATATCCTTGTCCCGCCCCGCCAGCCTTGGTATTCCGCCCCGCAACAATCCGTAACCCGCGCGAGCGAGACCCGACATGACCACCTGGACCCCCAATAGCTGGCGCGACAAGCCCATCTCGCAGGTGCCGGCTTACCCCGATGCCGCGGCCCTTGCCGAAGCCGAGCGTCAATTGGGGACGTTCCCGCCGCTGGTCTTTGCCGGTGAAGCGCGCGATCTCAAGTCCAGGCTGGCCGCCGTGGCGCGCGGCGATGCCTTCCTGCTGCAGGGTGGCGACTGCGCCGAGAGCTTTGCCGAACACGGCGCCGACCACATCCGCGATTTCTTCCGCGTCTTCCTGCAAATGGCCGTCGTGCTGACCCATGGCGCATCCAAGCCCGTGGTCAAGGTCGGCCGCGTCGCCGGCCAGTTCGCCAAGCCGCGCTCCGCCGATACCGAAACCATCGACGGCGTCGAGCTGCCCAGCTATCGCGGCGATATCATCAATTCCATCGAATTCACCGAAACCGCCCGCGTCCCCGATCCGGACCGCATGCTGCAGGCCTACCGCCAGTCCGCCGCCACGCTCAATCTACTGCGCGCCTTCTCCATGGGCGGCTATGCCGAGCTGACCCGCATCCACGAATGGACCGTGGGCTTCATGAAGGGCTCCAACTGGTATCCGCGCTACGAGGAAGTCGCGCGCAAGATCGACGATGCCATCACCTTCATGGCCGCGCTGGGTCTCAATCCCGACAACACGCCGGCCCTGCGCCAGACCAGTTTCTTCACCAGCCACGAAGCCCTGCTGCTCGGCTATGAAGAAGCCCTGACCCGCCGCGATTCCATCACCAATGACTGGTACGCCACCTCCGGCCACATGCTGTGGATCGGCGATCGCACCCGCCAGCCCGATGCCGCCCATGTCGAATATTTCGCCGGCATCAAGAACCCCATCGGCATCAAATGCGGCCCGACCCTCAGCAGCGACGACCTGCTGCGCCTGCTCGACCGGCTCAATCCCACCGATGAAGCCGGCCGCATCACCCTCATCGCCCGCTTCGGCTCCGACAAGGTTCACGATCACCTGCCGCGCCTGATCGAAACCGTGCAGCGCGCCGGCCGCACCGTCGTCTGGTGCTCCGATCCCATGCATGGCAACACCATCAAGGCCTCGACCGGCTACAAGACCCGCCCCTTCGAGCGCGTGCTGTCGGAAGTGAAGTCCTTCTTCGAAATCCACCGCGACATGGGCACCTATGCCGGCGGCGTGCATATCGAGATGACCGGCGACGACGTCACCGAATGCGTCGGCGGCGTCTCGGCCGTCACCGAAGCCTCCCTCTCGGACCGCTACCACACCTATTGCGACCCCCGCCTCAACGCCAGCCAGGCCCTCGAGCTGGCCTTCCTCGTTGCCGAGGAAGTCCACGCCCAAAAGCCTCCCCGCGAAACCCGCATCGCGGGGGAATAGGGGAGGGCGCCGGCACTTAGCGGAACATTAACCCTAATGACCCATAAATTTCCTGAACGGCCCAGAATGGGCCCGCGTTCTGGAGATTGTCATGAAGCGCTCCCTGTCCGGCGCCATCGCAATGCTGGCCCTCACCACCGCCGCCCCGGCCCTGGCCGCCGACTACCCGATGTTCGGCGCAATGCGGCCCTCTTACGGCAACGAATGGGGCCAGAGCGAGGAAGGCCCGCTGCGTTTCGAAACCGGTCTGCGTTACTGGTATTCCTGGAACGAGCAGAAGCACAATATCGGCTCTTACTCGCAGGACATCAAATCGACGTCCAGCAGCGGCGAAGCCTTCGTCCGTATCGACGACGATTCCACGAGCACTTTTGTGGAGGCGACTGGTGGCTATGGTATCGCTCATGAGGGCAGCTACAGCACCAATGGCGGTGGGAGCCTCGACCTACCCGCAGCGCGGCTGGGCTATGTCGGAGCCGACTTCGGCTGGACACCCTTTGGCGATGCCACGGGGCAGGTGGGTTTGGGTTTTGTTGCGGGTTACCAGTTCAGCAACGACTCGCCCGATACCGGCAGCGCCAATTTCACCACGGCCCAAAGTTCGTCTGACATTTCCTGGTCGCCAACCACCGGCGCCTGGGGTGTGGGGGGCGACAGTGAGGTCAATAGCTTCGACATTCATAGCCTCAAGCTGGGCCTTACCGGCCGCGCCGATTTTGGAGGCTTTGATTTGACCGGGGAGGCCGCTGCGATCCCCTATGCTTGGGTAAGCGGCACCTATGGTGCTTATTCGTCGCCCTGGGCGACACCCACTCAGCTTCAGGCGTCGGCCGTTTCGCTCAATGGCTTTGGCTACGGTGCTTCGGGCAAGTTGATGGTAGGCTTCCATCCCACCGAAAATCTGACGATCCGTGTTGGTGGTCGGGCCTCCTATCTCGAAGGCCAATATGATGCGAGCTGGGAAGAAGCATCGATTACGCCGCCGCAGGCAACCGGCGGCAACCCTGCCTATTCGGCCCCCTCGCTGACCAAGCAGCGCTATGTCGTCCGCGACAATCCCTTCTCCATGTTCCGCTATGGTGCGCTGCTCGAAATCGCCGGCCGCTTCTAGCTTCGTCCAATCTGCAACCTTTGATCCGCTTGCCCTTGCCCGGGTGAGCGGATAAGTCTTGCCCGCGCCGGTTTGCGCCGCTGCGCCGCACCCATTTCATCAGCATACGGGCCAGCATCATCGTGACAGACCGCCTCAGAATTGCGCTTGCCCAGCTCAATCCCAAGGTCGGCGACATCGCCGGCAATCTGGCACTCGCCCGAAAGGCCCTGAGCGACGCCGTCGCCGCCAAGGCCGACATATTGCTGCTCTCCGAGCTGTTCCTCACCGGCTATTTCCCCGACGATCTGCTGTTCAAGCCCAAATTCGTCGACGACGCCATCCAGGCCGCCCGCGATCTGCTCGCCGACACCGCCGGCACCAGCATTGCGCTGATCCTCCCCACCGTCTGGCGCGACCAGACCGGCCTCCACAATGCCGTCGTCGTGGCCGAAAATGGCGAGATCATCGCCACACGACTCAAGCGCGAATTGCCCAATGACGATGTCTTCTACGAAAAGCGCTATTTCGTCCCCGGCGTCCTGCAGGAGCCGGTGACCATCAAGGGCGTCTCGGTCGGCATCCCCATCTGCGAAGATATCTGGCACCCCTGGGTCTGCGGCTATCTGGTGCAGCGCGGTGCCGAAATCCTGCTCTGCCCCAATGGCTCGCCCTATTGGACCAACAAGCAGCATATCCGCAAGGAACTGGTCCGCGCCCGTGTGGCCGAGGATCGTGTGCCGCTGCTCTACCTCAACCAGGTCGGCGGCCAGGACGAACTGGTCTTCGACGGCGCCTCCTTCGCCATCGAGCCGGGCGACAAACTGGTCTTCCAGGGCAAGTCCTTCGCCACCGATTTCATCGTCTCCGACTGGGTAAACGGCGATGATGGCTGGACCTGCGCCACCGGTCACGTCACCGAACTCACCACCACCGACGAAGCGCCGTGGCTCGCCTGTGTGCTCGGCCTGCGCGATTACGCGCACAAGAATGGCTTCAAGCACGCCGTGCTCAACCTGTCCGGCGGCATCGACAGCGCCGTCGTCGCCGCCATGGCGGTCGATGCCCTGGGGCCCGAAAATGTTCACTGCATCATGCAGCCCTACCAGTACACTTCCGAAGCCAGCATCAAGGACGCCAAGGATTGTGCCGAACGCCTGGGCGTTCGCTACGACGTGGTCTCCATCCAGGACCCGGTGGACAGCGCGCTGGCAAACCTCGCACCCATTTTCGGCGATCGTCCGCTCGACCTGACCGAGGAAAACATCCAGTCCCGCATGCGTGGCCTGCTGATGATGGCGGTCAGCAACAAGCTAGGCTCCCTGCCGCTCACCACCGGCAACAAGTCCGAAATGGGCGTGGGCTACGCCACCATCTATGGCGACATGAATGGCGGCTATAATCCGCTCAAGGACATGTTCAAGATGGAGGTCTATCGTCTGGCCGCCTGGCGCAACAGTCATGTTCCCGGCGATTGCCTCGGCCCTTCGGGCGAGGTCATTCCCCAGGCCATCATCGCCAAGGCCCCCAGCGCCGAACTGCGCCCTGACCAGACCGACCAGGATAGCCTGCCGCCCTATCCGGTGCTCGACGCCATTCTCACCGCTCTGGTCGAGGAAGAGAAGTCGATCGCCGAGATTGTCGCCCTGGGTCATGACGAGGCCCTGGTGCAACGCATCGAGCGCCTGCTCAATATTGCCGAATACAAGCGCCGCCAGGCCGCGCCCGGCCCCAAGCTCACGCCCAAGGCATTCGGGCAGGGCCGCAAATATCCCATTACCAACGGCTACAAGGACCGGACCATCGGATGACCACAGTGCGCTGGGCGCCATCGCCCACCGGCCGCATTCATTTGGGCAATGCCCGCCCGGCCATGCTCAACTGGTTCTTTGCCAGGCGTCATGGCGGCCGCTATGTGCTGCGCATGGACGATACCGATACGGCCCGCTCCACCCGCGAATTCGCCGATGGCATCGAGGCCGACCTGGCCTGGCTCGGCATCACGCCCGATCTCCTTGTCCGCCAGTCCGACCGTACCGCGCTCTATGACGCCGCCCGCGATCGCCTCATTGCTGCCGGCCGGCTCTATCCCTGCTACGAAACCGAGGACGAACTCGACCGCCGCCGCAAGCGTGCCCGCGCCCTCGGCAAGCCCCCGATTTACGATCGCGCCGCCCTCAAGCTGACCGCCGAAGACCGCGCCAAGCTCGAAGCCGAAGGCCGGAAACCCCATTGGCGCTTCAAGCTCGACGGCCGTCCCGTCCAGTTCGAAGACCTCATCAAGGGCGCCCAGACCGTCAATACCGCCTCCATGTCCGATCCGGTCCTGGTGCGCGAAGACGGTTCTTACCTCTACACGCTCCCATCGGTCGTCGACGATATCGACCTGGGTATCACCCATGTCATCCGCGGCGAGGACCACGTTTCCAATACCGGCACCCAGATCGAAATCTTCGAGGCCCTGGGCGGCCCCGTGCCGATTTTCGGCCACCACAACCTTTTGACCGACGCCGAAGGGCAGGGCTTCTCCAAGCGTCTCGGCTCCCAATCCCTGTCCGATTTCCGCGCTGAAGGCTATGAGCCCCTGGCCATCGCTATCATGGCCAGCATCACCGGCACGAGCCTCCCCATCGAGCCCTATGCTTCGCTGGACGACATCGCGGCAAAGCTCGATTTCTCCATGATCTCGCATGGCGCAGCGCGCTTCGATCCAGTCGAGCTCGACAATCTCAACGCCCGCCTGCTCCACGCCATGCCCTACGAGGATGCCTTGCCGCGTCTCACGAGCCTGGGTCTTGAAGGCGAAGCCATCTGGCTGCTGCTGCGCGATAATCTCGCCAAATTCGGCGATATCGTCGAGTGGTCAAAGCTGGTGCTTGGCCCGGTCGAGCCCGTCATTGCCGATGAGGATCGCGATTTCCTGGCACTCGCCAAGGCTTTGCTGCCGGCCGAACCATGGTCGCTCGACACCTGGGGCGAATGGACCAATGCGCTCAAGGCCGCCACCGGCCGCAAGGGCAAGCCGCTCTTCCTGCCGCTGCGTCTGGCGCTAACCGGCCGTCACGATGGCCCCGAGCTTAAGAGCCTGCTCCCGCTGGTTGGGCGTACGGCGTGTCTGGCCCGACTACCCTGACCACCTTGTCGCCGAACTGCACCAGCCGCAGCTGAGTGTCGCCCGGCGGCGGCGCCACGACCCGGGCCACCGTCTCGCCCGGCCCAGCCGGACGCGGCCGGGGCAGGGGAACATCGATAAGGCTGGCCGTCTGCACCGCCGCGACAGCCGCCTGCACTGGAATCTGCCCACGCGGATCGCGCAGCGGCAGCGGGAAGCTGCCGCCTTCCACCTCGATCATGGCGCGCGACTGCCCATCGGCCGCCGTCGCCGTGATCAGCTTACCATCCGATTGCGGCACCACCCGGCAGCTGGCGCTCATGTCGATGGCCGTCCGGTATTTGAACGCGGTCGGCAGGTCCGTATAGGCCTGGTTGAACATGTTGCGCATCTGCTCGGGCTCTTGGCCCGGATTGTTGTAATAGTAGATTTCCACTTGCTCGTTCGGACACATGGCTTTGCATTGCCCCATGTCATTGCCGACATAATCGGGCAGGGTCGAATAGCTGATCGGCCAGAAATAGCCGTCGCTCAGCCGCACGCAGACCGTGCGCACCGTGCCATAGCTGCCGTAATTTCCGCCGCCATTGACCACCTGGCCACCGGAAAAGTCGCCTTCGGTCGTGGTGCCGAAAATGCGGTCGAACACGTTCTGGCGTTCGCTGGAAAAGGTTGCGTTCGAGCCGCCATTGGCGCCACAGCCGAAGCGCGCCATTTCCTGCAGGATGGCTTCACGCTGTTGCGACACTGCGCCGGCCGAATTGACCGATTGCGACACCGCCGCATAATCCCGACGCAGCCGCAGCACTTCGCGCGCCACCTGCTGGCATTGCGGGCTCAGCGTCTGCCCGGCCTTGGCCGCGTCATTGCATCCATCGCGGATATAGCGGCTTTCTGCATTCTGCACGTCGCGGGCCAATTGCCGTGCCGCCTGCGAATTGCCGTCCCGCTGCTGGAAATCCCCATTGCGGTCGAACTGGCGCAATTGCCGCTCCAGCCGCGAACAGGCCGACGACTGGGCATAGGCCGTGTTGACATCGAGCGCCAACACCATTGTCGCCAAAACCAGCAGCAACAGCGTACGAATGCCCATTCCGCCAAAAATCCCCATCACGCCCTACTCGTCCACGCCGCAACGCGTGCATATTATCGGCCTTAAGACATCGCTAGGGCCAGTTGCAACAGTATAGTGTCGCGACATCAGCCGAGATAGCGCAGCCCGGCCACACAAGCGCGAGAATGCACCGATGAATCTAGCCACGCTGAACAATGGCCGCCCCGATGGCCAGCTCGTGGTCCTCTCGCGCGATCGTCAGCGCTACGTGTCCGCCGGCCGAGTCGCGCCCACCCTGCAGGCCGCGCTCGACGATTGGGACATAGCCGCACCGGCCCTGTCGGCCCTCGCCGCCCAGCTCGATGCCGGCCAGATTTCCGGCCAGCCCTTCGACGCCACCCGTGCTTTGGCGCCCTTGCCCCGCGCCTATCAATGGATCGATGGCGCCGCCTATCTCAACCACGCCGAACGCCTCCGCGCTCTCAAGGGCACGCGCGATGCCGATCTGGCCAATCGCCCCGTGCTTTATCAGGGCGCTTCCGACACGCTCTCCGCTCCCACTGCGCCCATCGTCACGCCCGAACCCGATCTTGCCCTCGATTTCGAGGCCGAAGTCGCCGTCATCATCGGCGCGGTTCCCATGCGCGCGACCCGCGAACAGGCCTCCGCCGCGATCCGCCTCGTCACCATCTGCAACGACGTTTCGATGCGGCGCTTGGTAGCCAACGATCTGCAAAACGGCTTCGGCTTCTTCCACGCCAAGCCCGCCACCGCCTTCGCCCCCATCGTCACCACGCCCGCCGCCCTCGGCTCCGCCTGGCGCGATAACCGCCTCCACCTTCCGGTGCGCTGCGAGGTCAATGGTGCCCTTTACGGTCAGCCCAATGCCGGCTCCGACATGTATTTCGATTTCGCTGCCCTCATCGTCGAAGCGGCCCGTACCCGTGCCCTGGCCGCCGGCACCATCATTGGCGGTGGCACCATTTCCGTGCCCCACGAGGAAAGCCTGCCCCTCAAGCCCAACGGCATCGGCTTTGCCTGTATCGTCGAAGCCCGCAATGTCGAAAAGCTCAAATACGGCCGCGCCCGCACACCCTATCTGCAGCCCGGCGACACCATCCGCATCGGCGCCACCGGCAGCGATGGGCAATCGCTCTTCGGCGATATCGTGCAAACCGTGGTGCTGCTTTAGGAGGGCCCGATCCAGCTCACCTCGCCCCTCAGGGGAGAGGTCGACGTCGCAGCCGGCGGGTGAGGGGGGCGATGCTTCAGCATGGCGCGATACCCCAGCATCTCACCCCTCACCCTGACCCTCTCCCCTGAGGGGCGAGGGGACGATGGAGCCCGGTGCATCGGTGCCAATCCCATCGGCCCTCGCTCTTTCCGCTTGACCGCCGCCGTCACTAACGCCAATGTCCCCAGCATGAAGACCGCTGCTATTCAGATTAACGTCTGCATTATTACCTGCTAACCACTCGTTGGCGGCGCGGTCTTCTTCATCCTGATTTTCTGATACCCGAAGAGCCGTCTGCCAGCGCAACTCCGCATGGCCAGGAAGCCTTTAGATGACCTCGGGAACTCCGCTTTCGCTTTACAATACGCTGACCCGCACCAAGGAACCCTTCGTTCCCCTGGATGCGGAAAATGTGCGCATGTATGTCTGCGGCCCCACGGTCTATGACTTCGCCCATATCGGCAATGCGCGGCCCGTCATCGTCTTCGACCTGCTGTTCCGCCTGCTGCGCCACACCTATGGCGCTGGTAAGGTCACCTATGTCCGCAACATCACGGACGTGGACGACAAGATCAACGCCCGCGCCGCCCGCGATTTCCCTGCGCTGCCGCTCAACGAAGCCATCCGCCGCGTCACCGAAAAAACCGGCGACCAATTCGCCGCCGACGTCCGGGCGCTCGGCACGCTCGAGCCCACCTATCAGCCCCGCGCCACTGATTTCGTACTGCCCCGGCCCGATGGCAAACCCGACATGGTCAGCCTCATCGAACGCCTGATCGGCAATGGCCACGCCTATGAGGCCAATGGCGAAGTGCTGTTCGACGTCAAATCCATGCCCGATTACGGCCAGCTCTCCGGCCGCAATCTCGAGGACAATCTGGCCGGCGCCCGCATCGCCGTCGACGCCCACAAGAAAAACCCCGCCGATTTCGTGCTCTGGAAACAATCCAGCGCCGAGGAGCCCGGCTGGGACAGCCCATGGGGCAGGGGGCGTCCCGGCTGGCATATCGAATGCTCGGCCATGAGCGCGGCCTATCTCGGCGAAGTCTTCGACATTCACGGTGGCGGGCTCGACCTGATCTTCCCGCACCACGAAAACGAAATCGCCCAGTCCCGCTGCGCTCATGGCACGCATGAAATGGCCCGCGTCTGGATGCACAATGGCTTCCTCCAGGTCGAAGGACAGAAAATGTCCAAGAGCCTGGGCAATTTCGTCACCATCAACGACCTGCTCGAAACCGGCACCATGGGCGGCCACGCCTGGCATGGCGATGTGCTGCGCCTGGCCATGCTGATGACCCATTATCGCGAGCCCATCGATTTCTCGGTCAAGCGCCTCGAAGAAGCCGAAACCAAACTGCGCGACTGGCAACGCGCCGCCCGTGGCGCCGAGCTCGACAAGGGCGACGCCCCCGACGCCTCGGTCATTGCCGAATTGGCCGACGACCTCAATTTCCACCGCGCCAGCGTCGTGCTCGACGCCATCGCCAAAAAAGCCAATCGCGACGACGCCCGCGCCAGCCATTGCCTCGCCGCCACCCTCAGCTTTCTCGGCTTCAGCCTCGATAGCCTGCTCACCTCCGACGACGGCTGGGAAGAACCGCCCCACATCGCCGCCGCCATAGAAAACCGCCTCGCCGCCCTCAACGCCCGCGACTTCGCCAAAGCCGACACTATCCGCAACGAACTGTCCGAACAGGGCATTTCCCTCATGGATTACAAAGATCCGGAGACCGGCGAACGCAGGACGAAATGGGAGAGCAAGAGGTGATTGCACCCGCCGTCTGAACTACCCTTCACCAGGAGCAAGTGTCATGAGCGCCATTATCGATCACGTCGGCTTTGCCGTATCCGATTTCGCCGCGGCCAAGGCCTTCTACACCGCTGTTTTCGCCCCGCTGGGCATAGAGCTCGCCGTCGATTTCACCCATGAAGGCGATCAGCATGCCGGCTTCGGCAAGGGCAAGCCCGATTTCTGGATCGGCACCGGCCAGCCCGCGCGTTCGGGCATGCACATCGCCTTCACCGCGCAAACTCGCGCCGAGGTAGATGCCTTCCACGCTGCCGCCCTCGCCGCCGGCGGCAAGGACAATGGCGCCCCCGGCCTGCGCGCCCATTACCACCCCAATTACTACGGCGCCTTCGTGTTCGATCTCGATGGCAACAATATCGAAGCGGTCTGCCATGCCCCCCAATAGCGCCCATACCGGTGGCTGTCAGTGCGGCGCCGTCCGCTTCAGCGTCACGCGCCTGGGCCGCCCCTCGATCTGCCATTGCCGCATGTGCCAAAAGGCCTTTGGCAGCTTTTTCGGCCCGCTGGTCACCGCCCATAACGCCACCTGGACCCGGGGCGAGCCCAAATGGTTCCAAAGCTCCAACGCCGCCCGCCGCGCCTTCTGCGGCGATTGCGGCACGCCGCTGGGCTACGAAACCCGCTTTGGCCTCGAACTGGCCATTGGTGCCTTTGACGATCCCAGCGTCGCCGCCCCGCAAATCCAGGTGAACCTCACCGACAAGCTGCCCTTTTTCGACGGCCTCACCAGCCTGCCGGTCTCCACCCATCAAAGCGATGAATGGCGCGATTTCCTCGCCGGCATCCATTCCAACCAGCATCCCGATCACGACACAACCGATTGGCCACCGCAGAGGGAAGATTCATGACCGAAGCCTATCGCCAACTCGCCCGCAGCGGCGGCTGTCAATGCGGCGCTATCCGCTTTCACGCCACCGAGCTGCGTGACAATCCCCATGTCTGCTATTGCCGCATGTGCCAAAAGGCCATGGGCAATCTCTTCGCCGCCCTGGTCGGCGTGCGCCACCATCACCTTACCTGGACGCGTGGCGAGCCTGCCGAATTCATGAGCTCGGACCTGGCCGCCCGCGGCTATTGCCGCGATTGCGGCACCCCGCTCTACTATCGGGCCATCGGTGGCGAACACCTCTCCATGTCCATCGGCGCGTTCGACGAACCCCAGACTATCCCCATCCTCTACCAATTCGGCATCGAAGGGCGGCACCCGGCCTTGCTCCACCTCGCCGCTATCGAAGAAGTGGGCACCACCGAAACCAACATGCCCGACGAAGTCGGCCCCATCCGCGATACCAATCACCAGCATCCCGACCGCGACGTGGACCATTGGCCATGAGCACGCCCGTCCTCACTGGAGGATGCCAATGCGGCGCGGTGCGCTATCGCGTGCAGGGAGCGGTTGTGAATGCCGGCGTCTGCCATTGCCGGATGTGCCAGAAAGCAGGCGGCAATTTCGGCATGGCCTATTTCGGCGCACCGGAACTGATCTTCACGCGCGGCACGCCGTCGGCCTTCGAGTCATCACCCGGCGTCATGCGTGGGTTTTGTGCCAAGTGCGGCACCCCGCTTTTCATGCGTGGCGCTGATGGCCCCTACGACATGACCGTTGGGTCGTTAGATCATCCCGACGAACTGCCCCCGATGAAGAGCCAGATTGGCCTGGAAAGCCAGAGCCGCTGGTTTCGCGATCTGGCCAATGTTCCTGCCTATCCCACCTCGGCTGCCTATGATGGGCGCGAGCCGGGGCGCGAGCACAGTTTTCAACATCCCGACCATGACACCACTGTCTGGCCGGACCCCTCTTGAGTAGTGAAATGACTAGAGAACGCCTCTATATCTTCGACACCACCCTGCGCGACGGGGCCCAGACGGCCGGCATCGAGTTCTCGCTCGAGGACAAGATTTCCATTGCCGGTCTGCTCGAGCAATTGGGTGTCGACTATATTGAGGGCGGCTATCCCGGCGCCAATCCGGTCGATACCGAGTTCTTCGAGACCCGTCGCACCGATAGGGCCAAATTCACCGCCTTCGGCATGACCAAGCGGGCAGGGCGCTCGGCCGCTAATGATCCGGGCATTCAGGCCCTGCTCAATTCGCGCGCCGACGCCACATGCTTTGTCGCCAAGACCTGGGACCACCAGGTCAAGGTCGCCCTCGAAATCAGCCCCGAAGATAATCTCGAAAACCTGCGCGACACCGTCGCGGCTGCCGTCGCCGCCGGCAAGGAAGCGCTGATCGACTGCGAGCATTTCTTCGACGGCTTCAAGGCCAATCCCGCTTATGCGCTGTCCTGCGTCAAGACGGCGCTGGATGCCGGCGCGCGCTGGGTCGTGCTCTGCGACACCAATGGCGGCACCATGCCGTCCGAAATCCGCGACATCGTCGGCAAGGTGCTCACCGTCGCCCCCGGCGATCACCTGGGCATCCACGCCCATGACGATACCGGCCAGGCCGTCGCCAATACGCTTGCCGCCGTCGAAGCCGGGGTCCGCCAGATCCAGGGCACGCTCAACGGCATTGGCGAGCGTTGCGGCAATGCCAATCTCATCACCATTATCCCCACCCTGGTGCTGAAGCCCCTTTTTGCGGAGCGCTTCGAAACCAATATCGATGCGGCTCGCCTCGAACGGTTGACCCAGATTTCCCGCGCCTTCGACGATCGGCTCAATCGCGCCCCCCAGCGCCAGTCGCCCTATGTCGGCGCCTCCGCCTTCGCCACCAAGGCCGGCATCCACGCCTCCGCCCTGCTCAAGGATTTTTCCACCTACGAACATGTGCCCCCCGAAAGCGTGGGCAATGAGCGCTCCATCATGGTCAGCCAGCAGGCCGGCAAATCCAACCTGCTCACCGCTTTGGCCCGCCACGACATCGTCCTCGCCAAGGACGATCCGCGCCTCGAAAAGCTGCTCGCCACCGTCAAGGAGCGCGAGTCACGCGGCTATTCCTACGATGGCGCCGATGCTTCCTTCGCCATCCTCGCCCACGAAGTGCTCGGCACATTGCCCAGCTATTTCACCGTCGAGAACTACCGCGCCAGCGTCGAACGCCGCCACAATGCCCAGGGCGAGGAGATCACCGTCACCGAAGCCGTGGTCAAAATTCGCGTCGCTGGCGAATTGCTGATGTCGGTGGCCGAAGGCAATGGCCCGGTCAATGCGCTCGATCTGGCCATGCGCAAGGACCTCGGCAAATATTCGGCCCGCATCGAGGATCTGGAGCTGGTCGACTTCAAGGTCCGTATTCTGGACGGCGGCACGGGCGCGGTCACCCGTGTACTGGTCGAGAGCCGCGACGGCACCGGCGAGCGCTGGTACACGATCGGGGTATCCCCCAACATCATTGATGCAAGCTTTGAAGCTCTATATGAATCCATCACATATAAGCTGTTGAAGACTGAAGCGGCGCAGGGGACAACAGAAAAGGTGGCATGATTTAGCGGCCGAACGGGGCCGCGTATTGGAGGAAAAACTGGCCGATTCCGCACCGAACCAACCTCTTGCTCTCACCCTTGGTGCAGCGGCGGTTACCCTTGTGGTTGTCATCGGTGTTCTGGCCGGCCCCTCCGTGGTCAGCTGCTTCAACAGCGAGGGCAATATGGGCCAGTGCCTGCGGGGCAAAATGGCCGATGCCGGCATCCTGTCGCGCCCGGCCACCGCCGTCGCCACGCCGGATCAAACCGGGCTTGCGGAACCGCCAGCCGCAACCCCTGAGCCAACGCCCGCCACTGCCGCGCCCGAGGTAACGCCACCGGCCGAAGCGCCAAGCGACCTGGTCAGCGCCACTTTCGGCCTGCTGCGCGCCGAGCCTGATGGCTCCGTCGTCATTGCCGGCAGCGGCACGCCCGGCAGCGAAGTCGAGGTTTTTGCCGACGGCGAATTGCTGGGCAAAACCACTGTCGAGCCCAGCGGCGACTGGGTCTTCGTGCCCGACGCCCCCATCCCGCCCGGCGGCACCGAAATCACGCTGGGCGAAGTGGGTAAGCAGGGCCAGGCCGCCGACGCCTTCGTCGTCGTCATCAATCCCGACAAATCCAGCGAACCCTTGGTCGTCGCCAGCACACCGGGCGCCGCCAGCCAAGTTCTGCAGGGCCTGACGCCCCCACCCGCCGGCCAGAGCACCGACGTCGCCGCCGCCACTCCGGCGCCTACACCTGCGCAGCCTGAGGCACAGCCTGCCGCGGCAGCGCCAGCCGAACAGCCGGCCGCAGAGCCCGCTCCCGGGCCTGCCACACCACCTGCGGCATCCACGGAGCCCGCCGCTACAGCAGCGGAACCTGATGCCCCGGCCCAACAACCCGCCACGACGCCAGTGCCCGCGGCACCGGCCGCCAGCGACGAAACGACCGTTGCTGCTGCCACGCCTGCGCCGACAACGCCCCCGGCAGCGCCAGTATCCGCCACGGCCACTCCGCCCACCATCGACGCCATCGAGATCGAAGGCGACCGCACCTTCTTCGCCGGCGGCGGACCGGAAGGCGCCACCATGCGCCTCTATGTCGATGATGCCTTCATTGCCGACGCCACCGTGTCCGATGGCCGCTGGCTGGTCGAAGCCGGCAATGTCCTGACCAAGCCAAGCCAGCGCATCCGCGTCGACATGCTGCAACCCGGCTCCGCCCAGGTAGCCTCCCGCGCCGAAGTCGATTTCGTGGTCGACCTGCCGGATGCCGAGCCGCCAGTGGCCGTCGCCCAGGCCGATCAACCCACTGCACCCGCTCCAGCCGCCGAAACCAGCGCGCCCGCCCAGCCGGCGGCCGCCCCTCGCGAGCCAGAACAA
>DATMSY010000146.1:0-18034 GCA_035565135.1 Devosia sp.
GCCGGTGATCAAAAAAAGGACCTGACATATGGCACTTGCTGCGCTCGCCCGGCGGATATTCGGTTCTCCGTCCGATCGGCACGTCAAGCGGTTCCAGGGCAAGGTGGATGCGATCAACGCACTCGAGCCCGAATTCGCCAAGATGACCGACGATGCCCTGCGCGGCATGACGGCTGAATTGAAGGCGCGTCTGGAAAAAGGCGCCAAGCTCGACGATCTGATCGTGCCGGCCTTTGCTACAGTCCGCGAGGCCTCCAAGCGGGTTCTGGGCATGCGGCACTTCGATGTGCAGCTCATCGGCGGCATGGTGCTCAATGACCGCTCCATCGCCGAGATGCGGACCGGTGAAGGCAAGACGCTGGTGGCGACGCTGGCCGTCTATCTCAATGCACTGACCGGTGAAGGCGTTCACGTCGTTACCGTCAACGACTACCTGGCCCGCCGCGACGCCGCCTGGATGGGGCAGATCTATAATTTCCTGGGCATGAGCTACGGCATTATCGTGCATGGCCTGACCGATGCCGAGCGCAAGCAAGCCTATGCCGCCGACATTACCTATGGCACCAATAACGAATTCGGCTTCGACTATCTGCGCGACAATATGAAATATACGCGCGCCCAGATGGTGCAGCGCGGCCATGCCTATGCCATCGTGGACGAAGTGGACTCCATCCTGATCGATGAGGCGCGCACGCCGCTGATCATTTCAGGCCCGTCGGAAGACCGCAGCGAGCTTTACGTCAAGATCGACGAGCTGATGGCGATCCTGGACGAAGGCGATTTCGAGATCGACGAGAAGCAGCGCTCGGCGACCTTTACCGATGCCGGTATCGAAAAGCTCGAAGAGCGCCTGGCGGCCGATGGCCTGCTCAAGAGCGCCTCGATGTATGACGTGGAAAACGTCGCTCTGGTGCACCATGCCAATTCGGCTTTGCGCGCCCACAAGATGTTCCGCAAGGACAAGGACTATATTGTCCGCAATGATGAAGTCGTGATCATCGACGAGTTTTCCGGTCGCATGATGCCGGGGCGGCGCTATTCGGAAGGCCTGCACCAGGCGCTCGAAGCCAAGGAACACGTCAAGATCCAGCCGGAAAACCAGACGCTGGCTTCGATCACCTTCCAGAATTATTTCCGGCTCTATCGCAAGCTGGCCGGCATGACCGGCACGGCCTCGACGGAAGCCGAGGAATTCGCTGACATTTACAAGCTCGACGTGGTTACCATTCCGACTAATCTGCCGGTGCAGCGCAAGGATGACGAAGACGCCATCTACCGCACCGCGGCCGAGAAATTCGACGCCATTGCCGATCTGATCAAGCAATGCCAGGAGCGTGGCCAGCCCGTGCTGGTGGGCACGACCTCGATCGAGAAGTCGGAAATGCTGGCCGAGCTGCTACGCAAGAAGAATGTCGGCTCCATGAACGTGCTCAATGCCCGTCATCACGAGCAGGAAGCCTTCATCGTGGCCGATGCGGGTCTGCCGGGCGCCATCACCATCGCCACCAACATGGCCGGCCGCGGTACCGATATTCAACTCGGCGGCAATCTCGAAATGCGCATTCAGCGCGAGGCCGAGGGCCTTGAAGGCCAGGAGCGCGAGAACAAGATTGCGGAGATCAAGGCCAAGATCGCCGAGGACAAGGCCAAGGCCCTGGCCGCCGGCGGACTGATGGTGATCGGCACCGAGCGGCATGAAAGCCGCCGGATCGACAATCAGCTGCGCGGGCGATCGGGCCGCCAGGGCGATCCGGGCCATTCGGCCTTCTTCCTGTCGCTCCAGGACGATCTGATGCGCATCTTCCCGGTGGATTCGATGGATTCCATGCTGGGCAAGCTGGGGCTGGAACAGGGTGAATCGATCACCCATCCCTGGGTCACCAAGGCTATCGAGCGGGCGCAGGGCAAGGTCGAAGCGCGCAATTTCGACATCCGCAAGAACATCCTCAAATATGACGACGTGATGAATGATCAGCGCAAGGTGATCTTCGAGCAGCGTCTGGAAATGATGGATGCCGAGGACGTCAGCGAGACGGTCGTCGACATGCGCCACGACCTGGTCGAAACGCTGGTCAGCAAGGCCATCCCGCCGCGCTCCTATCCCGAGCAGTGGAATACCGAGCAGCTGGAAGCGGCCGCCAAGACCTATCTCAACCTCGATGTGCCGGTGAAGGCATGGGCCGAGGAAGAGGGGATCGACGCCGAGATCGTGACCGAGCGGCTGATTACGGCTGCCGATGAGGCGGCGGCTGCCAAGGAAGCCCAGACGCTGCAGGCTTTCGAAGCCGCGGGCACGCCCAATCCGACCGTGATGCGGCAGGTGGAAAAGACCATCCTGCTGCAATCGATCGACGGGCTGTGGCGCGAGCATCTGGTGACGCTCGATCACCTCTCCAAGGTGGTGGGCTGGCGCGGTATCGCCCAGCGCGATCCGCTGAACGAATACAAGCAGGAAGCCTATGAGCTGTTCCAGGGCCTGTTGACCAATATGCGCGAACTGGTGACCACCCAGCTCAGCCATGTCGTGCTGCAGCCGCGCCCGGTGGCGCCGCCCGCACCCGACCTGACCCGCATTCGCGAAACCCATATCGACCCGCTGACCGGCGAGAACGATGCCGATGGCGGCGATACGATTGCCGATTCCCTGGGCGCCGTTGGCAGCGATCCCTCGTTGCGGCCGATCGATCCCAAGCTATTGGTCGGCGTGCCGCGCAACGCGCCCTGCCCCTGCGGCTCGGGCAAGAAGTTCAAGCATTGCCACGGGGCGTTCTAGGCTTCGATCTGGTTGGATAAGCAAAAGCCCGGGCAGCGATGTCCGGGCTTTTTTGTTTGCCGATAGGGACGAATGACGCCTCAGCATTTCACCCGGATTTCGGCGAAGCCGGTCATGCCGCCGTCGCCGGAGGACATGACGCTGATATTGCAGCTGGAGCCGGGCAGGGGAATGGTGGCGCCCGAGGCGATGGTGGTGCCACCGGCCAGGGTAATGAAACCGTTTTCCACCACGGCGACCTCGACCTTGGCCGGGTTGTTACAGATGTCGTAGCTATCGCCGGCCGATACCAGGATGCGCATGCCATCGGGCAGGCAATCGGCATTGGCAGCATTGGCGGGGGCGGGCGCTGTCTCAGCCGGTGTTGCGGGGATGGCTGGCAATGCGGCGGGAGCAGCGGCGCCGCTGCGCCAGCTCTGCTCGAGGATGGCGAGACGATTGGCCAGATCCTGCATGGCAGCATTGTCGCCTGCCGGAGCCGTGGCAGTCGTCGCGCTGGTCCCCTGCTGGCCGTAAAGGGCCAGGCTGAGCCGGATCTGGGCGATATCGGTGGAGATGCGGGCGATATCGCGCTGGGTAGCGCTATAGACCCAGCCCGATGCCGCAATGGCGGCCACGCCGACAAGACCGACCACAAAGCTCAGGACGCGCCCCGTTGCCGGCTGGCGCGGCGGCTTGCGATCGGGCGGTGGTGTGGCGGTGGTGTCTCCTTTGGAGACGCCGCCCAGTGACCAGGTTTCTTCCACTGCGAGCCTCCATTATGCGCCAGCGCGGCTGTGATTGCGCCGGAATGCGGCCCAAGCATGGTGCTGGGCCATCAATTGCTCACGCAGATGTCGGGCCGGGTCAGCTGCGCTTCAAGGGCGGGAAGGGAATTGGCGCAGGCTTGCCGCTCATCACCGGCACGACATCGGCATCCTTGCCGCCGAACATATTGCCCAAACCGCCGAACAGGCCCGTGACAGCGCCATTGATTGCTTCGCCGCGTGCCTTGATGGCCGCCTGTTCATTGGCCTGGCGCTCGGCATTGGCCTGGCCCTTGCCGATGGCCGCGGTGTCAGAGGCCTGCAGGGCCAGCAATTGCGGGCTGCGATTGACCGGCGGGCAGGGACCCAGCGCGTCAAGCGGCGTCCGATTGCCGGCATTGAAAATGTAGCGGCCCTCGCAAACGTCCCAGACCGGCGGCGTCTTGGTCAGCTCGAAAATGTCGGAGCCTTCCTTGATATTGCGCCAGAAATCCAGATGTGGGCTCGAGGCGTTCTGCGCCAGCTTGGTGCTGCTCATGCGATAGGGCAGAATCTGGATCTGGAAGCTGGGATTGCCGCCCTTGAAGGTCTCGCGGGCCAGGGCATAGATTTCGGCAATGCCGGCATCGGTCATGGCAAAGCAGCCGACCGATTTGCAATCGCCATGCACCATCAGGTTGGAGCCGGTGCGGCCATGGGCGCGGTCGAACTTGTTGGGGAAGCCGACATTGAAGGCCAGGTAATAGGAGGAGTTCGGGTTCATCAGGCCCGGCGTGATGGTGTAGAAACCCTCAGGGCTCTGATAGTCGCCTTCCTTGACCTTGGGGCCGAGATCGCCGGAATAGGCGCAGATGGCATATTGCTTGAACAGCGCATATTGGCCCGATTTGGTGCGCTTCCACACCTCCAGCACTTCTTCCTGCTTGAAGACGCGGATGACCATGGGCTCGGAGGGCGAAGAGCCGATGCGCGCCAGGCCCGCCAGCGTTTCGCTCGATAATGGCCGATTGGCCTTTTCATTGCCTGCCTTGACGAAGGTGGTGCAGGCGACCAGGCCGAAGGCCAGCCACACAATGATGATCAGCGAGCAAATATTGCGCAGAAGCGTTGACACCGAGGGCCGCCAGATGATGCGATAACGTTGGGTGACCCTTAGCGGGCCATAGTTACCGCAGCATGAGTATTCGCGGTGAACGTTTCCTTACCATGCCGAAGAATCGGCTGGAAGCGGGGGCGTTCACGCGAAGATGTGATGGCTTTTCCTAAAGCGTCGTCCCGATGGCCAGGAATTTCTCGCGGCGATGCTCGCGGGTTTCCAGACGCCCCTTGCCAGCGAAGTCGGCGAGGAACTTGTCGATCGCGGCGCTGGTCGAGGCCATGATCTGGTCGGGGTGGCGATGAGCGCCGCCGGTCGGTTCGGGAATGATGCCGTCGACAACGCCAAAGGCCAGCAAATCGGCCGAGGTGATCTTCATGGTCGTGGCGGCATCCTGTGCCTTGGCTGCATCCTTCCAGAGGATCGAGGCGCCGCCTTCGGGCGAGATCACCGAATAGATGGCGTGTTCGAGCATGAGCACGCGATTGGTGGTGGCGATGGCAATGGCGCCGCCCGAGCCGCCTTCGCCGATGATGATGGCAAGGTTAGGCACGCCCAGTTCGAGCGATTTTTCGGTGGAACGGGCAATGGCTTCGGCCTGGCCGCGCTCTTCGGCGCCGATGCCGGGATAGGCGCCGGCGGTGTCAACGAAGGAGATGACCGGAATGTTGAAGCGGTCGGCCATGTCCATGATGCGGACGGCCTTGCGATAGCCTTCGGGGCGGGCCATGCCGAAATTGTGCTTGAGGCGGCTTTCGGTGGAATTGCCCTTTTCCTGGCCGAGAATGGCGACGGGCTGGCCGTTGAAGCGCCCGAAGCCGGCCTGCACGGCAGCGTCTTCGGCAAACTTCCGGTCGCCGGAAAGGGGCGTCCATTCGGTGATGAGGCCCGCTACATAGTCCGAAAAATGCGGGCGCTGCGGATGGCGGGCGACCTGGGTTTTCTGCCAGGGCGTGAGTTTTTTGTAGATCTCGACCAGCGCCTCGTCGGCGCGGCTCGACAGGCGGTTGACTTCCTCGTCGATGGATACAGCCTGGTCGGTCGCGGCCAGCGACTTGAGTTCGGCGATCTTGCCTTCAAGATCGGCTACCGGCTTTTCGAAATCGAGATAAGACTGCATCCCACCGCCCGTTTGGGGTCGTTTTGCTGCGACCGTAGAGGAAGGGGCTGCTCTTGCGCCCCAAAGTGGCCGGAAAGTGGCGACCGATCACCTCCGAGTCAAGACCGGACAATTAAAGCGCTTAATCGGTGCACATCTGGCTAACATTTCATGCGACCTAGAGCCACCTATTTCGCCAAATCGCTCAAGGGATGGTGCTGTTCGACAAGGCTGCGCAGCTTTTCGTCGAGCACGTGGGTGTAAATCTGGGTGGTCGAGATATCGGCATGGCCAAGCAGCATCTGTACGACCCGCAGATCGGCGCCGCCGCCCAGCAGATGGCTGGCAAAGGCGTGGCGCAGCACGTGCGGGGCGACACGGGCCGAACTGATCCCGGCCCGGCCGGCGAGCCCCTTGAGGTCGCGGGCAAAGACCTGGCGGGAAAGATAGCCCTCGGCGCCGGTGGCGGGGAAAAGATATTGGCCGGGTTCGAGCGTCTTAAGATAGACGCGGATGGCATCGCGGGCGCGGTCATTGACCGGCACGACGCGCTCCTTGTTGCCCTTGCCGATAATGGTGATGAAACTGGCGTCACGCATGACGGCGGAGCGCTTGAGGCTCACCAGTTCGGAAACACGCATGCCGGTGGCGTAGAGCAATTCGAGCAGCAGATAGAGGCGCAGGGCGGCGGCCTGCTTTTGCGGGGGCGCCGCAAGGTTGGCTTCGGCCTCGGCCGTGGCGAGAAGCCTGTCCACCTCGGAGATGGACAGCACTTTGGGCAGAGCGCGGCGGCTTTTGGGGCTTGAAACAATGCGGGTGGGATCATCGCCGCGCAGATTGTCGGCGCAGAGGAAACGGTGGAACTGGCGGATGGCCGAGAGCCGGCGGGCGCTGGATGATGCCGACAGGCCTTGAGCGCGCAGGTCGTCGAGATAGGCGATGACGGTTTCGCGCGGCGCGGTGAGCAGGGTCTGCTTATGCGCTTTGACGAAGCCGGCATAGTCAACGAGATCGCGGCGATAGGCCTCGATGGTGTTTTTGGCGGCGCCGCGTTCGGCTGACATCATCTCAAGGAATGAGCCGATCAGATGATCCCCGTTCATGGCGTGGGCGCCTGGTCGGTTGGCGGGGTCTGGCCGGGCAGGGTGGGTTCGCCCCCGCCCAGCAGGTCGCGCTGGGGAATGCGGATCGTGGTTTCCTTGGGATTGGGCTGCACATAGGTCACCAGCGCGATCATGCCGCCATAGACCAGGCCGGCGAGGAACAGCAGGATGATGATCAGACGGATAAGCGTGGGCATGGCGATCCGGCGGTTGAACTCTTTGCGTAAAATTGCCTGCAAATGGTTTCCATCTGGTAGGCATAGTCCAGTTTGCCGATTTTGCCTCCCTCAAATGCAGGAAGCGTCCGCATGTTCTTGACAGGCGGGACCCGGACGGCTTGATAGCGCGCAGACAGAGTTGGAGCCCCAATTGAGCCGACCCGATCCGGCAAAGCGGCAGGCCCGCGCCGAGGAACTTGCCGAGCTGCTGGCCGGCAGGCCAATCGTGCTGGTCGGCATGATGGGGGCCGGCAAGACGACGGTGGGGCGGCGGCTGGCTGCCAAGCTCAATCGGCTGTTTCTCGATAGCGACGAAGAGATCGAGAAAGCCGCGCAGATGAGCATTCCCGAGATTTTCGAGCAGCGGGGCGAGCCCGAATTCCGGGCGGGCGAGACGCGGGTGATTGCTCGGGTGCTCAAGGACAAGGATATCGTGCTGGCGACTGGCGGGGGGGCGTTCGTCAATGCCGAGACGCGGGCGCTGGTCAATGCCGAGGCCATTTCGGTATGGCTCAAGGCGGAGGCCGATATCCTGTTCGAGCGGGTGTCGCGGCGCTCCAACCGGCCGCTGCTCAAGACCGCCAATCCCCGGCAGACGCTCGAAACACTGATCACCGAGCGCTATCCCATCTATGCCGATGCGCATGTGACCGTGCTGTCGCGCGACGTGCCGCAGGATGTGGTGGCCGCCGATGTGGTCGAGGCCGTACTGGCCCATCTCAAGAATTAGGACTGTTCGCTCATGGCCGATATCGCCCACAAGGTTCACGTTGCATTGGGCGAACGCGCCTATGACATCCTGATCGGCGACCGGCTGATCGACGAGGCCGGGACGATCCTGGCCGAACGCTTTCCCGGTCGGCGCTTTGGCATCGTGACCGACGAGAATGTGGCCAAGGCGCAATTGCCGCGCTTGATCGCGTCGCTCGATGCGGCGGGACTGGGCCATAGCGAGATCGTGCTGCCGGCGGGTGAGGGCACCAAGGGCTGGCCCGGATTGCAGGCGGCCGTCGAGGGCATTTTGGCGGCGCGGCTGGAGCGGGGCGATCTGGTGATCGCGCTGGGCGGCGGGGTGATCGGGGACCTGGCCGGGTTCGCCGCCGCGATTGCGCGGCGCGGCATGGATTTCGTGCAGATGCCGACTTCGCTCCTGGCGCAGGTCGATAGTTCGGTGGGTGGCAAGACGGGGATCAATTCGCCCTATGGCAAGAATTTGATCGGGGCGTTTCACCAGCCGCGACTGGTGCTGGCCGATCTGTCGACGCTTGATACGCTGGCGCCGCGCCAATTCGCCTCGGGCTATGCCGAGGTGGTCAAATATGGGCTGATCGACGACGAGGAATTTTTCTTCTGGCTCGAGGAAAAGCGTGCCGAGATTTTTGCCGGCGGGCCGGCGCGGGGCGAGGCGATTGCCCGCTGCTGCGCGCATAAGGCGCGCGTGGTGATCGAGGACGAGAAGGAATTGGGCGTCCGGGCGCTGCTCAATCTGGGGCATACTTTCGGGCATGCGCTGGAGAAGGATACCGGCTATTCCGATCGTCTCCTCCATGGCGAGGGCGTCGCAATCGGCATGGTGCTGGCGCATGGATTTTCGGCCAGGCTGGGGCTGGCGCCCAGCCAGGATACGGGGCGGATCGCGGCGCATTTGAAAAATGCGGGCCTGCCAACCATATTGGGTGATATCGAGGGCGGGGTTGGACCGACCGAAACGCTGATGGCGGCCATCGCGCAGGACAAGAAGGTTTCGCGCGGGGCGCTGACCTTCATCCTGACGCGGGGCATCGGCAAGGCCTTCATCGAAAAGGGCGTAGCGCCAGAGGCCGTGTCGGGGTTTCTCGATGACATGCGCTAGCCGCTAAAACGGCCCATCCACCGGCAGAACGTCGATGGCCAGGGCATGGACGCGGTCCCTAAGTTCGGCGTCGAGCGTGTCCATGACGGCGCGGTGTTGCGCGACGCGGCTTAGGCCGTCAAAATGACGGGTCGCGATTCTGACACGAAAATGGGTTTCACCACCCTCCCGCCACCCGGCGTGACCGTGATGCTTGTTGGACTCGTCGATCACATCGAGGAAAACGGGGGCAAATTTGTCGGTGAGCTTGGCTATGATGGTCTGTCTGGCGGACATCGTGGCAGGTTCCTTTGGTTTATTGGCAAGTAACTAGGCGAGAATGAAACTGCAATCCAAGCTGTTCGATAACATTCGCATCAGGCCGCGCCGGGAGGAAAAGCCCGCGCCGGTGGAGCAGACCTGCGACTGGGAAGGCTGCGAGGCGCCCGGCACCCACAAGGCGCCCAAGGGCCATCGCAGCGAGGGGCAGTATCACCATTTCTGCCTCGAGCATGTCCGGCACTATAATACCGCATTCAATTTCTTTGCCGGCATGGACAAGGACGAGCTGGACGAGGCGCTGCACACCCCGCCCAAGGCCGAGACGCGCAGCAGCTTTGCCACCGGACAGGCCGGGGCCCGCAATTCGCGCGCGGCCAATGCGGCGGGCCTGCGGCCGGGCGACAAATATGGCGATCCCTTCGGCGTCTTTGCGCGCTACCGGCACCGCCAGGCGCAGACACCGGCCTCTGAACGGGTCAAGCCCCTGCATGAGCAGGACCGGCGGGCGCTCGAAACGCTTGGCATTATGGGCCACGCCAAATCGGACGAGATCAAGCGGGCCTATAAAACCCTGGTCAAAATCCACCACCCCGATGCCAATGGCGGCGACAAATCTTCCGAGGACCGGCTGCGGGCGATTATTGCGGCCTATTCTCATCTCAAGAAGACCGGCTTCGTCACACGGTAGACGGCTACCCCCTTGGTCACATAGCTGCTATAGAGCGCCCGTCTTTCCTTTATCCCGCCTCGATTTTCTCCCCTTTCTGCAAGAGCCCTCCGATGAGTGAATTCAGCAATCTGCCCGACACCGACTACAAGGCCCGGGATCTGTTCGGGATCGATACCGATATGGTGGTCAAGGGCTATGCCGAACGCACCAGCCATGTGCCGCCGATCGATCCGGATTACCTGTTCGACCGCAACACGACTTTGGCGATCCTGGCGGGCTTTGCCTATAATCGTCGCGTCATGGTGCAGGGCTATCACGGCACGGGTAAGTCGACCCATATCGAGCAGGTCGCGGCGCGGCTCAACTGGCCGCTGGTGCGCGTCAATCTCGATAGCCATGTCAGCCGTATCGACCTGGTCGGCAAGGACGCCATCGTGCTCAAGGATGGCAAGCAGATCACCGAATTCCGCGACGGCATCCTGCCGTGGGCGGTGCAGAACAATGTGGCGCTGGTATTCGACGAATATGATGCGGGCCGGCCCGACGTGATGTTCGTGATCCAGCGCGTGCTCGAAGTTGCGGGCCGTTTGACCCTGCTCGACCAGAACCGCGTGATCACGCCTCACCCGGCGTTCCGCCTGTTCTCGACCACCAATACGATCGGGCTGGGCGATACGTCCGGGCTCTATCACGGCACCCAGCAGATCAACCAGGGCCAGATGGATCGCTGGAGCCTGGTGACGACGCTCAACTACCTGCCGCATGACAAGGAAGTGGGCATCGTTCTGGCCAAGAACAAAGCCTATGGCGAGACCGAAAAGGGCAAGAAGCTCATCTCCAACATGGTGCGGCTGGCGGACCTGACGCGCCAGGCCTTCATCAATGGCGATCTCTCGACGGTGATGAGCCCGCGTTCGGTGATCACCTGGGCCGAGAATGCGCAGATTTTCGGCGGCGATGTCGGATTCTCGTTCCGGCTGACCTTCCTCAACAAATGCGATGAGCTGGAACGCCCGGTCGTGGCCGAGTTCTACCAGCGCGTGTTCGGGGAAGACCTGCCGGAATCGTCGGCCAATCTGGCGGTGACGGCTTAACCCTAAGCCTCGGGCACGACCTCGTGGTTCGACAAGCTCACCATGAGGTCTACTGGGGAATTCGGATTTCCGAGTAGACCTCATCCTGAGCCTGTCGAAGGACGAGGTCGTGGCATACTGGATCGGCTGATGGCCCAGAATATCTATGACGACGCCAAATTCTTCGAGGGCTACAGCCAGTTCCCGCGTTCGCGTGACGGATTGGCTGCGGCTGCCGAATGGCCGTCGCTCAGGAGCATGCTGCCGGACCTGAGCGGTCTGCGGGTGCTCGATCTGGGATGCGGCTTTGGCTATTTCGCCCAATGGGCCGTGGCCCAGGGCGCGGCCGAAGTCGTTGGTATCGATCTCTCGGAAAAGATGCTGGCGGTGGCGCGCGAACATTGCGCGGGGCTGCCAGTGCGCCTTGAGCGTGCCGATCTCGAAACGGCCGATTTCGGGACGGGCGAATATGATCTCGTCTTCAGTTCGCTGGCCGTGCATTACATCGCCGATTTCGACAGTTTTTGCGCCCGGGTGCGGCGTGCGCTCAAAGCCGATGGTCACTTCGTGTTCTCGATGGAACACCCGGTATTCGCGGCTCGCGCCAATCCCGAATTCATGACCGATGCCGAAGGCCACATGGTTGGTGCGGTCAATGATTACCTGCGCGAAGGCCAGCGGCTGACCAATTGGATTGCCGATGGCGTGGTCAAGCATCACCGCCTGATCTCCACCACGATCAACGCCCTGCAAGGGGTTGGTCTCAGGCTCGACCATATTGACGAGTGGTCGGCCAAGGATGCCGATATCGCTGCCCATCCCGAATGGGAAAAGGAGCGCTATCAGCCGATGTTTCTTCTGTTTGCGGCGCGCGCCAGCGCCTCCCTGCCTAACCGGAACTAAGTCATGGCCACTCCACCGCGCAGCAAAGCCAATAGACCCGACCAGACCCAGGTCTTCAAATCGGCCATGGGTGCGACCGTGCGCGCTATCGGCGGCAAGGCGGACCTGGAGGTGAGCTTCACCTCCGACCGGCCGCTGTTGACCTCGGACAAGGCGCGGCTGGCCAATCTGCCGCGGCTGCCGACACGGCGCGACGTGGCCATTGCCCGCGGGCAGGGCGACGCCATGGCGATGCGGCTGGCCAGCCATGATCCGGAAACCCACCGCAAGCGCAGCCCCATGGACCCCATGGCCCGGGCGGCGTTCGACGCGCTGGAACAGGCCCGGGTCGAGGCCCTGGGCTGCGTGCGCATGCCGGGCATGGTCGGCAATATCGGAGAAATGCTGGAAGACCGGCTGTTCCGCGCCAATTTCGCCGAGGTCGAGGACAAGGGCGATGCGCCCATTGCCGAGGCGCTGGGCCTGTTGCTGCGCGAGAAGCTGGCAGGGGTGCCGGTGCCGCCATCGGGACATGCGCTGGTTGATCTCTGGCGCAAGGAAATCGAGGACAAGGGCGGCAAGTCGCTCGACGAGCTTTTGACGCGCTATGAGAACCAGGAGGAGTTCTCCAAGGCCGCCAAGGCACTGTTGCGTGACCTCAACCTCGTGCCCGAAAGCGAGCTGGATGATCCTGATGCCTCCGACGAGGAGGCCGACGACAATCAGGAGCCGGACGAGGGCGACAGCTCGGACAAGGCGCCGGAACAGGGCGAGGGCGAGAACGAAAGCTCGGACGCCGACCAGGACGAGCAGGCCGGGGAGAGCGAAGACACTGGCGACGTCGAGGGCATGGAATCGGACATGGCCGATACCGATGAGGACGCGGCCGCCGAAGCCGGCGAAGACGCGCCCATGCCGCCGCCGGCCAAGGATGGCGGGGAGCGGCTCTCCAACCAGTTCCAATACAAGGTCTTCACCACCAAGTTCGACGAGATCGTCAAGGCCGCCGAATTGTGCCCGCCCGATGAGCTGGACCAGCTGCGGGCGCTGCTCGACAAGCAGCTGGAAAACCTCGCCGGTGCGGTGGCGCGGCTGGCCAACAAGCTGCAGCGGCGGCTGATGGCCAAGCAGAACCGGAGCTGGCAGTTCGACCTCGAGGAAGGCCTGCTGGACACGGCGCGGTTGACCCGCGTGGTGACCGATCCGATGCAGGCTTTGAGCTTCAAGGTCGAGAACGACACCGATTTCCGCGACACGATCGTCACGCTCCTGATCGACAATTCCGGCTCGATGCGCGGGCGGCCGATCACCATTGCGGCGATCTGCGGGGATATTCTGGCGCGGACGCTGGAGCGATGCGGGGTCAAGGTCGAAATCCTGGGCTTCACCACGCGCGCCTGGAAGGGCGGCAAGAGCCGCGAGGCGTGGCTCGAGGCCAATCGGCCGGCCAATCCCGGCCGCGTCAATGATGTGCGCCACATCATCTACAAGGCAGCGGACGAGCCGTGGCGGCATGCGCGGCGCAATCTGGGCCTGATGATGCGCGAGGGATTGCTCAAGGAAAATATCGACGGCGAGGCGCTGGAATGGGCGCGCAAGCGGTTGATGGCGCGGCCCGAGGCTCGGCGCATCCTGATGGTGATTTCCGATGGCGCGCCCGTCGATGACTCCACGCAATCGGTCAATGCCGGCAATTACCTCGAAGCCCATTTGCGGCAGGTGATCGAGGATATCGAAACACGCTCGCCCATCCAATTGGTGGCGGTGGGTATCGGGCATGACGTGACGCGGTACTATCGCCGGGCGGTGACGCTGCTCGATGCCGAGGAACTGGCCGGGGCGCTGACCGATGAATTGGCGGCGCTGTTCGATGAGGAGCCTCCTGCCCAATCGCGCCGGCGCGGCCGCGGATGAAGTGGCTGCTGGCTGCCGGCGTCGCGGCGCTGCCGGCGGGAATACAGCCCACCGCAGCCGCCGAGGTGACAGTCAGCGCCGTCCAGATCACCCGCTTCAAGGATAGCGCGCTCGATCAACCCGTGGATAAGTTGATCTGGCGGGGTGGTATCGCCCTGGTCAGCCAGGAAGATACGTTTGGCGGATTGTCGGGGCTGACCTTTACCGGCGCCGACCATCGCGTGGTGTTTGTCAGCGACCGGGGCAATTTCGTTTCGGGGCGCCTGGCCTATGACGATGACGGGCGGCTCTTCGGCCTGTTGGGCGTGACCATCGAGGCCATGCGCAATTCCAAGGGCGATCCGCTGCCCCGGCAATATGCGCGGGATGCCGAGGCCGTGGACACGGTCTATCGCGATGGCGTGCCCATGGCGGTGCGGGTGGGGTTCGAGAATCTGACGCGGGTGGCCGATTTCGCGCTGACTGATGGCGTGCCGGGCGGGGCGGCGCGCGAGGTGCCGATCCCCGATTGGCTGAGCGGGCTGCGCAACAATGAAGCGCTGGAATCGGTCTGCATCGCGCCGCCCGCCTCGCCCATTGCCGGCTCGACGCTGCTGCTGACCGAGGGGGCGCTGGATGGCGATGGCAATCATCGTGGCTGGCTGCTGGGGCAGAGTGATAAGGGGCCGGTGAGCTATCGCGGGGGCGGGGCGACCAATCCGACCGAATGTGCCTTCCTGCCCAATGGGGATCTTTTGGTATTGGAGCGCGGCGTGTCGTTCCTGAGCTTTTCCATGGCGTTGCGCCGTGTACCGGCGGCAGAGGTGCGGGCGGGCAATCTCATGGAGGGCGAAGTGCTGCTCACCGCCGGGGGCGGGGAGGTCGACAATATGGAATCGATGGCGGTCTATACGGCTCCTGATGGCGAGACGCGGATCGTCATTGGCTCGGACAATAATTTCAACGATTGGCAGCGGAGCCTGTTGTTGGAGTTTGCTTTGCCTGAGGCACCGATACGGCGGTGATGCCGGCCTGCAAGCCGCAGCTTTCTGCGCTTCCGGTGCTCACGTACCGATGTACGCTCCGCTCCGGTTCTCGAAAGCTACGCCTTTCGGCTCGGCCTGACCGCCGTCTCGGCACCTCAGTGCCACCAACCAGATTTAGGTAGATGCTCTAGCCCCCAGGGGCGGGAGGGGCATGATGCGGCCCATCAGCGCCCGGTAGGGGGCGAGGAGGAGCAGGGCGGCGAGGAATTTTACCAGGAAGTCGCCCGAGGCCAGGGAGAACCAGAGGGGGACTTCGGGGCCGATGCCGAGCCAGGGGGCGGGGAAGGCGAGCGAGCCATCTTCGAGACCGAAGATAGCGTCGATGCCGGCCAAAGCGGGGGCGAAGGCGACCGAAAAGAAGATCGTGGTATCGATCAGCGAGCCAAAGAGCGAGCCGGCCAGCGGGGGCAGGTACCAGGCCTTGGCGGCGCGCAGGCGCGAGAAGATGGCGATATCGAGCAATTGGCCGATAACGAAAGCCGCGGCCGAGGCCAAAGCGATACGCTGGGTGGTGGCGGAGCCGCCTTCTGGGTTCCAGGGCAGGGGATGGTAGCTCAGATAGAAGGAGAGCCCCAGGCCCACGAGAAAGCCGACCAGGACGACGAGCCGGGCATTGCGGGGCCCGTCATAGCGGTTGGTGAGGTCGGTGACGAGGAAGGCGAAGGGGAAGGTGAAGGCGCCCCAAGTCAGAAGATCGGCCAGGTTGACCGGGCCGAGCTGAACCTGCAGCGGGTAGAGCACCAGGATATTGGACGCGGCGACGACCACGACCATGGCGGCAATGGCCGCCAGGAAACGAGCAAGCATCAGAATGCACCTCTAAAGGGCTGCACTTCGGCAAAAGACCGAGGCAGCGAATCTGTTCTGGCCAGTATAGCGCAAAACAAAACCGCGTGGATAAGCCATCCACGCGGTCAATTCTCAGGCGGCCGGATCGCTTAGGCAGCGAGGGCGGCGCGAACTTCCTTCTTGATGCCCAGAGCCAGCGGGGACAGGTCCGCATCGTCCTGCTTGAGCAGGAAGGCGTCGAGGCCGCCACGGTGCTCGACCGAACGCAGGGCGGAAGCGGTGATGCGCAGCTTGACGGGGCGGTTCAGCGCGTCCGAAATCAGCGTCACGTTCAGCAGGTTCGGGAGAAAGCGGCGGCGGGTACGGTTGAGAGCGTGGCTGACATTGTTGCCTACCATTACGCCCTTGCCGGTCAGTTCACAGCGACGTGCCATTCTGGGATATCCTAATTTGTGTAAAGGTCCTGCGTGGCGGGGTCATCCCGCGACGGGCCTCGATTGTTGTGAAATCTCGGCGCTCTTTAGAGAAAACGGGGGGGTACGTCAAGACGAAGGCGGTTGCAGAGGCCCTGATTGCCTTGCATGGGCCACAAGGGCGCGGCAATTTCACAGCAACAAGTGATTCGCTGCCGGCGTCCGGGCCTGCCTGCTCGCCCCCAAGTGTTGAGACGACGCGCCCTTGACCTATTTCCGTTCCGCCCTCGCCGCAATGGCCCTCATGGCCTCCACCCCGGTTCTGGCCCAGCAGGTCGATGCCGGCGCCAGTTATGTGCTGACCCTGGGCGGTATCAATATCGCCATGATGGATGTCGAGCTCAGCGATAATGGATCGCGCTATGCGCTGGACCTGTCCGCCAATGTGGCCGGGATGGGCGCCATCGTCGCCAGCGGCACGGCAAGCGCCCATGCTTCGGGCAGCTCCAGCAATGGGCTGGTGTCGCAGACATTCAATCTCAAGACCCGGGCCAATGGCGAATCCTTTGCCGTGGACGTGTCTTATGCCGGCGGGGCGGTCAGCGCCTTCAAGGTCGAGCCGCCGATCGTGGACACCCATGACCGGGTGCCGCTGGAGCGCCGGCACTTGACCGGGGTGGGCGATTTCCTGTCCGCTTTCGTGGTCAAGGGCGGGGCCCTCGACAAGGGGCTCTGCCAGCGCAAGCTCAATATCTTTACCGGCGTCGAACGCTTCAATATCGCCATGAGCTATGCCGGGGAGGATGAGGCGACCTCGCCGCGCACGGGCTATCAGGGGCCGGTGGTAGTGTGTAGCCTCGATTACCAGCCGATCTCGGGGCATTTCACGGAATCGGAAATCACCAATTACCTGGCCGATACCAGCCGCATCCTGATGTGGTATGCGCCCTTGGGCGAGACGGGCTATTTCGTGCCCTATCGGGTGCTGGTGGGCACCAATATGGGTGACCTTTCCATGGTAATGACCAATATGCGCAAATAGGCGCCTGGCCGATGCGCCGTCCCGTTTCGATACGGTCAACGGCTTTTTTGCCAAAAATGCCGCCCGGGATCGGGCATTTTGCGGGGGCCATGCTGTTAAGCCAGTGTGGTCCCTATGCTTTTTGCGGTTAGGGTTTTGTTCATCTTCGGTGACAAAGCGACGATTTTTACCGCTTGGTGACGGAGATGAATGGCCGGGAGCCGCCTGGAGCGCGAAGGCGGCGGCGGGGCTGCCGGCTTGTGGGCGGGGAGCGGTGGCGCCCACCAGATGTGGTGCGGAACAAAGTGGCATTGGCTGATTCTGCGTGATTCTTTCCGTGTTCGTTCCGGTTTTGGTTCAAAGGTTACAGCACAGAGCCCTAGAGACGCAGGATTGTGCCGTTTCGGGACATGCGCAAGCGCCGCCTGTGCCGCGGTTGTCGGATAGACGGACGGGCCCCGAGACCAGATTCGCCTCGTGAATAGATAAATATGAGGCGCAACTTGCCTCGGGGCGCCGGGCCTTGTTCGGAACGCGGCATCATGACCCCAACAGGAGGCCGTAGCCCGCCTGCCCGCTGATCCGTCCGCTCATCCCGGAGCGAGGCGCGACCCCCACTCCCCCGGCTGGCATCCGAACGCCGGTCGCTGCAGCGCCGCCCGTGTTCCGGATGATGGGGGGATGATGGCATGGAGTGATGGGACGGGGATAAGGGGGATAAGTTGGGGGTGTGGGGCCCTACCCTTCCGATCGGGGGGTGAGTGTTTACTCCGGGCGTATTCAAGAATGCGGTGTCATTCCGGCGGAGGCCGGAATCCATGTCCGTGGCGATCCGCACCCATCCAGCGCCGGGATAGCCTTCAGCATGGATTCCGGCCTTCGCCGGAATGACATCGTGGGTGGTGTGAGTCCCGAGTAAACGCCCCCTGGGAGGAGGTCAGCTTTCGCAAATGCGAAAAAGCGGAGATCGAGGCTCTCCGAAGTCCTTGGAAACCCGCTATGCCTCCCCTCCCACCGCATCTCCCTCGGGCCTGACCCGAGGGCCTGTCTCAGCCCGGCGCGAGTGACGAGTGGCCCTCGGGTCGAGCCCGAGGGAGAC
>DATMSY010000147.1:0-4393 GCA_035565135.1 Devosia sp.
CTTGCCCTCTTCGCGGCTCAGCAGCTCGCCCAGCTCCTGCTTGCGGGCGATGATTTCCTGGCTCGTCTTGGACAGGATCGCATGGCGCTCCAGAATGCCCGAGCGCGACCAGGCCGGGAACGCAGCCTTGGCGGCGGCGATGGCCTGCTTGGTTTCCTCGGCGGTCGCGCGGGCATAAAGCCCCACCACTTCGGCCGTATTGGACGGGTTGATGTTCTCCACACCATCCGAGCCGATCCATTCCCCGTCGATGAGGTTCTTGTGCAATTGGGTCATGTCATGTGCCTTTCGGGGGAGAGATCAGAGAAGATTTGCCTTGGCCAGATCGCGCAGCAAGTGGCTGGCGCCATAGGTCCAGGGTGAGCATTTGGTGGATAGGTTCACCCTGTTAGATAGGGTGCCCAACGAGGATGTCGAGATCGAGACGATATCGCCGATTTTATGGGTAAAACCCTTGCCGGCGCCGCCACGATCCTGCACCGGCGCAAACATGGTGCCCAGATACAGCACCAGCCCGTCGGGATATTGGTGATGCCCGCCAATGGTCGCCGCCACCAGCGATTCCGGCGTGCGCGAAATCTGGCTCATCGAGGAATGCCCATCGAGCACGAAGCCGTCTTCGCCCTCGACGCGCAGCGCAATCTCGGCCTGCTTGATGGTCTCGAGCGTAAAATCACCATCGAACAGCCGCACGAACGGCCCCAGCGAGGCAGAGGCATTATTATCCTTCGCCTTGCCGAGCAGCAGCGCAGACCGCCCCTCGACATCGCGCAGATTGACGTCATTGCCCAGCGTCGCGCCGATAATCTCGCCCTTGCTGGTCACCAGCAGAGCCACTTCCGGCTCGGGATTGTTCCAGCTCGAAATCGGGTGCAGCCCGACTTCGGCGCCATAGCCCACCGAACTCATCGGCTGGCCCTTGGTGAAAATCTCGGCGTCCGGCCCGATCCCCACTTCGAGATACTGGCTCCACACGCCCTTTTCGATCAGCGCCGCCTTGACCTTGGCCGCAGTCTCCGAGCCCGGCACCAATTCGCTCAGGTCCGTGCCGATCAGCCCCAGGATTTCCCCGCGCAGCGCATCAGCCCGCGACTTATCCCCCCGTGCCTGTTCCTCGATTACTCTTTCGAGCAAGGACACCACAAAGGTAACGCCGGAGGCTTTTATCGATTGCAGATCGATGGGCGACAGCAAAACGGGAATGGAACCATCAGGCGTCGCCGCCGCGCTATTGGCCATGATGGCCTCGACACTGCCCAAAGTGGTCCCGGTCGCGCTGCGCACATGCTCGGCAGCCGCCCCGGATTCGGCGATATCGCGCACCGTCGCTTTGCCGGCGCTGGTGATATCAACCAATTGGTCGCCGCGTACCGTCACGATCCTGGGGTGGTCAAATCCGGCCACACGGGCCCGGCCGACAAGCACGCCTTCGGGATAAAGCTTCACGCCCAGTCTCCGCCCAAAAAACTCCGGTCAGTGAGTACAAGGCCGCTCCCCGGGGCGCAAGGGCGACACAGCTAAAGTCATACTTTTTGCTGACGCGTTTCCGGCAAAAAGGCCACGGTTTTGCGTTTCGGAAACACGACAGGAAGCGATGAACCGATTTCCACATCCGCGTTCAACTTGCGTTCATCGGCGCCGCAATACTGACGCAATGGATGGGGATTGCTCCCATCGCCACATTTTATGGAGGTTCCCATGCGTCGCCTTGCCGTTCTCGCCCCCCTCGCCCTTGTTGCCGGTTTCGCCATGCCTGCCTATGCCGGCTCGATCTCCATCGAGGGCCGCGGCGAAGTGACTGCCAAGCCCGACACGGCCTATGTCACCTCCGGCGTCACCACGCAGGGCGCCACCGCCCGCGAAGCACTCGACCTCAACACCAAGGCCATGGCCGACCTGCTCGCCGCGCTCAAGGAATCGGGCATCGAAGCCCGCGATATCCAGACCTCCGGCTTCTCGGTCAGCCCGAACTACGTCTATTCCGACGCCCGCGACGACAATGGCTATTCCCTGCCGCCCAAGATCCAGGGCTACCAGGTCTCCAATACCGTGACCGTCGTCGTGCGCCAGCTCGATAGCCTGGGCGCCATTCTCGACAAATCCGTCACCGTGGGCGCCAATACCATCAATGGCGTCAGCTTCGACGTTGCCGATCCCTCCGCCCTTTACAACGAAGCCCGCAAGGCCGCTTTCGCCGATGCCCGCGCCAAGGCCGAGCTTTATGCCGAAGTCGCCGGCGCCAAACTTGAAGAAATCAACTCGATCACCGAGTCCCAGGGCTTCAATCAGCCCCAGCCCGCTCCTATGTACGCAAGGGCGCAGGCCGCCGATGCCGGCTCGGTGCCGGTCGAATCCGGCGAATTGAGCTTCGCCATCAACGTGTCCGTGCAGTGGGAACTGGACGACACCAGCAAATAAACTAACCCTTTCCCCTCTCAACGAGGGGGGCTTGGGCGGTGGGGGCGGCTTCCGTAGTCACCCGCTCCCACCAACCCTATTTTTTGGGCGAGTGGCCGAATTTGGCGAGCCACGATCTGCCTCCCTCCCCCTTGTGGGGAGGGATTGAGGGTGGGGGTGCTGAACTCTCAACAGCATTGAGCGCGTAGTGGACTGGTCCCTACCCGTTCACCACCGTCCAAACCATGTTCAGCCCCACCACTACCAAAAACACCGCGAACACATATTTCAGCGCCTTCTGGTCCAGCCGATGCGCCAGCGCCGCCCCGATCGGCGCAAATAGTGCCGCCAGCACCGCCACCAGCAGCAGCGCCACCAGGTTGACATAACCCAGGCTCAGCGGCGGCAGCCCCGCAACGCCCCAGCCCGAAATCACAAAACCCACCGTCCCCGAAATGGCGATCGCCACCCCGATGCCCGCCGAAGTCCCCACTGCGGCATGCATGCTCGACCCAAACGCCACCAGCGTCGGCACGGTCAACGATCCCCCGCCAATCCCCATCAGCGCCGAGATATACCCCACCACAAATGCCGAGATACGATGGGTCATCGATGACCCGTTGAGATGCCCCATCAACCGTGTCTGGAACGCAAAGACGATATTCGCCGCGATGAGGAAGGCCATGACCGCAAAGACCACACGCAGCACATCGCCGGAAAACCATCCGGCCATCAGCCCGCCGATAAACGTCCCCGCCACGATGAACGGCACCCACAGCCGAAGCACCTTCATGTCGAGCGCCCCGCGCTTGAAGTGGGATCGCGCGCTCATGAAGCCGGTGGGAATGATGATCGCCAGCGATGTCCCCACCGCCACATGCTGCACCACGTCACTATCGTATCCCAGCAGCATCAGCACCGTAGACAGCGCCGGCACGATGATGGCCCCGCCACCAACCCCCAACAGCCCCGCGGCAATGCCCGACGCCACGCCGGTCGCCATCAGCCCCAGTACCAAGGGCCAATATGCGGCCAACGCTGCCCAATCCATCATGCTTCCCCGATAATATGCAGCACCACTTCACGCCGATGCGGCCGCCTGCGGTGCTCAAACAGATAAAGCCCCTGCCAGGTGCCAAACACCGGCTCGCCCTCGGCCACAGGAATGCCGATGGACGTCTGTGTCAGCGCCGCCTTGATATGGGCCGGCATGTCGTCCGGCCCCTCGGTCGTATGCACCAGCCAGTCCATGCCCTCGGGCACCAACCGGGCGAAAAAGCCCTTGAGGTCGGTCTGCACGTCGCTATCGGCATTTTCCTGGATCAGCAGCGAACACGAAGTATGCCGCACATAGGCCGTCAGCAGCCCGGTCGTAATGCCTGCCGTGTTGACGAAATTCCGCACAGCCTGGCTGATCTCGTAGAGCCCCTGCCCGCGTGTCTCGATCACTGTTGTTTCGATGGCCTGGTGCATAACGAATCCGGATTAACATGAAGGGGTTCAATCGCCAACGCGCCCACGCCCAAATCGTGCCATGATCTGGCGGGCACGTGCCGCCATCACGTTCTGGAACGCATGCGCAAACTGCCGCGTTCTGGGCATCTCAGGGAGGGGATCGGCATTCGCCGCCAGTTATGCTTCATTCACACAGCGTTCAGATTGAACCGTGATGCTGATGCCAAACGTCCACCCGATCAGTCGACGACAAGAAGGATAACAACAATGCGCCTCAGAAATTGGCTCCTGACCGGCTCCAGCTTGACGCTGCTCACCGCAGCGCCGCTGGCCGTTCTCGCCCAGGACGCTCCGCAATTGCCGCAGCAGTGCATCGATGCGGGCTTCACCACCATCGAGGAATGCATCGCGGCCCAGCCGCCCGCTGAAGCTGCGCCCGAACCGGCCCCGGCTCCTGAGGCCGCGCCTGAGCCGGCCCCTGCGCCGGAACCCGCTCCAGCACCAGAACCAGCGCCCGAGCCACCAGATCAGAGCGGGCCCA
>DATMSY010000148.1:0-12910 GCA_035565135.1 Devosia sp.
GACCACTTTCTCGGCATCCACATTGAGGTGTTCCACAACGATCTTGCGGACCCGATCAGCGACATCGCTCATATTTGACTTCCCTTTTAGAAATCGACGTTTCGTTTCGCTTCTTATTGGCGCAATGCCAAATCTTCAAGCGTGGTTTTGGCCTGCACAGAGGCAATGTAAGCGGCCTTTCCGGCGCTCGCAAGACGGACCGGCAGAGGTTACCGCGGGGCGGGTTAGCACGTTTTTTCGAGGTTAGCCATAAGGCACACCCCCCAAAAACCGGGCTTTTCCGCAGATCAGATCATCGCCATGCCGCCATTTACGTTCAACGTATGGCCGGTGATATAGGCCGCAGCGTCGCTCGCAAGGAAGATGGCGCAGCCTGCGATTTCCTGTGCACTACCCAAACGACCAGCCGGAATCGTGCCCAGAATGGCCTCGCGCTGCTTGTCATTGAGCTCGTCGGTCATGGCCGAAGCGATGAAACCGGGCGCAATGGAATTGACCGTGATGCCGCGCGAGGCGACTTCGTGGGCCAGCGCCTTGTTCATGCCGATGAGGCCAGCCTTGGAGGCGGCATAATTGCCCTGCCCCGGATTGCCGGTGACGCCGACGACCGAGGAAATGCCGATGATGCGGCCGAAGCGCTGCTTCATCATTCCGCGCAATACGGCGCGGGTCAGGTGGAAGGCGGCGGTGAGATTGACCGCCAGCACCTCGTCCCATTCCTCATTCTTCATGCGCATGAAGAGATTGTCGCGCGTCATGCCGGCATTGTTGACCAGGATATCGATGCCGCCCATGGCCGCCTCGGCGGCGGGGACGAGCTTATCGACATCGTCGAGCTGGGAGAGATTGCAGGGCAGCACCGGGCTGTCCTTGCCGATTTCCTTGGCGACGTCTTCGAGCGCACCGACGCGGGTGCCGCTGAGGGCAACAATGGCGCCAGCCTCGGCCAGGGCTTTGGCGATCTCGCGGCCGATGCCGCCGCTGGCGCCGGTCACGAGGGCGCGCTTACCAGTCAAATCAAACATTTAGTCCTCCTCCACGGAGAAAGTGATTCAAGCGCTTGATGGCTTGAATCAAGGTGTTCAGGCAGTGAGTTCGGCGACGAAGGCGTCGATATCGGCCGGGGTGCCGACCGCGCTGGCGGTGGCTTCGGCATTGATGCGCTTGGCGAGACCGGTGAGAACCTTGCCGGTGCCCAGTTCATGCAGATGGGTGACGCCGGCTTCGGTGGTGAGCCAGGTGACGCTTTCGGACCATTTGACGTCGCCGGTGACCTGTTCGACCAGGCGGCGGCGGATTTCGTCGGGATCGGAAATCGGGGCGGCCAGCACATTGGCGACCACGGGCACGACGGGCGCATGCATCTCCACTTCCGCCAGGGCGCTTTCCATGGCTTCGGCAGCAGGCTGCATCAAGGAGCAATGGAAGGGCGCGCTGACGGGCAGGAGCAGAGCGCGCTTGGCGCCCTTGGCCTTGGCAATCTCCACGGCGCGTTCGACGGCGGCAATATTGCCCGAGACCACGACCTGGCCCGGCGCATTGTCATTGGCGAGGTCGCAGACTTCGCCCTGCGCGGCTTCTTCAGCGACGGCGCGAACGGTTTCAAAATCGAGGCCGAGCAATGCGGCCATGGCGCCATGGCCGACCGGGACGGCTTTCTGCATGGCCTGGCCGCGGGTCTTGAGGAGGCGCGCAGTGTCGGACAGCGAGAAGGTGCCGGCGGCGCAAAGGGCGGAATATTCGCCGAGCGAGTGGCCGGCGACATAGGCGGCGTGATCGGCGAGCTTGATGCCCTTGGCTTCGAGCACGCGGATCACGGCCATGCTGACCGCCATCAGGGCCGGCTGGGCATTCTCGGTGAGGCGCAGAATCTCGTCGGGGCCTTCGAACATGATGGCCGAAAGACGCTGGTTGAGCGCCTCGTCGACTTCCTGGAATACGGCGCGTGCCTCGGGATAGGCCGCTGCAAGATCCTTGCCCATGCCGACAGCCTGGCTGCCCTGGCCGGGAAATGTGAATGCGCGCTTGGTCATGATGCCCCCTGTGGCAATGCAGTTAGACAAACCGCGAGCGGCCTGTCCAGTTGCGCGGCGTTTGCCGAATGGGTGTGGCGGAGTCAAGGCAGAAGCCGGGTTTCGCCCAGATTTGCCTTGCCTGCCGCCCCCTCTTGCCCTATAGCGGCGCCAGCAATTCGTTTGGCCGGGGGCTGAACGGAGGGTTCGTCGTTGACGAATAGGGCTTTGGCCCGGCCTCCCGTGTTCCCGCTCTTTGCAAGACTGCTTTGACGCCTTTCCGGCTTCAAGGAGGCTCCGCGCCAGACATTGCATGTGTGTTGAACCACGAAGGAAGGCGCATTCATGGCCCTTTACGAGCATATCTTCCTGGCGCGCCAGGACGTATCGCAGCAGCAAGTTGAAGAACTGACCGCTGCGCTGACCGAAGTCCTCGCCGCTGGCGGCGGCAAGGTCACCAAGAACGAATATTGGGGCCTCAAGGGTCTCTCCTACCGCATCCGCAAGAACCGCAAGGCTCACTACACGCTGATGAACATCGACGCTCCGGCCCCCGCCGTTGCCGAGATGGAGCGCCAGATGCGCATCAATGAAGACATCCTGCGCTTCATGACCGTGCGTGTCGACGAGCTGGAAGAAGGCCCGTCCGCCATGATGCAGAAGCGCGATCGCGACGACCGTGACGGCACCCGTCCGGATCGTGGTGGCGAGCGCGGTGGCTTTGCCGGCGGCGAACGCCGTCCCCGCCGTTTCTAAAGATAAGGACTAAAAGCTATGGCTATCAAAGACCTGACCACTGCCCAGGCCCGCCGTCCGTTCCAGCGCCGCCGCAAGACCTGCCCATTCTCGGGTGAAGGCGCGCCAAAGATCGACTACAAGGACGTGCGCCTGCTGAGCCGCTACGTTTCCGAGCGCGGCAAGATCGTGCCGAGCCGCATTACCGCCGTTTCGGCCAAGAAGCAGCGCGAACTGGCCCAGGCGATCAAGCGCGCCCGCTTCATCGGCATCATGCCTTACGCTGTCCAATAAGCTCACTGGGGCGGCCATCTAGCGGCAATCTGCTGCGCTTCCGATGCTCACGTACGAATGTACGCTCCGCTTCGGTTCTCGCAGATCACCACTATCTGGCTCGCCCCAGCGGCTTCTTGTCCGCGTAAGCGCCAGACTACCTGTGCCTCTCGAAGGCACATCGTTGGGGTTGCGGATGGTCCGTGGCTCCTAACCGTCCGTGAGACGGGACAGCTACAAGGAATATTGCAATGAAAGTCATTCTGCTCGAGCGCATTGGCCGCACCGGCACCATCGGCGACGAAGTCAGCGTGAAGGACGGCTTTGCCCGTAACTTCCTGCTGCCGCAGGGCAAGGCGCTGCGCGCCACTGCCGCCAATCGCCAGAAGTTCGAGGCCGAGCGCGCCCATATCGAACAGCGCAATGAAGACCGCCGCAAGTCGGCCGCCGGCATTGCCGAAGGTCTGGACGGCAAGACCGTCGTGATCATCCGCCAGGCCGGCGAAACCGGCCAGCTCTACGGTTCGGTCGCTTCGCGCGATATCGTCGAGGCCCTGGCCAATGACGGTTTCACCGTGCAGCGTTCGCAGGTCGACCTCGCCGACCCGATCAAGTCGGTTGGCCTGCACAATGTGCCGCTGAACCTGCATGCCGAAGTTGCCGTGTCGATCACCGTCAACGTCGCCCGCTCGGAAGACGAAGCAGCTCGCCAGGGTGCTGGTGAAGACGTGACCGTCACCCAGTACGACGCCGACGAAGAAGGCGACTTCGCCGCCGGCCAGAAGGACGCTGCCCAGGACGATCGTTTCGACGACGAAGTCTAAGCGCGAGCTTCTGCGATGAATTGGAAAGCCGGGCCTTGTGCCCGGCTTTTTTGTTTTGGGGTAGCCACGGGGCCAGCACCTCCCCCTCGACGGGGGAGGTTGGGAAGGGGTGTTGAGAGCCTCAATATCGGGCCAGCCGCCCCCCTCCCCGACCCTCCCCGCAAGGGGGAGGGTGTCGCACCGGGGACACGGCAGCATATTGCGTTCGCTCGTTCCGCATTGCGCCCCACCCCGACTCGTCTTGTTCCCGCCTTGTTCTCATGCAAGGACTTGTCTTCGGCTTCCCCGTTGTCCCCAATGTTCACAGGACGGGGTCAGGACGCGTTAACCTCTCGTCCGGTAGGTCGAGACTCCCGCCTGAGTCGCGTGGTTAAGAAAGGTTAACGTCTTTTGGGGAGGCTAGATTGGCTGAGATAGCGCGGCTGCATACGCCAGAGGAAAAATCCTTCCGCCTCGCTCCGCACAATGTGGAGGCCGAGCAGGCGCTGCTGGGTGCCATTCTGCTCAACAATGACGCCTTCTACCGCGTGTCGGACTTTCTCGAGCCCGAGCATTTCTACGAGCCCATCCACCGCGACATCTATGAGCTGGTGGGCAAGATCATCCGCGCCGGCAAATCGGCCGATCCCACCACGATCAAGACCCACCTGCCCGATCAATTGCTGCCGGAAATGACCATGGCGCAATATCTGGCGCGCATGGCGGCGGAAGCCACCACGGTCATCAACGCGGCCGACTATGGCCAGGCCATTTACGATCTCGCCATCCGCCGCAGCCTCATCCTGGTGGGTGAGGAAATGGTGGCGGAAGCCTATGAATCCGATGTCGAGATGACGCCGGTCAAGCAGATCGAGAAGGTTGAAGGCGCGCTCTTCCAGCTGGCCGAAAAGGGCCGCTATGACGGGGGTTTTCAATCCTTCGGCACGGCGCTGCAGGCGTCCATCCGCATGGCGGGCGAGGCCTATCAGCGCGATGGGGGCCTGTCAGGCATTGCCACGGCGCTGGACGATCTCGACCGGCAGATGGGCGGGTTGCAGCGCAGCGACTTGATCATCCTGGCCGGACGCCCTGCCATGGGCAAGACGTCGCTGGTGACCAATATCGCCTTCAACGTCGCCAAGGCGTGGAAGAGCGAGGTGCAGCCCGACGGCAATGCCAAGACGGTCAATGGCGGCGTGGTCGGCTTTTTCAGCCTCGAAATGAGTTCGGAACAGCTGGCGACCCGTATCCTGGCCGAGCAGGCGGAAATTTCCTCGTCCGACATCCGGCGCGGCAAGATTCACGACAGCCAGTTCACCAAGCTGGTGGATGTCTCCAACATGATGGCGCAGATGCCGCTCTATATCGACGATACCGGCGGTATCTCGGTGGCGCAGCTGGCGGCGCGTGCCCGGCGCCTCAAGCGGCAGAAGGGCCTCGATTTCATGATCGTGGACTATCTGCAGCTGCTATCCGGCTCGTCCAAGGCCTCGAGCCAGAACCGCGTGCAGGAGCTGACCGAAATCACCACCACGCTCAAGGCGCTGGCCAAGGAGCTGGAGGTGCCGATCATTGCACTCAGCCAGCTATCCCGCCAGGTGGAAGCGCGCGACGACAAGCATCCACAGCTGGCGGATTTGCGCGAATCGGGCTCTATCGAGCAGGACGCTGACGTGGTGTTGTTCGTGTATCGCGAAGAATACTACCTCAAGAACAAAGAGCCCAAAGAAGGCACGCCGGAACACCTGACCTGGCAAAGCGAGATGGAAAAAGTGCACGGCAAGGCCGAAGTCATCATCGCCAAGCAACGTCACGGCCCGACTGGTACGGTGCAATTAAGCTTTGAGGCGCAATATACTCGCTTCGGCAATCTGGCTCGGGCCGATTATCTTCCCGAGCGCATGGAATAGGCATGGCGCTGACTTCGGGCCTTGGGGGCCAACTGAGCATCGATCTGGGCGCATTGGCCCGCAACTGGCGGGCGCTGGACCGCGTGAGCGCCGGCGCGCTGACGGCCGCGGTGGTCAAGGCGGACGCCTATGGCATGGGCATCACCATGGCCAGCAAGGCGCTGCATGCCGCGGGCGCGCGATTCTTCTTCGTCGCGACGCCCGATGAAGGCATGGCCGTGCGCGCGGCGGTGCCGGACGCCCATATCTTCGTGCTCAACGGGCTCTATCCCGGCGCGGCCAATCTTTATGTGCGGCAAAACCTGATGCCGGTCATTTCCTCCATGGCAATGCTCGAGGAATGGCTGGCCAAATGCGTCGAGCGCAACGAGGCCTATCCGTCGGCCTTCCATTTCGACACCGGCATGAACCGGCTGGGCTTCCGGCTCAATGAAGCCAGCGTCGTGCGCCAGCAGATCGAGACGCTGGGCTATGCGCCGCAAATGGTGATGAGTCATCTGGCCTGTGCCGATACGCCCAACCACGAAAAGAACCGTACGCAGCTGGCGCTGTTCAGCTCGCTGCTCAACCAATTCCCCGGCATTCCCGCTTCGCTGGCCAATTCGGCCGGGCTGATGACGGGGCGTGATTATCATTTCCAGATGGTGCGGCCGGGCATCGCGCTTTATGGCGGCCGGGCGGTCAGCGGGCGCAAGAATCCGATGGCGGCGGTCGCGACGCTGCATGTGCCGATCCTGCAGATCGTGGAAGCCCGCACCGGCGAAAGCGTGGGCTATGGGGCGAGCTATTCGCTATCGCGTAATAGCCGGCTGGCCATAATCGCCCATGGCTATGCCGATGGTTTCCTGCGCTCGCTCTCGGGCACCAATTCGCGGCCCGGCGGCAAGGTGGCCATTCGCGGCAAGGTGTGTCCGGTGATCGGGCGGATTTCGATGGATATTTCCATCGTCGATATTACCGAGCTGGGCTCGGACCTGCCCTCACCTGGCGAAGGCGCCGAGGTGTTGGGCAATCTGATCGGCGCGGACGATCAGGCCGATGCCGCCGGCACCATCGGCTACGAAATCCTCACCTCGCTCCGGCAGGCCCGCGTCAATCGGAGCTATGTCGGGGACGGAAACCTGCCCGGCTAGTCGTTCGCTATTTGTTCTTGCGAGCGATGCGTTTTGCGGCTAGCCTTCCCGCTTAATTGCGCAATCGTGAGTTCCCATTGGCCAAGTCCCGCTCTTCCTTCATCTGCCAGGCCTGTGGCGCCGTCTCGACCCGATGGCAGGGACGGTGCGATTCCTGCGGCGAATGGAACACCATTGTCGAGGAGCTGACCGATAGTGGCGTGGGCGCCGGCCCAAAATCAGCCAAGGCCAATGGCAAGCCAACGAACCTGGTGCCGCTATCGGGAGAAACCGAGAGCGCCGCCCGCGTCGTGACCGGCATTGCCGAGCTGGACCGGGTGACGGGCGGCGGTTTCGTGATGGGCTCGGCGCTGCTGGTGGGCGGCGATCCGGGCATCGGCAAGTCGACGCTGCTGCTGCAATCGGCGGCGGCGCTGGCCAATCGCGGCAAGCGCGTCGTTTATGTCTCGGGCGAAGAAGCCGTCGCACAGGTGCGGCTGCGGGCGCAGCGGCTGGGCCTGGGCGAGGCCGAGGTGCTGCTGGCGGCCGAAACCAATGTCGAGATAATCCTGGCGACGCTGGAAAACGGCCCTGCCCCCGATCTCGTCATCATCGATTCGATCCAGACGCTGTGGACGGATCGCGTCGACAGCGCGCCGGGCACGGTGACGCAGGTGCGCACCTCGGCGCAGGCGTTGACGCGCTTTGCCAAGAAAAGCGGGGCGGCTGTGGTGCTGGTCGGCCATGTGACCAAGGACGGGCAGATTGCCGGTCCGCGCGTCGTCGAACACATGGTCGATGCCGTGCTTTATTTCGAAGGCGACACCAGCCATACGTTTCGCATTCTGCGCGGGGTCAAGAACCGCTATGGCGCCACTGACGAGATCGGCGTCTTTGCCATGACCGAGCTGGGGCTGGAGCAGGTCGCCAATCCATCGGCGCTTTTTCTCGACCAGCGCGACGAAGGTGCGGCCGGTTCGGCGGTTTTTGCCGGCATGGAGGGCACGCGGCCGCTCCTGATCGAAATCCAGGCGCTGGTGGCGCCCTCCCCGCTCGGCACACCGCGCCGGGCCGTGGTGGGCTGGGACAGTTCGCGCCTGTCCATGGTGCTGGCTGTGCTCGAAACGCGGTGTGGAGTGCGGATCGGGGCCAATGACATCTATCTCAATGTGGCAGGCGGGCTGAAGATCAACGAACCGGCGGCCGATCTGGCGGTTGCCGCGGCGCTGATTTCGTCGCTGACGGGTTCGCCGCTGCCCAAGGATTCGGTTTATTTCGGCGAGATTTCACTGGCCGGCGGCGTGCGGCCGGTGGCGCATGGCTCGCTGCGGCTGCGCGAGGCGGGCAAGTTGGGCTTCAAGAGTGTCGCGACCGGCCGGCTCGGCAATGCGGATCGCAATAGCGGGCTCGAGGTTTCCGAATTTACCGCGCTGGCGGACCTGGTGGGCCGCATTGCGGCCAATGGCAAGCCGCGGACGAGCGAGCCGGAGCAGTGGTAGGGGTGCGACAGTTCACGGCTTTCTGGGAAGATCGCGCATGCCGAGCGCCGTAAGCCTTGGCTTTGCAACACAAAGCGGCTAAACGAAGCCCAAGAAGCCGGGGCGGCAACTGGAGCTAAGCGAAGACATATGCTGACAGCGTTCGACGTTGGTGTTGGTGTGCTGGTGCTGATTTCGGCAATCCTGGCCACTGCGCGGGGCCTGACCCGCGAAGTCCTGTCGCTGGCGACCTGGGCCGGTTCGGCCGCTATCGCCATCTATATGTGGCAGTACCATCCCGAAATCGCCCGGCAATATATTGCCGAGCAGATCGTTGCCGATATCGCCACGGTGGTCGTGACCTTCATCGTCGCGCTGATCGTGCTGCATCTTTTGACCATGCGCATCGCCGACTTTGTGGTGGATAGCCGCGTCGGCCCGATCGACCGCACGCTGGGTTTCGTCTTCGGCGTGCTGCGCGGTATCCTGATCGCGATCGTCATCACCATTTTCGGCACCTGGCTGCTGCCCAACAATCTGCCGCCCTGGGCCGCGCAGTCGCAATCGCTGCCGCATCTGCAGAATATGGGCAATACGCTGATTTCCATGCTGCCCGAAGGGCTTGAGCAGCAGGTCACCGAAATCCTCAAAGGCGGCACGGGGCTGACCGAGGACCCCGAATCGGCGCCTGCGCCGATGGACGAGGGTACGGACGCCACCGAAGACAGCAGCGTTCCCTCCACGACGCCGGCCGTTCCGCCTGCTCCTGTCGCGCCTGGCGCGTAGGGATCGATCATTTTCCGGTGAGCGCGCAGCGCTCGCCACAACCCTGACCTTTTGTAACAACAATGGTCGGGGACACCAATTTGGGCTAAGGCGTAGGGCGGTATCGCGCTATGCACGGCCCTGTCGCCGTTGGCGACGACAGTTCTGCAGTTGAGGGCAGCATTGGCATGGAGAGCCCGGTGAACCATCCGAGCGACGATTCTTTCGATCTCAATGGCGACACGCTGCATGAAGAATGCGGCGTGTTTGGCATTTTGGGGCACAATGATGCCTCGACGCTGACCGCGCTGGGCCTGCATGCCCTGCAGCATCGCGGCCAGGAAGCGGCCGGCATTGTCAGCTTCGACGGCAAGCAATTCTATACCGAAAAGCGCATGGGCCTGGTGGGCGACCATTATACCGACCCTGCCCTCCTGGCCCGGCTGCCCGGCAGCATTGCCATTGGCCATACGCGCTATTCGACCACCGGAGAGGTGGCGCTGCGCAATGTGCAGCCGCTCTTCGCCGAGCTTGAGGCGGGGGGCATCGCCATTGCCCATAATGGCAATTTCACCAATGGGCTGACGCTGCGCCGGCAGATCATCGCCACCGGCGCCATCTGCCAATCCACCTCGGATACCGAAGTGGTGCTGCATCTGGTGGCGCGCTCGCGCCATTCCTCGACCACCGACCGCTTCATCGACGCCATCAGGCAAATGGAAGGCGGCTATGCCATGCTGGCCATGACCCGCACCAAGCTGATCGCCGCGCGCGATCCCGTGGGCATTCGTCCGCTGGTGATGGGGGAACTCGACGGCAAGCCGATCTTCTGCTCGGAGACCTGTGCTCTCGACATGATCGGCGCTAAATATATCCGCGACGTGGAAAATGGCGAAGTCATCATCTGCGAAATCCAGCCGGATGGCTCGATCAGCATTGATGCGCGCAAGCCGGCCCGGCCGACGCCGGAGCGTCCGTGCCTCTTCGAATATGTCTATTTCGCCCGCCCGGATTCGGTCGTGGCCGGCCGCAGCGTCTATTCGGCGCGCAAGCATATGGGCATGAACCTGGCCAAGGAGGCGCCGGTCGAGGCCGATGTCGTGGTGCCGGTGCCCGATGGCGGCACGCCCGCAGCGATTGGCTATGCCCAGCAGAGCGGCATTCCGTTCGAGCTGGGCATTATCCGCAACCATTATGTGGGCCGCACTTTCATTGAGCCGACGCAGTCGATCCGCGCCTTTGGCGTCAAGCTCAAGCACTCGGCCAACCGCGCCGAGATCGAGGGCAAACGCGTCATCCTGGTGGACGATTCGATCGTGCGCGGCACGACCTCGCTCAAGATCGTGCAGATGATCCGCGACGCCGGGGCGACCGAAGTGCATCTGCGGGTCGCCAGCCCGATGATCTTCTTCTCGGACTATTACGGCATCGACACGCCCGATCCGGAAAAGCTCATCGCCAACCAGCATGACAATCTGGAATCGATGTGCAAGTTCATCGGCGCGGATTCGCTGGCCTTCCTCTCCATCGATGGGCTCTATGACGCGGTGGGTGGCGAGCCGCGCAATCCCCAGGCGCCGCAATTCACCGATCATTATTTCACCGGCGACTATCCGACACAGTTGACCGATCTCAATGGCCGCGCCAAGAACGAGCCGAAACACATCTCCCTGCTTAAAGAGGCCGGTTAATGGCTGTATCCAATGACCTTGCCGGCAAGGTCATCCTCGTCACCGGCGCCTCGCGCGGCATCGGCTATGCAAGCGCCATCGAAGCGGCAAGGCGCGGCGCCCATGTGGTTGCGGTGGCCCGCACGGTGGGGGGCCTCGAAGAACTGGACGACGAAATCCAGGACCTGGGCTCCTCGACCACTTTGGTTCCGCTTGACCTGCGCGATGGCGACGCCATCGACCGGCTCGGCGCCGCCATTTTCGAGCGCTGGGGTGCGCTGGATGGGCTGATCGCCAATGCCGGTCAGCTCGGCGTGCTGAGCCCCCTGCCCCATGTCTCGCCGGAAGATTTCGAGAAGGTGATGGCCGTCAACGTGACAGCCAATTACCGCCTGCTGCGCTCCTGCGACCTGCTGTTGCGGCAGGCCGATGCGGGGCGCGCGGTGCTCGTCTCGTCGTCATCGGCCCGTTCGGCGCGGCCCTATTGGGGGCTTTATGCCGCCAGCAAGGCAGCCGTCGACGCCATGGTCAAGTCCTATGCCGGCGAAGTCGAGCAGACCAAGGTGCGGGTCAATGTGTTCTATCCCGGCGCGGTGCGCACCGCAATGCGGGCCAAGGCCATGCCGGGCGAAGATCCGGCAACGCTGCCGACGCCGGCCGATATCGCGCCCAAGCTGGTCGACCTGCTGAGCCCGGCGCTCAAGGAAAACGGCAAGCTCTTCGACATGCGCACCGGCGCCTTCGAAGAGATTTAGGGCCGCTTCCCGGCAGGTCTTTGTGCCACGACCTCGTCCTTCGACAGGCTCAGGATGAGGTCTACTTGGGACGCGGGAGCTAAATAAGCAAAGGGCGCCGAGTGGCGCCCTTTTTGTTTGAAGCCTTAGCTCAGCTGCGTCATCAATATCTTGTCGATGCGGCGACCGTCGAGGTCGAGGACCTCGAATTTCCAGCCATTGTGCTCGAAGGTCTCGCCGACTGCCGGCAGGCGGTTGATGATCGAGAGGACGTAGCCCGCCACGGTCTCGAACTTGGCGTCCTTGGGGATGCTGACCTTGAGCTTTTCGCTGAATTCGTCGACCGGCATCCAGCCGGCCACCAGCCAGGACCCATCCTCACGGCGAACCAGGGCCGGATCGTCGCCGGTTTCTTCCTGGAAGACGCCGGTGATGACCTCGAGAATGTCGGCCGAGGTGACGATACCCTCGAAATGCCCGTATTCGTCCACGACCAGAGCCATATGCACGGTGGCGTTGCGGATGGCGCGGACCACGTCGAGCGCGTCGGCATGGTCCATCACCACGGGCACGGGCTGGACGAATTTGCGCACGTCGAGCGGCTGGCCATTGGCGAAGACGCTGATGATGTCCTTGATGGCCACGACACCGATGATGGAATCGGAATCGCCGTCCTGCACCAGGAGGCGCGAGCGGTGGGTGCTCAGGATGGTCTTGCGGATTTCATCGCTGTCATCGGACAGATCGATCACGTCGACATCGAGACGCGGCGTCATCAGGCCGCGGGCCGAGCGGTCGGCCAGGCGCATGACGCCGGAAATCATCGAATGCTCGTCGCTCTCGATAATGCCGGTGGTGGCGGCCTCGGCGATGATGGTCTTGACCTCTTCCTCGGTGACCTTTTCCTCGGATTCCTCGCCCTGCCCCAGCAGCGTCAGCACGGCCTTGCCCGAGACATCGAGGATGAAGACGATGGGCGAACCAATGGCGGCAAGCAGTTTCATGCCCGGGGCGACGCGCGAGGCCACGCCTTCGGGATCGCGCAGGGCGATCTGCTTGGGCACCAGCTCGCCCAGGATCAGCGAGATATAGGTGATAGCGACGACCACGACGCCAACACCCAGCACATCGGCCACGCTGCCGGCCACGCCGATATCGCGCAGCCATTCGGTGAGGCGCAGGCCCAGAGTAGCGCCGGAAAAGGCGCCGGACAGAATGCCGACCAGCGTAATGCCGATCTGAACGGAGGAAAGGAATTTGCCGGGGTCTTCGGCGAGGCGGATGGCCGTGGCGGCCCCCTTGTTACCCTGATCGGCCATGGCGCGCAGGCGCGCGGGCCGGGACGAAACGACTGCCAGTTCGGACATCGCCAACACGCCGTTGACGATAGTGAGAACGACGACGATCAATATTTCTGC
>DATMSY010000149.1:0-4486 GCA_035565135.1 Devosia sp.
GCCAATGCGCATGAGTTGATCGTAGCGGTAGCGCGGCACGATGGACTTGGCCATGGCGAACATGAAGAACACCGCGCTGAGCTTGAGAACGAACCAGATGACGCCCGGAATCCAGGTGAAGGGCGGCAGATCGATCGGCGATGTCCAGCCGCCCAGGAACAGAACCGTGGTGAGCGCGCACATCAGCAGAATGGAGATGTACTCGCCCAGCATGAACAGCATGTATGGCGTGGCCGAATATTCGGTCATGAAACCGGCGACCAGCTCGGACTCGGCCTCAGGCAGATCGAAGGGCGGACGGTTCGTTTCGGCCAGGGCCGAAATGTAGAACACGATGAACATCGGAAAGAGCGGCAGCCAGAACCAGTTGAGGAAGGTCAACTGCGGCAGGCCGATCATGTGCGCGAGGCCCATTTCGTACTGCGCGCGCACGATATCGCTGAGATTGAGCGAACCGACGCACAGCAGCACGGTGATGATCACAAGGCCAATGGAGACTTCATAGCTAACCATCTGCGCGGCGGAGCGGAGCGAGCCGAGGAACGGATATTTCGAGTTCGAGGCCCAGCCGCCGATGATGACGCCATAGACGCCCAGCGACGAGATCGCAAAGATATAGAGCACGCCCAGATTGATATTGGCGATGGCCAGGCCCTCGCCCACCGGCATGACGGCCCACGCGGCGAGCGCCAGGGTTGCCGTCAGCAGCGGCGCAAACAGGAACAGCACCTTGTCGGCGCCGGCCGGAATGATCGGCTCCTTGAGCGCGAATTTCAGCAGGTCGGCAAAGCTCTGCAGCAGGCCGAATGGACCCACCACGTTAGGACCGCGGCGGATCTGCACAGCAGCCCAAATCTTGCGGTCGGCCAACAGGATGAAGGCGGTGAAGACCAGCAGGCAGACGAGTAGCAGCAGGGTCTTGTAGATGAGACCCACATGCATGCCCCATCCCAGGATCGGGATGCCCAGCAGATAGTCGAGAGCGGTCGTGATAAAGTCCATTATGCTCCCCTACTCCGCTGCCTGACGCAGACCGGCGGCCAATGCCGCGGATTCGCCCATCACGGCCGAGGCGCGGGCAATCGGATTGCTGAGATAGAAATCCGCCACCGGCGAAACGAATGTCGCCTTCTTGCCCTTTGGCGAGGTCTTGGCGAGCTTGGCGATATCGGCTGGCTTGCCTTCGGCAATGGCGTCGATGCGAGCCAGATGCGGGAATTCCGCATACATGGCAGCCCGCAACTGGGCGAGCGAATTGAAGGCCAGCGGCTGGCCGGCCACGGCCGAGAGGGCGCGGATGATGGCCCAATCTTCCTTGGCGTCGCCCGGCGGGAACACGGCGCGGTTAGTCACCTGCACGCGGCCCTCGGTGTTGACATAGGTGGCGCTCTTTTCGGTGTAGGCAGCGCCCGGCAGGATGACGTCGGCGCGGTGAGCGCCATTGTCGCCATGGGTGCCCAGATAGACGACGAGCGTCTCGCCGATCTGGGACAGGTCGACTTCGTCGGCCCCAACCAGGAACAGCACATCCACGCCACCGGCTAGCATGGCGGCGGTGTCAGCAGCGCCCTTGGCGGGCACGAAACCGACATCGAGCGCGCCGACGCGAGCGGCGGCATTGTGCAGCACGGCAAAGCCGTTCCAGCCGGCTTCGATTTCGGCGTTCGACGTGGCGAGCTTGGCGGCAGCGGCCAGCACATCGGCAGTCGCGGCACCTTCGCCAACGATCACCAGCGGCTTCCTGGCCTTGGCCCAGGTCTGGGCGAATTCGCCGCTACCGGCAACCAGATCAGCCAGCGTGTCGCTGCCGGCGCCCAGATGCTGGTATTGGTAGGTCAGGTCCGCAGCTTCACCAATCACGCCGATCGGCAGGCCCGTGGCGCGCCACACCTTGCGGATGCGGGCATTGAGCACAGCGGCCTCGCGGCGCGGATTGGTGCCGATCAGCAGGATGGCGTCAGCCTGTTCGATCCCGGCAATGGTCGGGTTGAAGATATAGGAGGCGCGGCCATTAGCGGGCGACAGGCCCGAACCGGCGGGACGGGCATCGACATTGCCAGAACCGAGCGAGGCCAACAGGGTCTTGAGCGCATAAAGCTCCTCGACAGCGGCCAGATCGCCAGCAATGGCGCCGATACGGGCGCCAGGCTTCTTGAGGGCCTTGGCGACGGTTTGGAACGCATCATCCCAGGTGGTGGCGCCCAGCTTCTTGTTGCGCCGCACATAGGGGCGGTCGAGCCGCTGGCTCTTGAGACCATCCCAGATAAAACGGGTCTTGTCCGAAATCCACTCTTCGTTGATCGCCTCGTTGACACGCGGCAGCACGCGCATCACTTCGCGGCCACGGCTGTCCACGCGGATAGCCGAGCCGACGGCATCCATCACGTCGATGGATTCGGTCTTGTTCAATTCCCACGGACGAGCGTGGAAGGCATAGGGCTTGGAGGTCAGCGCGCCCACCGGGCACAGATCGATCACATTGCCCTGCAGCTCGCTCGACAGCGCCTTTTCGAGATAAGTGGTGATCTCGGCGTCTTCGCCGCGACCCAGCAGGCCCATCTCGGCAATGCCAGCCACTTCGGTGGTGAAGCGGACGCAGCGCGTGCAGTGGATGCAGCGGTTCATCGAGGTCTTGACCAGCGGGCCAATATACTTGTCCTCGACGGCGCGCTTGTTCTCGGCGAAGCGGTTCTTGTCCACGCCATAGGCCATAGGCTGGTCCTGCAGATCGCATTCGCCGCCCTGATCGCAGATCGGGCAATCGAGCGGATGGTTGATCAGCAGGAATTCCATTACGCCTTCACGGGCCTTCTTGACCATGGGCGTGTTGGTGAACATTTCAGGCGGCTCGCCATTGGGGCCGGGCCGCAAATCCTTGACCGACATGGCGCAGCTGGCCTGCGGCTTGGGCGGACCGCCCTTCACCTCGACCAGGCACATGCGGCAATTGCCGGCCACCGACAGGCGCTCGTGATAGCAGAAACGCGGGATTTCCGCGCCAGCGGCCTCAGCCGCCTGCATCAGCGTGAAATAGTCCGGAACTTCGACCAGTTGGCCGTCGACTTTGATATTTGCCATCAGCCTTACTCCGCCGCAATCGACGGCACGGCGCCGTCGGAGGTGGACGAATATGTGTACTGGTCGATCCGCGCCTCGATGACGTCGCGGAAATTGCGGATCAGGCCCTGCACCGGCCACGCAGCGGCATCGCCAAGCGCGCAGATGGTGTGGCCTTCGATCTGCTTGGTGACCTCGAACAGCATGTCGATTTCGCGCTTCTGGGCACGGCCTTCGACCATGCGGCCGAGCACGCGCATCATCCAGCCCGTGCCTTCGCGGCACGGCGTGCATTGGCCGCAGCTCTCATGCTTGAAGAAGGCCGAGATGCGCCAGATGGCTTTGACGATGTCGGTGGACTTGTCCATGACGATCATACCGCCGGTACCAAAGGACGACTTCTTCTCGCGCAGCCCGTCGAAATCCATGATCGCGGTCATCATGTCCTCGCCGCGCACCACGGGGCACGAGGCCCCGCCCGGGATCACGGCCAGCAGATTGTCCCAGCCGCCGCGGATGCCACCGCAATGCTTTTCGATGATGTCCTTGAAGCTTTCGCCCAAGGCTTCCTCGAAGGTCGCGGGCTTGTTCACATGACCCGACACCATGAAGAGCTTGGTGCCCTGGTTGTTCGGGCGACCGATGGAGGCAAACCACGCGCCCGAGCGGCGCAGGATTTCCGGCACAACGGCGATGGATTCGACATTGTTCACCGTGGTCGGATTGCCATAGACGCCCATGCCGGCCGGGAATGGCGGCTTGAGGCGCGGCTGGCCCTTCTTGCCTTCGAGCGATTCCATCAGCGCGGTTTCTTCGCCGCAGATGTAAGCGCCGGCGCCGTGGTGGACGATAATGTCCAGGTCCCAGCCATGGATATTGTCCTTGCCGATCAGCTTGGCCTCATAAGCCTCCTCGACGGCGCGTTCCAGATGCTGGCGCTCACGGATGAATTCGCCGCGCACATAAATGAAGGCGAGATGCGCATCCATGGCGCGGGCGGCCAAGAGGCACCCTTCGACCAGATGGTGCGGATCGTGACGCAGGATCTCGCGGTCCTTGCAGGTGCCCGGCTCGGATTCGTCGGCATTGACCAAGAGGTAATGCGGGCGACCGTCATTGACCTTGGGCATGAAGGTCCATTTCAGCGCGGTGGGGAACCCTGCCCCGCCACGGCCGCGCAGGCCCGATGCCTTGACCTCATTGGTGATCCAGTCACGACCGGAATCGATGAATTCCTTGGTGCCCACCCAGGCGCCGCGAGACCGCGCGCCTTCGAGACCCCAGTCGCCCTGGCCATAGAGATTGGTAAAAATGCGATCCTTGTCAGCGAGCATGATCAGCCGTTCCGCTTCCGCAAGTATGAAAACCAGGCAGCCACTCCGATGGCCGCGCCAATGGCGCCCAGCAAAGCTGGCGGGGCACCTGGAAT
>DATMSY010000150.1:0-25961 GCA_035565135.1 Devosia sp.
ACTCAAGGGGGAGAGGAGCCCACGTTCAGTGGGCAGCTTAGCTCAGACCCAAAATCTTCCGGTTGGCCGCCAGGTCCGTGCCGGCCGAGGCGAAATCGTCGAAGGCGTGTTCGGTGACGTGGATGATGTGGTTCTTGATGAACTCGGCGCCTTCGCGGGCACCGTCTTCGGGGTGCTTGATGGCGCATTCCCATTCGAGCACGGCCCAGCCGGCAAAGTCGTATTGCGCCATCTTGGAGAAGATCGAGGCGAAATCGACCTGACCGTCGCCCAGTGAGCGGAAGCGCCCTGCCCGGTTGATCCAGCTCTGATAGCCCGAATAGACGCCCTGGCGGCCGGTCGGATTGAACTCGGCATCCTTGACGTGGAACAGCTTGATGCGCTCGTGATAGATATCGATGAATTCGAGATAATCGAGCTGCTGCAGCACCATGTGGCTGGGATCGTAGAGGATGTTGGCGCGCGGGTGGTTTTTGACCCGGTCGAGGAACATCTCGAATGTGACGCCGTCGAACAGGTCTTCGCCCGGATGCAGTTCGTAGCCGACATCGACGCCGGCTTCGTCGAAGGCGTTGAGAATCGGGGTCCAGCGGCGGGCCAGTTCGTCAAAGGCTTCTTCGACAAGGCCGGCGGGACGCTGGGGGAACGGGTAGAGGAAGGGCCAGGCCAGCGCGCCCGAGAAGGTCGCGTGTTCGGTGAGGCCCAGATTCTTGGAGGCCTTGGCAGCCCAATGTAGCTGCTGCACGGCCCATTCCTGGCGGGCCTTGGGATTGTTATGCACCGATGCCGGGGCGAAGCCGTCGAGCATGGTGTCATAGACCGGATGAGCGGCGACGAGCTGGCCCTGTAGGTGGGTCGAGAGCTCGGTGATGGCGAGGCCATGCTTGGCGGCGGTGCCGGTCAGCTCATCGGCATAGGTCTTGGAGGTGGCGGCCTTTTCCAGATCGATCAGGCTGGTGACCCAGGTGGGGATCTGCACGCCCTTATAGCCGTAATTGGCGGCCCAGCCGCAAATGGCGTCGAAGGAATTGAATGGCGGTTTGTCTCCGGCGAATTGTGCCAGGAAGACTGCGGGACCCTTGATGGTGCGCATGAAATCTCTCTCCTCGGTGGGCGCTCGGGCGCCTTGGTCTTCTGTCGTCCAAACCAGTAGACCTCACCCTGAGCCTGTCGAAGGGCGAGGTCGTGGCACCATTCGGGCACGACCTCGTGGTTCGACAAGCTCACCATGAGGTCTACTTTTGACGCATTGTTCGACAGGCCCGTGGGTCTGTCAATGAGGTACGCACCTCAAGTCGTGAGGCCTGCGCTGATTACTTCAGCAGGGCCTGTGCATCGGCGGGGCTAAGGGCCAACGGACGCTCGCAAGTGGTCGACAGGGTGATGACCTGACCGGTCTCGCCGGCCTTGAGCAGGCTGGTGAGCACGTCCACGACATGGAGCGCCACATCGAGGCCACAGCGGGCATTATAGCCGCCATCGATCGAGGCGATCATGTCGGCCAGGCCCGCGGTGCGGTAATTGGCGCGGGATACCGGCTTGTCGAGGTCCTGATTGGCGCGGCCGAAGGGGTGATCCCAGGGGGTAACCGTGCTCTTCTCGCCGGCCCAGTTGGTGGTGACCAGTTCGCCGCCGAAGAAGTTCGGATCGGGCACGAAGATCGACCCGCCGGTGCCATAGAGCTCGATATTGTGGTGGCCGTGGCTGGCCACGTCCCAGCTGGCGCCGATGGTGATCACCGCGCCATTGTGGAATTCGAGAATGCCGTGGATGGTGGTCGGCGTCTCGACCTTGACGGCCTGGCCCTTCATCGGGCCCTCGGCAGTCACCACGCGCTCGGTGCGCGCCATATTGGTGAAGGCGGAGAGGCGTTTGACCGGCCCGAGCAGGTGGACGAGGTTGGTGACATAATACGGGCCCATATCGAGGATGGGGCCGCCGCCGGGTTTGAAGAAAAAGTCCGGATTGGGATGCCAATGCTCCATGCCCGGCCCCATGACGTGGGTGGTGCCGCTCATGATTTTGCCGAGCTTGCCGCTATCGATGATGTCGCGGGCCTGCTGGTGGGCGCCACCGAGGAAAGTATCGGGGGCGGAGCCAACCTTGAGGTTACGCTCATCGGCAGCCTTTTTCAGCGCCAGGCCCTCTTCGAGGCTCAGCACGAAAGGCTTTTCGGAATAGGCGTGCTTGCCGGCCGAGACGATATCCTTGGACACCGAATAATGGGTGGCCGGGATGGTCAGGTTGACGATGACGTCGAGTTCGCTGTTTTTCAGCAATTCGTCGGGCGTCTGGGCGGCGACGCCGAATTCCTCGGCACGCTTCTGGGCGGCGGCGGGCAGAATGTCCGCCACGGCGCGAACCTCGAGCCCCTTGAACAGGGGCGCGAGACGCAGATAGGCCGAGGAAATATTGCCGGCACCCATGATGCCGACGCCGTAAGTCTTTGCCATTTTAGCTTACTTCCACTTCTGGGCGGTAGCGATGGAGCGCGTTGCGAAACGCTCGACATCGGAAGGCTTGTCGTGTTCGGCGATGAAATACTGCGCCTTGGTCTTGCTCTTGACCTGATTGATGAGGTTGTCCCAACCCAGCGTGCCGTAGCCGACATCGGCCCAGCCATCTTCATCGGCATTCTGGCCGGCGGGAGCGATGTCCTTGACGTGGACGGCGCTGATGCGGTCGCCATAGCGGTCGAACCAGGCGATCGGGTCGGCCTTGCCGCGCACGATCCAGGCGACGTCGGCTTCCCATTCAATGCCGGGCGCCTCTTCAAGCAGGATTTCCATGGGCGTGCGGCCCGAGGTGGTCGGCACGAATTCGAAATCGTGATTGTGCCAGCCGAAGCCATAGCCTTCTTTCTTGTAGGTTTCGGCGTGGCCGGCCAGCGTCTCGGCGAGCTTGAGCCACTTGGACTCGTCGGCGCTACGATCTTCGGCACCGAGATGGGGCACAATGATCTTCTTGACGCCGAGGATTTCGGCGGTCTTGAGCGTGGTGGAGACGTCGGCGGCCTGAGCCGGACCAAAGTGGCCGGTCGGCATGGTCAGGCCATGCTTCTTGAGATTGCCGGCCAGCGTCGTGGCGTCGGCAACATTGCCATAAAGGCCGCCGAAGCCTTCAACCTGGGTGTAGCCAAGCGCGGCGAGCTTACCCAGGAACTCCTCGAGCGAGGGGTAATTGCGGGCGCTATAGAGCTGGAATGACAGTTCGGTCATGGGGGCCTCTTCAATAATTTGGGCTGTTGCCCGGAATACGGGCGAAGGAGGTAGTCAGTTTATGGCGCGCTGTCCTGCCGCAACGGCAGGCGATCCGCCCCAAAAGTAATGTGCCGCGATAGCGGCGGCGAAAAGTGCCGCGCCGGGGAGCGCGGCACTTGATGATGGTTTCTAGAGCCGGTTGGTCGAGGCAGAATCGAACAGCGAGCCGCGTGCGGGATCAAAGCCGATCCAGACCTTCTGGCCGACCTCGAGATGCACGTCGCTATCGGCCCGGAAGGTAACCGGCTGATTGCCGATCTTGGTCCAGGCCAGCGTGTCCGAGCCCATGGGCTCGACGATTTCGATCTCGACCTCGGTGGAGAAGGGCATGGTTTTGGCCGCATCGCCAAGCTCGATATGTTCGGGGCGAACGCCGAGCACGGCTTTGCTCGAACCGGTGGGCGCCTTGTCGAAGACATAGCGGCTCACCGGAACGACAACACCGTCATCGGTGGTGAAGGCAGGCTCTGCGCCGCCAGCCAGGGTGCCGTTGAAGAAGTTCATCGAGGGCGAACCGATAAAGCCGGCGACGTAGAGGTTGACGGGCTTGTTGTAGATCGTGTGCGGATCGGAGAGTTGCTGGATTTCGCCATTTTTCATGATGGCGATACGGTCGGCCAGGGTGAGCGCCTCGATCTGGTCGTGGGTCACGTAGATCATGGTGTTCTTGAGCCGCTGGTGCAGCCGCTTGATCTCGACACGCAGGTCGCTACGCAGCTTGGCATCGAGATTGGACAGGGGTTCGTCGAAGAGGAACACGTCCACATCGCGCACCAGGGCGCGGCCAATGGCGACGCGCTGGCGCTGGCCGCCGGAGAGATTGGCGGGCTTGCGCTGCAGCAAGGGCTCGATCTGCAGGATTTCGGAGGCGCGCTTGACGCGGCGGTCGATCTCGTCGCGCTTCATGCCAGCGACGCGCAGGCCGAAGGAGAGGTTCTTTTCGACCGTCATCTGCGGATAGAGCGCATAGGACTGGAACACCATGCCGATGCCGCGGTCCTTGGGCTCGGCCCAGGTGACGTTTTTGCCGCCGATGAAAATCTGACCTTCGGAGACGTCGAGCAGGCCGGCAATGCAGTTCAGCAGAGTGGACTTGCCGCAGCCCGAGGGGCCGAGCAGCACGATGAACTCGCCCTGCTTGACGTCGAGATTGAGGCTTTTGAGAACCTGGACCGAGCCGAAATTGAGCGACAGGTCTTTGACGGAAACGCTGGATTGCATGGGCTTATCCCTTCACCGCGCCAGCGGCGATGCCGCGCACGAACCATTTGCCAGAAACGAAATAGACGATCAGCGGAACGGCAGCCGTGAGAATGGTGGCGGCCATGTTGACGTTGTATTCGCGCACGCCCTGGACGGAGTTGACGATATTGTTGAGCTGGACGGTCATCGGATAGTTCTGCGTGCCGGCGAAGACGACGCCGAACAGGAAGTCGTTCCAGATGCCGGTGACCTGCAGGATGATGGCGACCGCGAAGATCGGCAGCGACATGGGCACCATGATCTGGAAGAAAATCCGCCAGAACCCTGCCCCATCGACACGCGCGGCCTTGAACAATTCCTGCGGTAGCGAGGCAAAATAATTGCGGAACAGCAGGGTCAGGATCGGCATGCCGAAAATGGTGTGGATCAGGATGACGGCCCAGAGCGTGCCGAAAATCTTGAGCTGTGCGGTGATCATCACCAGGGGATAGAGCATCACCTGATAGGGAATGAACGAGCCGAGCAGCAGCACGGTGAAGAAGAATTCGGAGCCCTTGAACCGCCAATTGACCAGCGCATAGCCGCTGACAGCGGCGACGAAGACCGAGACGATTGTCGAGGGCAGCGTGATCTTGACCGAGTTCCAGAACCCGGGCGCCAGACCATTACAGGTGAGGCCCGTACAGGCGCTGGTCCAGGCCTTTGCCCAGGGCTCGAAAGTGACTTCGAGCGGCGGCGCGAAGATGTTGCCGATGCGGATTTCCGGCAGGCCTTTGAGCGAGGTGGTGATCATCACATAAAGCGGCAGCAGATAGTAAAGCGCTGCGACGATGATGATGCCGTAGGTGATGATCCGCGTGGGAGTAAAGAATGAGCGCGGGCGGGGGCCGCTGGCTTCTGCATTTGTTGTCATGGCCGATCCTTCCTATACGTGCTTCTTGGGGCCGAATTCGACGATGAACCACGGGATAAGAAGGACAAAGACGGTCAGCAGCATCACGGTGGAGGCGGCGAGCGCCTGACCGAGATTGCCAGCGGCGAACATGTAGTTGATGACGTATTTTGCGGGCACTTCGGACGACAGGCCCGGGCCGCCATTGGTCAGCGCCACCACCAGATCGTAGGTGCGGACAATGCCCGAACAGACGATGACCAGGGTCGTTACGATAACGCCACGCATCATGGGCAGCACGATCTGAATGTAAGTGCGCCAGGTGGGAATGCCATCGACGCGTGCGGCTTTCCAGATTTCGCCGTCGACGCTGCGCAGGCCGGCCAGCATGAGCACCATGACAAAGCCCGTGCCGTGCCAGAGCCCGGCTATCAACAGAGCATAGAGCACCATGTCGGTATTGGTGATCCAGTCGAAGGTGAAATTGGTCCAACCCAGGCCGCGCATGGTGGATTGCAGGCCGAGCGTGGGATTCATGATCCACTGCCAGACCAGACCGGTCACGATGCCGGACAGCGCGAATGGATAGAGGAAAATGGTGCGGAAACCGTCTTCAAAGCGGATGCGCTGATCCATGAGCACGGCGAGCACGAAACCCACCACCATGGTGAAGACCAGCGAGAACATGCCGTAGGTCAGCAGGTTGGTCGCCGAAATACGCCAGCGGCGTGTGTTGAAGAGGCGTTCATACTGATCGAAACCGACAAAGGCGCCATTGGGCAATGCACGGGAATCGGTAAACGAGAACCAGATGGTCCACAGGGTGCAGCCGACGAAGACGATGAGCACGATGGCAACCATCGGGCTGGCAGCGATCTTGGCGCTGATATTGCGCACGAACAAATTGTACAACAGCCCGGGCGGACGGGTCCGTTCCAGTGCAGTCGCCCCGTGCAGGGATTGGGCTTCGGTCATGGGTCTAATCTACTCCGGCTGAAGCGGTGTGCGGAAATGGGGCAGCCCCGAAGGACTGCCCCGGCGACGCGCTTAGTCGGCGTTTTCGATGATCTGGGCGTAAGCCTCGATATAGTCATCGATCGGGTAGGACTTGTCGGCGAAGAATTCCTGATTGAGGTCTTCCAGCTGCTGCTGGGTATCGCTCGAATTAAGAACTTCGCCGCTGGGCAGCAGGCCGTCGGGTCCCTTGAGGATTTCGATGGCCTTCTTCATGCAGTCATTGGCACCGGACATGTCGATGTCGGTGCGGATGGGCATAGAGCCCTTCTTGAGGTTGAAGGCAACCTGAGCTTCCGGCGAGACCAGGAGCTTGGCCAGGGTGACCTGGGCATCCAGAACGTCCTGGGCGGTACCATCGGGCAGCTTGGGGAAGTAGAATGCGTCGCCGCCGCCTTCGATGCGGTTGGAAAGGCCAAGGCCGGGCAGGCATTCATAGTCGGTGCCGGGGATGGCGCCAGCCAGCGCGAATTCGCCCTGGATCCAGTCGCCATGGATGTTGCCGGCGGCTTCACCAGCGATGATCTGGTTGGCCACGTCGGCGAATTGCGGCACGACTTCAGCGGGATCGACCACGTCACGGATGGCAGCCCAGGCTTCGGCAACCTTGCGGAATTCAGGGCCGCGGACGGCCTCGGCATCGTGATCCTGGTTGACCTTGAGATAGAGGTCAGGGCCACCAACGTCAGCCAGCAACACGCCGGGAATGCCGTTCAGCGGCCAGCCGGCTGCCAGACCGAAGGGAATGATGCCCTTTTCGCGCAGGGCCGGGAAGGAGGCGACGTATTCGTTCCAGTCCTTGGGGGTCTCAAGACCGGCATTCTTGTAGGCCTTGTCGCTCAGCCAGAGCCAGTGCCAGGAGTGGATATTGACCGGCACGCAATAGATCTTGCCGTCATAGGTGCAAGCTTCCAGCAGCTTGGGATCGGCGATGATGTCGGCCCAGCCCTCTTCCTTGGCAACATCGGTCAGATCGCGGATCAGACCAGCCTTGATGAGTTCTTCGGCGTCACGGCCGGTATTCATCTGGGTGGCGCCCATTGGATTGCCGCCCAGAATGCGGCTGATGATCACCGGATTTGCGCCCGAGCCCGAGCCGGCCAGCGCGCTATCGACCCATTTATTGCCGGTCGCGTCAAACAGACGGGCAAATTCGGCGACGGCGGCGGATTCACCGCCCGAGGTCCACCAATGGGTCACTTCGAGCTCGGCGGCCTGCGGCGCAGCCGAACACATCAAGGCGGCCGCCAAAGTGGCAGCCACGGCAAATTTCTTCATAACTATAGTCCTCCCAACGTCCTCATGAGGCAAACGCCCCCGCGAAGCCGCCGACCGCGGTGCATCTTCCTCAAGATGTCCGGACCGGCCGCATGTAATCGATTGCATCGTCATATCCTCAGACGGTCTGCAATCGATATAAGAACCTTCTTCTACTTGTTGCGTCCCTGTCAAGATCGAATTAGACCAAAGTCTGAGACGGCACGGGAGGGGTGCGGCGGATAATGAACGAATTTAAAAAAACGCCGACAATTCAAGATGTTGCGCGGGTGGCCCAGGTTTCGTCGGCGACGGTGAGCCGGGCGCTGACCTCGCCCGAGCGCGTTTCGGAGGCGACCCGGGAGCGGATAACCGAGGCGGTGCTATCCACAGGTTATACGGTGAACCAGGTGGCGCGGTCGTTGCGCTTGCGCGCGGCCAAAACCATCCTCATCGCCATTCCCAATATCGGCAATCCCTTCTATTCGACGATTCTGGATGCCGTGGTGCAGGATGCGGCCGAGCGTGGCTATGGCGTGCTGGTGGCCAATCGGCTCGGGGGCGATCCCACGCTGGGACTCAAGGATTATTTCTATTCCAACCGCGCCGATGGGCTCTTGCTGTTCGACGCCTCGCTGGATCTCGAGGCGCTGCAGGACCTGCCGCTGGTGCGCGGCAATAGACCACTGGTGCTCTCCTGCGACGACATTCCCGATGCGCCGCTCGACATGGTGATGACGGATAATCGGGAGGCCGTGGAGTCAGCGGTTGGGTATCTGGTCGGGCTGGGCCATACGAAAATCGGCACTGTGCGCAGCCGTACCACGCCCAATGTGCTCAGCGAGCGACATGCCGGCTTCGAGCAGGCGATGCAGCGCGCCGGACTGCCAATCCGTCCAGACTGGGTCTGGCAGGGCGATCACGCCATTGCCGGCGGCATTGCGGCGGCCGAATCGTGGCTGGCGCTGGACGAGCGCCCTACGGCGCTGTTTTGCGGCAATGATGAAACGGCGATCGGGTTCATCTCGCGGTTGCGCCGGGCCGGCGTCGACTGCCCCCGCGAGGTATCGGTGATCGGCTTTGATGACATTGCGGTTGCCGAGCATCTTGCCCCTGCTCTCACCACTATGCGCCAGCCACGCCACCAGATGGGCAAGGTCGCAACGGCGCTGCTGCTCGACATTCTCGAAGGCCCGGCCGGCGAACGCCCCCCTGCGCGGCACGTGCTCAAATCCGAGCTGATCATCCGCGCCAGCACAGCCGCGCCCCCGGCGTGATCTAGCTTTGGGCAACCAGTTCAAAGCGGTTTTCCGCAGCCCAATGATAGGCTAAAGGGTGTGTCGCGCTGGTCCCGTAGCTCAGCTGGATAGAGCAGCAGCCTTCTAAGCTGTTGGTCGGAGGTTCGAGTCCTCCCGGGATCGCCATTTTTTTCTTCTCCGCTGACCGACATCCCGCGCGAAAGGCTTCTTCCCGCCTCCCGTGAACGCTACTGGACCGGTCTCGTGAAGAAGCGCTATTCTCGGATATGGAGGTGGCGATGCGAGACGAGAATGTCGTGCGGGACCTTGTCGTGTCGGATGGGCCGGACAGGATCAGGGCCACTTATTTCATCGAGCAGGGTATCCTTCACGCAAGCATCGAAGGCAGAACCTTTCTGCTGCCGGTCGGGAATGCTCCGTCCGATGAGAGCCTGCGTCAGCTTCTCATCGGGCAGTTGCGGATGCGCGCATGGCGCGAGCGGATGACCAGGTTCTGGAGGCGTGGTGACGATCAGACTGGCGGATGAGCGCCCTTTGTCGTCAACACGCGGAACTTGCGGCCGCCCCGCCGCCAACCTCAGAACTTAGCGATGACGTTCACGAATGCCCCCTGGTCGTTGAAAGTCAGGTCGCGCATGTCGTCGGAGAAGCGGCCGAAATTGTAGCCGACGCCGACTTTGAAATTGTCGCCCATATGGCGATAGACCGCGGCAAGAGCGCCCAGATCGGTGGTTTGGGCTTCCGGCATATGCATGATGCGGCCTTCCAGCAGCACGTCCCAGTTTTTGACCACATGGATATCGGTCCGCAGGATGCCCAGATGGGCCGAGGAGACCTGCCAGTTTTCCTCGAAGCCGCTGCCTGACCCGTCGTCCACGCGGTTTTTCACCTCGCCATAGCGGAAGCCATATTTGGCGCCGACAGTAAGCCAGGGCAGCAGGTCGTAATCCACATCGACCGAGAGGATGTGGCTGCGCTGGGCCGGGGCGAAGAGGTCCCCAGTGGAGCCGCTGACGAGCTGGTTATTGCCCGGCATGTCATAGAGCCAGGTATAGCGGAACAGCGCATTCAGCCGGTCATTGTCGACCGGCCGGTAGGCGTAGCCGATGGAGGCTTCCATGTAATCGGTGTCCTGGAAGACCGATACGGGCGACTGGGCATCGGAAAACACGGCGTCGAAATTGGCGAGCAGGCGCCAATCCTCGCTGGTTTTCCAGGAGAGACCGCCCGCGAACAGATAGGTGTTCTGGTCGCGCGTCTGATCGGAGGAATCCTCGATGCGCACTTCCCCGCGCAGGTGGCCCTTGATGCCCGCCTCTTCATCGGCATAGCCGATGGACAAGGACGGCGCGTAGCGGTCGAAATCGCTGCGCTGCAATGCAGTGGCGGGATCGATGGTCTCGTCCCGGACCTGGCCGACGACCAGCCCGGCATCGACGCTCCAGAAGGAATCTGGCGTGAAGAGGATGCCATAGGTCTGCGCCAGGGAGCGCTTTTCGCCCATCATGTCGTAGCTGGTTTCCGCATAGGCGGAGGCGTATTCGTCGAGCCGGCGCTTGAGGCCGACAACCAGCGTTCCGCCATTATCATCGAGCAGATCAAAACTCTGCTTGATGTCAAAGCTGCGCAGGGGATCGAGCCGATAACCGGCGTAATAGTGCTCGTCTGGGTTCGGATCATAGGTGATACCGGCCATGGCGCCGATGCCCTGGGTGCCGTAGGACAGCTCGCCGGAAATCGCGATCGTGTCGGTCAGCCCGAATTCGGCCCCGGCGCCCACGCGGTCATTGCGGCTGATGTCGCCGTGAATGCCCAATGTGGCCTGGCCGAAGACATAGACCAGCCTATCCTCTTCCCACTCATATTCGATGCGCATGCCGGCATCGAGGCGGGAGCCGTCATAGCCGGGTTTTCCGGCGTCGATGGCCCGGGGCGACATCAGCTCCGTGTAGCTCAGGCCAAGCGAGGCATTCCAATAATCGTCGAGCTGCCAGGCGACGCTGGCGTCCCCTTCCCGCTTGATCTGGCCTTCGCCATCGCCAAAGTCGTCGTAGCTGACGGCCAATTCGATGTCGTCGTTGAGCTCGACTTCCGTCGATAGCCCCCACAACCATTGATCGGTCGAAACCTGTTGGGTGAGGCTCGAGAACCCCGCCTCCTTGTTCTCATAATAGAAATCGGCGACACCGCCGAGCCCGGCATAGCCCAGATCGTCGAGCCCCAATTGGCCTTCCACGCGCCAGGCCAATGCCGATTTGTTGACGATCCCCACCGTGCCGTGTTCGCCCCAGGTCAGGCCGCCATCGCTGGATCGCGCCAGGCCAAAACCCGGCCCTTCCGAGCGGGCTATTTCGGCGCGGAGGAAGGTGGTTTCGGACGCGCGAAGCTCCACATCGGCGCCCAGGCCGACCTGGTCGGCGGGCCCGGTGGTTTCGCTCATCCCGGTCACGCCGAAGCGCAGATTGTCATTGAGCCAATGTTGGGCCCGCCCGCCATAGACATATCCGTCGACATCGTCGGCGGCAGGAACAAACTCATATTGGGCAATGAGGTAGACATTGCCGCCGCCGAAAGCGCCATCGCGAACCGGACCGCTGGCTGCGGTCTGCCAGGATAGCGGCGACTTGAGAATGGCGATGCCTTGCAGATAGTCGAAACTATAGTCCTTGCCATATTGCAGCGTCCTGCGGCTGACGACGCGGCCGGTTACGGCATCGCGAATCTCGATGGTGAGCACTTCCGAGCCGACGGTGATATCCTGCCGCCGCATGAAATAGGCCGAACCGCCGGTGGCGAGGAATTCCTCGCGTTGCGGCAGGCTATCGGGCAGTGCCGCATAGGCCGTCACTTCGGTGCGGCGCTCGCCGAAGGCGGTCACGTCCTCGGAGCGGTAGAGGGCATTGGCTCCATAGAGCGAGCGTTCCGAGCGCAGGAATTCGGTGCCGGTGATGCTGGTATTGTAATTGCCCCACATCACGTGGCTGTCGCCGCGCTCCAGCCGCACATAGAATTTGCCGCTGGTGGGCGCGTCCTCAACCATGGTCGAGTCATCGCCATAGACCGGGTAATAGTCGTCGGGATCGAGGTGGCGCAGGAAATCGCGCGGATTGCGCTTGCCGATATTGCCAAACAGCTCCCGCAATTCCTCCTCGTCGGTATCGGCGGCGGCGGTCAGCAGGTATTCGCCCTTGATCTTGCCCTTGACGTAAAAGGCCAGCCGACCCTTGCTGTAGATATTGTCATATTCGCCGGGCCGCACGGTTTCGATATGGTCGTCGCCGGTGCGCAGGCCGACCGTAAGGTCGGCCAGAGCAACGTAGAACCAGTCGCTATCGGGAATGTTGATATCGCGGCTGAATTTCAGCCCATCCTTGCCCGCATTGCCGACAAGGGCGACGTCGACCTGATGATCGCCGGGCGGCAGAATGCGCTGCACCACGAAGGCCTGCCCGGCGTCCACCGCTATGGCTTCGCCCAAGGCATTGACCGTGTAGCCGGCCGGAACGCTGCGGCCATAGACCGTGACGGCGCCGCCATTGATCGGGATATTGCGTTGTGCAGTCCGATCGGCGGACAGATCGAGCTTGGCGCCAGCCGGAGTGCCGGCTGATTTGATCGGCAATGGCGCGGTTTCATCGAACCGCCCCTCCGCATCGTAGACCCGCAGGACATAGGTCAGCGACACGTTACCTTTTGGCGGCGCCCAGGCGGCTTCGCCGTTGATGTCGACCGGTATGACCGCCAATGTCTGCTCGCCGGGCCGAGCTTCGGGGCGAAGAATGCGGATTTCCGAGCGCGTGATAAAGCCGGGATAGTTGGAGGCGGTGGCGAAGGTGGTCACCCCGTCCGCAGCCCGACCGGGCAAGGCGACGACATTGAGGATCGGCTTGGTGTCCAGGCCATCGAACTTGACCTGGATGTCCACCGCGCTCAGCCCGAGATCGGTTTTGCGCTGAGCGTCGACCGGGCGGGTCTTCCCGCTCTCGTCCACGGTCTGCCCGTCGACGCTGATCATGAAGGGAATGGCGCCCGCATCGGCCGGGGTTTCGGTCTCGGTATTCTCCCCGATCGGGATTGTTCCCGTGGCGCTATCATAGGTGACCTTGCCGGGCTCGGTCTGGCCGAGCGTCTGCCCGGCGAGCCAGGCATTTGCGGCCAGGGCCGTGCCCGCCAGCAACACGACCTGACGCAGGCGAAGGGACTTTCCAGTGTTCATGATGGTGCCCATTGTCATAGCCCCGACTCCACGCGCATCTCGATTTCCAGGCGGTATTGCCCCGACAAATGCTCCCACCGTTCACGGATCAGGCCGGAGACCTGGCGCAGCCTTTCCTCGGCAAGCTCGGTATCCGGGCCAGGGTCGAAATAGGTGAGGCGCAGCACCGATTGCTCCTGGTCCAGCACGCCGATCAATTGATCGACGCCCTGGGCCCATTGCGGCCGCAGCTCGGTGCTGCCGGCTTCGAAGGCCTGATCCTGCAGGTCGAGGCGCACGACCCGGCCGATTGCCACGCCGAAATCGAGCGAGGTCATCTTGCCGGCCGTGAGCCGCACCACGCGGGGATTTTCGGTGGTGAGGCGATAGCCCGTCGGCAGGGTGCGGGGGTCGAGCTTCATGATGAAGTTCGAGCCGATCCGCTGGTCAGGCAAAGCCGCGCAGGCGACGTGGAACCGGCCATGGGCATCGGTGGTCACGAGCCAGCCCTTGACCGTGGCCAGGCGTACGCCCGGCAGGCCAAGCTCGCCCTCATCCTGGTAGCCATTGCGGTTCTTGTCGTCGAACACGCGGCCGATAATCTCGCTGCAGTCGAAGATCGGTTCGATTACGATTTCGACGGTAGCGGTCGCATCGGGCGCCAGCGGATTGCCCGATGAGTCGGTGACGCTGGCCCGGTTCACATGCTCGCCGGGACCGGCGGAGCTCAGCGCCAGCATGCGCAGCCTGATTTCCACCGCGCCATTGGCGGGCACTGCGACGTTCTCGAACACGACGCGGCGCCCATCGATGATTGGCGTCACGGCGACGCCGCCGATCGTGGCCGAACCTTCCACGTAGCGGAAACCGGATGGAAGCGTATCGACAACCGTCAGGCCCTGCGCCGCACTGGCCGAATTATTGGTGATGGTGATGGCAAAGGGCGCTTCCTCGCCGCGGCGGATATGGCGCAGCAGTGCCACCTTGGCGACGGAGATGTCGCTCGCGGCCGCTGGAAGGGTAACCAGCGATCGGCTTTCCTCCGATTCCACCGGCGTGCCGGTGATCACATTGCCCTTGATATAGCCAATGGCCGTGGCGGTATTGGCAACGCCATCCGCAGCGCCGGCGGCATTGACGACGTCGGTCTCGGTCAAGGTGTAGGTCGCGGTGAACGCTATCTGCTGCCCGGGGCTGAGGGCCACGGCAGCCGGAGTGAACGCTGAAAGCCTGCCCGTTCCCGGCTGGCCGCCAAAGGTCGGGCCGGGATCCTTGGGCCACACATCGGCAGCGGTCTGCCCGCCGTCATTAGTGACGGTGAAGGTATAGGTCAGCGTATCGCCCACGCTGGCATAGCCATTGCCATCCAGATCGCCGAAGCTGCCGGTTTTCACGAGAGCGAGGCTCGCCGGTTGCGGCGGCACGGTCACGCTATCGGGCGGACTTGTGGTCACGCCACCGCCAGGCGCGGTGCCCGTGCCGGTCGCACTATTCTCGACCGCGCCGGCGTCGATCTCCGCCTGTGTCGGGGTATAGACCGCCGTGAAGGTGACGTTTGCTCCCGGCGCCAGCGTTTGCGGGCCCGGCGTTACCGCGATGCCGGCATTGGCCAACAATGGGTCGTCGATGGTGACATCAGTGAGCGTTACCGCACCGGTATTCCTGGCGAGGAAGGAATAGCTGATGGTCTCGCCCGGATCGAGCAGGCCATCGCCGTCCAGATCGTTGAGCGCACCGGTCTTTTCGATGGAGAGGCCTGGCGTCTGGTCAGGCGGAACCACGACCGTGTCGGGCGGGCTGGTGACCGGCGGGCCCGAAGGCGGCGTGCCGGTGCCGGTTGCACTATTCTCGACCCGGCCAGCATCAATGTCGGCCTGGCTCGGCGTATAGGTTGCCGTGAAGGTGACATTGGCGCCCGGCGCCAGCACCTGCGGGCCCGGCGAGACGGAAACCCCGGCATTGGCCAAGAGCGGATCGTCAACGGTGACACCGGTCAGCGTAACCGTGCCCGTATTGGTAACGAGGAACGCATAGCTGATGGTTTCACCCAGATCGATGAGCCCATCGCCATCAAGGTCATTGAGCGCGCCGGTCTTTTCGATGGCCATACCCGTTGTCTGATCGGGTGGAACCACGACCGTATCCGGCGGGCTGGTGACCGGCGGACCTGAGGGCGGCGTGCCAGTGCCGGTCGCGCTATTGCTGACCCGGCCGGCATCGATATCGGCCTGGCTTGGCGTATAGGTTGCCGTGAAGGTCGCGCTGCCGCCAGGTCCCAGGGTCAGTGGCCCAGGCGAGACGGAAATACCGGCATTCTGCAACAGCGGGTCGTTCACCGTAACGCCAGTCAATGTCACGGCGCCAGTATTGGTCACGCGGAACGAGTATCCGATGGTTTCGCCCAGATCGAGCAGGCCATCGCCATCGAGATCGTTGAGCGTACCGGTCTTGTCGATGGTCATGCCCGGGGTCTGGTCGGGCGGAACCACGACGGTATCCGGCGGGCTATCGATCGGTGGACCCGAGGGCGGCGTGCCGGTACCGGTTGCCGTATTGCTGACCTGGCTGGCATCGATATCGGCCTGTGTCGGCGTATAGGTCGCCGTGAAGGTGGCGGAGCCGCCCGGCGCCAGGGTCTGCGGACCCGGCGTCACCGAGATGCCAGCATTGGAGAGGAGCGGGTCATTGATCGTGACACCGGTCAGCGTCACCGCACCGGTATTGGTCGCACGGAATGAGTAGCTGATGGTCTCGCCCAGATCGATAAGGCCATCGCCATCAAGGTCATTGAGCGTACCGGTCTTGTCGATGGTCATGCCCGGGGTCTGGTCGGGCGGAACCACGACCGTGTCCGGGGGACTGGTGATCGGCGGGCCAGAGGGCGGCGTGCCGGTGCCGGTCGCCGTGTTGCTCACCTGCCCCGCATCGATCTCGGCCTGGGTCGGCGTATAGGTTGCCGTGAAGGTGACATTTGCGCCCGGCGCCAGCGTCTGCGGTCCCGGCGTTACCGAGATGCCCGCATTAGCCAGCAGCGGATCGTTCACCGTCACATCGGTCAGCGTCACTGCCCCTGTATTGGTGGCAAGGAACGAATAGCTGATCGTCTCACCCGGATCGATGAACCCATCGTTGTCCAGATCATTGAGCGTACCAGTCTTCTCGATAGTCAGTCCCGAGGCCTGGTCAGGCGGAACAACAACAGTGTCCGGCGGACTATCGATCGGCGGGCCTGAGGGCGGAGTGCCGGTACCGGTCGCGGTATTGCTGACCTGGCCAGCATCGATCTCGGCCTGGGTGGGCGTATAGGTTGCGGTGAAAACAGCGCTGCCGCGTGGCCCCAGGGTCTGCGGGCCAGGCGTCACCGAGACGCCAGCATTGGTCAACAGGGGATCGTTCACCGTCACCCCGGTCAGCGTCACGGCTCCGGTATTGGTGGCGCGGAACGAGTAGCTGATGGTCTCTCCCAGATCGAGCAGGCCGTCGCCATCGAGGTCATTGAGCGTACCGTTTTTTTCGATGGTCAGCCCCGGCGTCTGGTCGGGTGGGACGACGACACTGTCCGGAGGACTATCGATCGGCGGACCCGAGGGCGGCGTGCCGGTGCCGGTGGCGCTATTGCTGACCTGGCCGGCATCGATCTCGGCCTGGCTCGGACTATAGGTCGCGGTAAACACCACGCTCCCGCCAGGCGCCAAGGTCTGCGGCCCCGGCGAAACCGACACGCCAGCCCCCGCCAGCAGCGGATCGGTGACCGTCACGTCGCTCATCAGCACATTGCCGTTATTGGTCACCCGGAACGAATAACTGATCGTCTCCCCAAGATCGATCAAACCATCCCCATCAAGATCGTTGAGCGTACCCGTCTTCTCGACGCTCAGCGAGGGAGTGCCTGGCTGGTTGGTGTCGGTTGACGTGTTCGAGCTGGTATCGGGGTCAGGCGTCCCCGGCGGATTGGTGACGGTCGCGGTGTTGACCAGATCGCCGGTGAAACCGGCCGGCACGTTCATGGTCAGCGTGTAGGTGACCGTGCCGCCGATCGGCAGATTGGCCGTGGTACTGATCGCGCCCGTGCCGCTCGCCGCGCCGCAAACGCCGCCGCCGGCACCCACGCAGACCCAGTTCGCCGTAGTGATGCCAGCCGGCAGCGGATCATTGACCGCCGCGCCCTGCACGCCAAACGGGCCGTCATTGGTGACGACGATGGTGTAGGTAACATCCGTTCCGGGCGAATAGACTGTGCTGTTATCGCTCTTGGTGATCTGCGTGTCGGCAGGAAAGCCCAGCGCGGTGGTCACGCATTTGGCGCCATCATTGTTCCCCGCGCCCGGCGAGCTGGAAATCAGTGTCAGGGCGCCGGTGGTCAGATCGAACTGATAGAAACCGCCGCTGTTATTGCCTCCAAAGACACCATTCGTGGCACCGATCATGGCGCCAAAAGCTCCCCCTACCGGCGGGTTTGACGACGATCCAACGGGGGCAACCGCGCCAGTGCTGGGATTGATCGAGTAAAGCTGTCCGGTGGCGTCACGCCGGCCGTAAAGCAGGCCGTTGTGCCAGGCGATATCGGAGGTAATGGGGGCCTGGCTCAACGGGATGGCCGTAGCCGTGAGAGTGGCCAGATTTATTCTGAACAGCGTTGAAGTATTCACCGCCGAGCTCAGGACATAGTAGGAGCCATCCGGGCCGATTTCGCCGTTGTTATAGACGTGCCCTGCCGTCAGGCCGACGTTTATGCCGCCACCCGAAACGACGCCAAGATTTACCGCCTGTCCGTTACTGCCGATGCGCAACAACACCGTCTGGGTGCCGTTGGTGCTCATCGCGTAAATGTAGTTGTCGACCGGGTTCATCGCGATGGCGTTGTAGGCATGCCCAGCCGTAGAACCCAAGGGATTGAACACAAAGGGATTGCTGGCCGTATCGAACTGGTAGAGCGTGGTCGGCGGGCTGCCGGTGCTCTGCGCCATATACATGTTCGCATCGCACGAGCCGAAGGAAGGCTGCGGCGGCGATACCACGTTTGTGTCGCTTGCCGTGTTGTTGCTTGTGTCCGGATCGCTGATCCCGCCAGGTGCTGTCACCGTGGCAGTGTTGGTCAGATTGACGCCGGAATAGCCCGCAGGCACGGTCATGTTTAACGTATATGTGACGGAGCTTCCCGCCGGCAGATCGGCGGTCGTATTGATCGCGCCTGTGCCGCTGGCGACACTGCAGACAGCGCCGCCCGTGGCACCGCCGCAGGTCCAGTTCGCCGCCGTGATGCCGCCGGGCAACGGGTCGCTGATCAGGGTGCCGGGCGCATCGGCCGTGCCGCCATTGTTCACGACGATGGTATAGGTGATGTTGGAACCGCGGGTGAACGTCGTTGCGCCGTCGGTCTTGGTAATCGAGAGATCGGCGCAGGGTTCGGCGCCGGCAAAGGTAAAATTGTCTATGAACAGGCCCGTGTTTGCGGGGCCGGGAGCGGTGCTATTGACGAATTGAATTGTCGCCTCGGTACCTGCCGCCGTGAAAGTATGCTGATAGGTGGCCCAAGTCTGGGTATAGACCGGCGTAGTGGGAAGGTTACCGCCGCCGTTGGAGACGGAATCTGCGACCGGTCGGAGCGTCGCCAGGGCAACGGGCGCTACCCCGTTTCCATTTCCCAGTTGGACCGAAGCAATCGATTGGGTGGCCGACTGACCGGCATAGTCAATCGAGAAAGTATATTGCTGTCCGGGAACCAGGCCGGTGAAGGTTTGACGTAGGGTTGCCGCCGCTGTGCCCCACAGGTCGATGCTCTGCATTCCGTCGCTGGCATTGCTGTGGTGACGCAGCAAGTCCACTGTGCCGCTGACGGTCTGCCAGCCATCAAGGGGGTAGGTCGTTGTCCGCCAGATCGCATAGGCGCCGAAAAACGACGTATTCTCACCGGGTCGCTGTGGATCGGTCTGGACATTCGGCGATTCGAACGAGCCATTGATGGCCAGATTGCAGGCATTCGACTGGCTATAGGCGGGCTTGACGTCCGCCATGGTCAGAAGAGCGCCAGCGAAGACCAGGCACGCCAGACCGCTCCACTTGAGGCCTAACGTGCTCGGTGCCTGCGCAGGACGCCGCCACCCACGCCCCAACTTGGCGCGTACGCGTTCCGCTGAGTTCTCAAGAACACGACGCGCGACAGCGCGCCAAGAAAATGGCTTGTGCATATTGGCCCCCAGATGCGTGAAACGCATTCCGTGGGCGGGGCCGCCTTCTGTCTTACGCGTTCTCGCTGCCAGGCATTACGCCGACCGTCAAACCGGTCCGGCGCGCTGCATCAATGCTCTGGCGAAGTCGCCCCCGACACCGGAATCGCTCCAGTCGCAGCAACGAAACACATTCGGAGAGAGGCCGTATTTCAGGATCATCCGGTTTTGTCAGGAAGCTCTGGCCGTTTACGCAAATACCCGTATAGATGCACTCAATGTGGCGCTGCCGCCACACCTGCAAATCCACGGGTGACAGAGGATCAAGGCAAACGGCCGGACGGGATTTTATTTATGCTGGCGCACCTGGGCCGGGGTCCTGCCGCGATATCGCCGCATCGCCGATGTGAGGTGGCTCTGGCTGGAAAAGCCGCTGTAATGAGCCACTTCCTCGATCTTCATGTCGCCCTTGAGGAGAAGCGTTTCGGCAAAATCCAGGCGAAGAGACAGCACATATTGGTGCGGCGGCCGCCCGAATGTCTGGGTGAAGCCGTGAATGAAATGGCTCGGCGACAGGCCGCAAACGGCGGCAAGTTCGGCAACCGACAGCGGGCCAGTGAAATTGGCGCGCAGAAAATCCTCTATCCGCCGCGCATTTTGTGGCGACAATCCCCCTGCCCTCATCTTGAGCGCAGGCTTGCCGGTATCGGTGTAATTGCGCAGCAAATGGATGCCAAAGAGGGTCACCAGGGAATCGACATAGAGCTCATTGGGTGCGGGCCTTTGCGACAGCTCCGCCTTGAGCAGCCTTGCCAGCTGCAGGGCTTCCATATCGACGGTTCCAAACGGCACGGCGCGAAGTTCAACCCGACCGACATCGCCCTCATGGGCCGCCAGTTCCAGCAGGCTCTCGGGCCTGATCGCCACAACGATGTTCTCGCGGTCGGCGGCCCAGCTCATGCGGCTGTCCGTATTGGCAGGACTGACGACGATCATGCCAAGGGGCGCATCGTAGCGATGCGTCCTGTCGCTCCCGAACGTTGCCGCGATGTTCGGCGAGGGCGCGAGCATGACGGCGACGAAATGAGCGGGCGAAACGAAGGTTTGCGCCCCCGGACCGCGCAGCGAATAGATCGCGCCGCCCCTCAACGTGGTCAAGCGTGGGCCGGCTTGCTCCGGAATGGGCTTGAGGATGTCATCGCTTGTTCCCCGCCGATCCGTTCCAGATCGGCGCCACCCCTCAGCGGAGTCAAGCATTGATGGCCCCTACAGCAGACGTCCTTGAGGCAAGTTCGCCAGAACGTGATCGATTCGCAACTTCCAGAATTCGATCAAGGTTAGTCGGACACTAACGCAGAAACGTAAAAATGGCGGACAGCACCTGCCTATTAATTAGGCAAATAAGCAAACACAACAATAGTTAATGACACAATTCAGTCCATTTGACGTTATTTCGATCTTCTTTGAGAAAATTTCAAACCGAAGCATATTATCGAATTATTTTTGGCGCGGCCTGGCAAATCATTTTAGATATATGCATTCAATCTATAAGTAATGATCAGTAATTCTGCGAATTTAATACGGATTTCATTGCCTCCACTCCTGTCTACAACAAGTGTACCAACCAGAAATTTCGATATGGCTTGTGCCGTATTCTTGCCCGGGTTATTCCCGACAAGAAATTAATTCAGTCACAAACAACGGAAACTCCTGCCCCACGCATGGCGACCAGATACGATAAGCGCCTCGAAGATGAAGATCTATGGCAGGTCTATGAGATCGCGACCGGCCGTGTCGTCATGATCGCCGGGCAGCCCTATGATGGCATGGCTGAAGTCGAGGCTGCCGAAATCGTCGCCCTCCTCGAAGGCGGCATTCTCACCGCCGATGCGCCGCCGGCCGAGGAGCAGGCGGCAGCTCCCCAGGACGCCCAGAACGTGGCTTTCCAGAAAACCCCTGAAACCCGTTAGTTTCTGCCGGGCACGCGACCTAATATGTCGTCCTTCCACCTGACAGGTCGAAAACGCTGGCGGTGGTGAAGGAATTGTCCTTGCTGACCAGCCAGGCCACCATGGCGGCGGCTTCTTCGACTTCGAGGAAGCGGCCGCGCGGGATGCGAACCAGCATATAGTCGATGAATTCCTTGGTCAGCGTATCGAGGATGCGGGTTTTGGCCGTAGCGGGGGTAATGGCATTGACCGCAATGTCGAACTTGGCCAGCTCCTTGCCCAGCGACTTGGTGAGCCCGATGACGCCGGCCTTGGCGGCGGAATAGGCGGAGAGATTGGGATTTCCCTCCTTGCCGGCCACCGAGGAAATATTGACGATGCGGCCGTAATTGCGGGCCTTCATCGAGGGGATGGCCACCTTGTTGACGTAGAACGTGCCGTTGAGATTGACCTCGACGACACGGCGCCATTCTTCGGGGTCATAGTCTTCAAGGCTGGCATTGGAGCCGGCAATGCCGGCCGAATTCACCAAGATCGACACCGGGCCGATTTGGGCCTCCACCTGGCTATGGGCCGTGGTGAGGCCATCGAGATCGGTAATATCAACGATCTGGCTCGACGCGCCCTCGCCCAGCGCCGCAACGGCAGTCGCCAGCGCGGCGGGGTCGCGATCCCAGAGGCTGACCTTGGCTCCCGAGGCCAAGATGCGGTGGGCCATGGCAAAGCCCAGCCCTTGGGCGCCGCCGGTGATCACGGCGACCTGGCCATGCAAATCGATCTGGTTCATGTCGGAAAATGCCTTGTTCAAAAGTTGCAGCATGCGCAGGCCGGCGATGGTCATGCCGAAACCCGGCGCATCGCGACTCGCGGGCGCCCCTCCTCAGGCGGCGCTTGGCTGGAGAACAAATCACCAAATACCAGCCGGATCGAGCCTTTTCGACCGGCCAGGACCTAGAAGTCGAAGCCCATCTGCGACACCGGCGCGGCTTTGCGCGGCTTGGGCTGGGCAGGTGCTGGCACCTCCACCAAGGGTTCAGGGGCCGCTGCCGGCTCGGGGACGACGACCACAGCGGGCGCGGTTTTCTGCGCCGGCAGCGGAATGATTTTGTCCAGCCATTTGCGGATCGGGGTCAGGCGCTTGGCCTGCAGGGCATAGTGGTTTTCGCGGCCGGATTTTTCTTCGCGGATCAGTCCAGCCTCGCGCAGCACCCGCAAATGACGCGAAATGGCCGGGCGGCTGATGTCGAATTCGGCGGCCAGCCGATGGACGGGCGACGGTCCCGCTTGCAGCAATTCGATGATGCGGCAGCGGGTCGGGTCTGCCAATGCGATGAAGATGGGAACAGGGGCCATGACACTCTCGATATGAGAGCCCTCTAAGTAACCCGCATGTTACCCGTCAAGCCGGAAGTGCCTGATAAAACAGCTTGTTCACCGGAACAATCGCCGCTTTGCTAGCTGCGCCACGAAGTGGCCTTGCACAAGGGCTATGGATGGCCACCGGGGGCAGACTGGAAGCATGGGAGCTTCGAGCATGCAGCACAATCCAGAACCGGTTTCCCAGGCATGGTGGAGCCGTCGGCAGCGGCCATATTCGGTTGCGGAACTGGCGGCCGATTGCGCCGTCCACATCCTTGGGCTGGTGGTGGCCATCGCCCTGGGCTCGATCCTTCTCACCATGGCCACGATCGATACCGCGCCGGAAGCCGTGCCGGCGCTGTCGCTTTATGTTGGCACGCTGATCGCCGTGCTGGGCGTGTCGTTGGCCTACAACATGTGGCCGGTTTCGCCCATCAAAGCGGTGCTGGCGCGCTTTGATCAGGCGGCGATTTTTCTTTTTATCGCGGGGACTTATACCCCATTTCTGGCGGTGATCGGCGGCACCACGGCCGGTATCGTGATGACCAGCTTTGTCTGGGGCGCGTCGCTTGTCGGCGTGGCTCTCAAGCTGATCGTGCCGCGGCGCTTCGGCCGGCTCGCCATAGTGCTTTATCTCGCCATCGGCTGGAGCGGCATATTGGTGTTCCAATCGCTGGCGCAGACCCTGCCCGCCAGCACGATGTGGCTGCTATTGGCCGGCGGAGTGGTCTATTCGCTGGGGATCGTGTTCCACCTGTGGGAACGCCTCAAATTCCAGAACGTGCTGTGGCATGTCTTCGTGGTCACCGGCGCCAGCCTGCATCTCTGGGCCGTGCTCGATTGCATGGTGATCCACCGGCTTTAATTGGCTTTCTTCGCCCCGACCCTGTCGTGCTCCATCGTGTCGCCGGGCTTGAGACCGATCTCGACCGAGCGCCCGCCGGGGATTTCCAGCACGAATTGCACCGGTCCGTCGGAGGGAATGCCGGTGGGGTCGTGCGGCCGCGCATTGACATGGATGTTCTTCACCACGCCCTTGGCGTCCACGAAGATCATGTCGAGGGGAATGAAGGTGTTGCGCATCCAGAACGAGACCGGCTGCTCGCCCTTGAAGTCGAACAACATGCCCGCATCGTCGGCCAATTCCTGGCGATACATCAGGCCCTGGGCCCGGCTTTCGGGCGTATCGACGACCTCGACGTTGAAATTGTAATCCCCCGTCGCCGAATGCAGCACCAGCTTGCCTTCGTCGCTGCAGGCGGCCAAAGGCGCCGCGGCGAGGAGCACCGCCATGGTAATGCCGGCCCGGCGCAGGGTGGTGCCGATCCGCTGGACAGACAGGGTCATATTGGAATTCCTAGTGCGAGGACGGTGCGTCGCCCCAACCATCGGGCCGGATTTCGGCGACCATAAGGCCCTTGGGCCCATTGCCGTAACGCACCAGCACATATTGTCCCGGGCGCAATTCGGTGATGCCGAAGCGGCGCAGCGTTTCCATATGCACGAAAATATCGGGCGTGCCCTCGCCGGCCGAGAGGAAGCCGAAGCCGCGAATGCGGTTGAACCATTTGACCTCGAGCCGCACCATGCCGGAGGTCGGCTCGACCACGACATGGGTCCGCGGCGCAGGCATTTGCGCGGGGTGACGGGCGGTGGAATCATCCATGGAAATGATGCGGAAGGCCTGCAGGCCACCGGGGCGGTTGAGCGCCTCCACGACGATCCGCGCGCCTTCGTGTGCGGTCTGGTAGCCGTCGCGGCGCAGGCAGGTTACGTGCAGCAGCACATCGGCCATGCCATTGTCGGGAATGATGAATCCGAAGCCCTTGCCGGCATCGAACCACTTGATTGCGCCAGCAATTTCAATGGTATCGAGCCCGGCATCGCCAGGCTGGGCAGGCGCGCCGGATTGGCTTGCTGCGCCCATTTCACCTGGTTGGGTCGCCGGCTGATCGCCGTCACCACTGAACTTGGCCCCCATAGTCCCAAAGCCCTTTAATACTCGCCCCGCTTCTGCGAGGTACTCCCACAAGACTGGACTACTCTGGCCGATTCAACGGCAAAAGTTAAGAAGATGTTGCGATTTTGTTTAGCGGCCGTGCGACATGGCATTGGTTGCGGCAGCGGGCCTGGCTTGCTAGGCCATGGCCGACGATTTTTGCCAAGGAGAATTCAATGCAATATCTGCACACCATGGTTCGCGTGACCAATGTCGAGGAGAGCCTTCGCTTTTATTGTCAAGGACTTGGCCTGGAGGAAGTGCGGCGGACGGAGAATGAGAAGGGCCGCTATACGCTGATTTTCCTGCGTGCGCCGGGCGATGCGGGCGGCGAAGTGGAGCTGACCTACAATTGGGACCCGGAGGAATATACCGGCGGCCGCAATTTTGGGCACCTGGCCTATCGGGTGAAGGATATTTACCAGCTCTGCCAGCATCTTAGCGATATGGGCGTCATCATCAACCGCCCGCCGCGCGATGGTCACATGGCCTTTGTGCGCTCGCCGGACGGGATTTCGGTGGAGCTGATCCAGGAGGGAACCCTGCCCCCACAGGAGCCGTGGCTCTCGATGCCGAACACCGGAAAGTGGTAACAGACTGTTAGCATCGACGCCGTCAAAGCTAAGGTTTCGCTAACCATTTCGATTAGCCCGAGGTTAGCGAAACCGATCGTATTTTAAAGACTTCACAGGACCGAGCATTGCCTGTTGCCGATTTGCAACAGACCAGTCCCAGGAAGTCGCCATGCATCCCCTCATCCGCCCCATCGCCGCTGCCATTGTCTGCTCGCTCGCCCTGGGCGCCTGCATGCCCATGGCCATGTTCGCCAGCTCGAGCGGCTCGGCCTATGCCGGCAAGCGCAATGACTGGGGCACGTTCGTGGCGAGCCGCGAGGTCAATGCCCTGTGCATCACGCCCAAGCTCAGATTCGTCATCTGGGAATTCGAGGGACGGTTCGGGCGCAAGGTCATCATGAATTCGGGCTATCGGGACGGACAGCATAATGCCGCGGCCGGCGGCGCGGATAGTTCGTACCACACCAAGTGCATGGCGGCCGATTTCTATATCCCGGGCGTGCCCAAACAGGAGCTGATCGCCTTTGCCATGCAGGTGGACGGCGTGGGCGGGCTGGGCTGCTATCCGGGACGTCAGTTCATCCATGTCGATGTGCGCGACCGGCCGCGCGGCTACAATCGCCCGGTGACTTTTTCAGGCTGTTGAAAAAAGTCACTTTCATGTCGTCAAATGGGTTGCGCATCACGAGATGCCCAACTATACGAACCCAGCGCTTAGGCGCCCTTCGTCTATCGGTCAGGACGCCACCCTTTCACGGTGGAGAGAGGGGTTCGATTCCCCTAGGGCGTACCATTCTTCTTGCTGAAGTTTGGCCAAGTAGCTAACACTGAG
>DATMSY010000151.1:0-1651 GCA_035565135.1 Devosia sp.
TATCATCTGGGGCGAAAAATTCGGCGGTTCGCCGGAAAAGGCGCAGGCCTATTGGAACAAGGGCCGCAGCTGGTGCTCGTCCAACAAGGGCCAGTTCCGCCGCCATGGCTTTGCCTCCACCGCCCATTCGAGCGGCAATGCGGCATTCGATGACTACCGCGCCGAACAGCTGCGCCGCCTGGAAGAAGAACGCGCCCGCCTCGATGCTGAAATCGATGCCTTCCACGAATATATGGCGAACCTGAACAAGGCCAAGGATCGTGAAGAATTCGACCGCTTCATGAACGAACGCCGCGGCAATCGCCAGGGCTATACCGACGACAACAAGCCGACCAATACCGACCCGAACAATGGCTGGGGCAATAATAACGGCTAATCCCCAGCCGATCCCTCCCTCCTGAGGCCAGTCGTTTCCCAACGACACGGCAACTGGCGCCCCGCTTTGGGGCGCTTTTTTTGTGGCGTGATATACTCAGCTCTGCTGATTCCCCGGATGGTCATGAACCTCTTCTTCAAGTCAAAGCCGAAAATCCCGGCGTCGACCGTGATCGAGATCGACGGGCGGGCGGTGATTGTTACCGTGCGCGTGCATGCGCGGGCGCGCAGCTATCGGCTGTCGATCCCACATAATGGCGGGCCGGTGCTGACGCTGCCGCCGCATGGCAAATGGGCCGAGGCCGAGAATTTCCTGCACCGGCAGCACAATTGGCTGGCCGCTCGGCTGAAGCGGGCGCCCGAGGCAACCCCGTTTGCCGATGGCGAAGTGGTGACGCTGCGCGGGGTGGAGCACCGGATCGTGGCGACCGGCAAAATACGCGGACGGGTGGAGCTGGCCGAGGTGGACGGCGCGCCGGCTGTGCTGGTGCCGGGGGATGCGGCGCATCAGGCGCGGCGGCTGACCGACTGGCTCAAAAGCGAGGCGGAGGCGGATCTGGTGCGCCAGAGCGCCGTGCATGCCGCCCGGCTGGGCGTGGTGGTCAAGGCGGTCAAGCTGCGCGAGCAGAAGAGCCGCTGGGGCTCGTGCTCATCGAGCGGGAACATCAATTACAATTGGCGGCTGATCCTGGCGCCGCCCTTTGTGCTGGATTACGTGGCGGCCCATGAAGTGGCCCATCTGGTGGAAATGAACCATTCGGCGGCGTTCTGGGCGACGGTGAAGCGGACATTGCCGGACATGGAGCGGGGCCGGGCGTGGCTGAAGGCGCATGGGCGGCAATTGATGGCTTATGGCGGGTAGGGTCCCCCCAAGCCAGGTCACACCTGCGTGACCTCGGTGGATCGCCTGCCCTGCGCCCCCTATAGAACGGCCATGCAGCGCTTTTTGCCTGTCATTGCCGTGCTTTTTACGCTCGCCTCGGTCTGGGGCGGGGCGAGTGGCTATGCCATGGCCTATTCGAGCGATGTGCCCAGCGTGGCTATTGCTGCGGATGATTTCTGCCTTGCGCCGGGTGAGCAGAACGATCCAGTCGTGTCGTTCAAGGTCTGCGGCAAGAAGCAGACGGGGATTGTTATGCCCTGCAATGGGCATCCCGGCATTCTGGCGGATGCCTGCGTCGCGCCATTTGACGATGCCAGCGATGAGTATACCAGCCAAATCGAGCAGTTCACCGCGTCGCGGCTGATCCTCGAACAGCTCAAGCCACCCATAGCG
>DATMSY010000152.1:0-5408 GCA_035565135.1 Devosia sp.
GTGCCGGTGCCGCAGCCGATATCGGCCACCGAGCGCCGCGCGAGGTTTCGGGGCAGGGCGGCGAGCAGCCGGGCGGCGGCGTGCGCGGTATGGGCGCGGCGATTGTCGTAGAAATCGGGGGGATAGATCGAGGCGGTCATCGAGGCGGCTCGCCGGTGGAAGAACGCTTCGATAGTATGCGGCGGTGCCGGGATAGGCCAGCGATCAAATGTTTTTGCGGGGTGCGGATGGGCGGAACTTCGGCCCTGTCCGTGCCGTTGCCTCGCCAGCCCCATCAGGCGGGCCTATTGCGGCAGATATCATGCACAAGAATTCGGCGCTGGCGGAGACGGTCAGGAAGACCGCATATTTTCTATGGGAGAATGATGGCCGGCCGCCCGGGCGGAGCTTTGACTATTGGCTGCGCGCCAAGGAGATGCATCTGCGCCAGCTCGCCTATGACAAATGGCTCGCCGAAGGCACGCCGCCCGGCCGGGCCGAAACCCATTGGCATGCGGCGCGGCGCGATCTGGGCGAGAAATGAAAACGGGCCCGCGAAGGGGCCCGTTTCTGTCTCGTGGCAGCGCCGGGGATCAGTCCTTGGCGCGCTCGACGTAGGAATTGTCTTCGGTGAGGATGACGATGCGGGTGCCGACCCCGATATGGGGCGGGACCATGACCTTGAGGCCATTGTTGAGCACGGCGGGCTTATAGGACGAGGAGGCCGTCTGGCCCTTGACCACCGGCTCGGTTTCGACGATCTCGAAGGTGAGGCGCTGGGGCAGTTCCATGGAGAGGGCGGTACCCTCGAAGGTCATCAGGTGAACCTTCATGCCATCGGTGAGATAGGCCTTCTGGTCGCCGATCACATCGTCGGGGACGGTGATCTGCTCATAGGTGGCGGGCTCCATGAAGTGGTGGCCTTCGCCATCGGAATAGAGATAATCATATTCGCGATCATCGACATCGGCCTTTTCGACCATTTCGACGGTGCGCCAGCGGCCGACAACCTTCACGCCATCGGAAATGCGGCGCATGTTGACGTTGGTGATCGAATTGCCCTTGCCGGGGTGGACGTTTTCCGCCGTCAGGATGACATGCAGATTGCCGTCCTGTTCGACGACATTGCCCTTGCGCAGCGATGAGGCGATGACCTTGACCATCAATTCTTCCTTGTTCAAGCGGTGGCGGCGGCCTAGAGGAGCGGCATGGATGGCCGGGCCGGGCGCGCTGATATTTTTTCCTTGGTGCTGCCCGATACAATAAATCCGGCCAAACCGCCAGACCCGAGCCGAGAAAGAGCCGATTGATTGTCTTCCGCCCCGTTTTCGCAAAAAGCCTCGCCCTGGTGGAGCCCGCAAGTGCATGCCGACCGTCGGCCGCTGCTGCTTGGGCGCAACCGGATTGATGCGGCGCTGCGGGGATATCTTGCCGCCAATGACTTCATCATGGTCGACCCGCCGGGGCTGCAGCGTTCGCCGGGGAACGAAACGCATCTGCATGCCTTTGCCACCACGGCCATCGGCAATGATGGGGTAGGGGAGACGCTTTATCTGCATACCTCGCCCGAATTCACCATGAAGAAGCTGCTGGCGGCGGGCGAGCGGCGGATCGCCAGCCTTGGGCATGTGTGGCGCAACCGGGAGCGGAGCGCCTTGCACCATCCCGAATTCACCATGCTCGAATGGTATCGGGCGGGGGAAGATTATGGGGTGATCATCGAGGATTGCCTTGCCATGCTGAGGTTGGCGGCCGAGGCGGTGGACAGCACGATGCTGCGCTACAAGGGGCGGGAATGCGACCCTTTTGCCGAGACTGAGCGGCTGAGCGTGGTGGATGCTTTCGCGCGCTATGCGGGGATAGATCTGTTCGCGACCATGGACGGCGACGGCAATACCGATGGCGCGGCGCTGGCTTCGGCCATGGAAGCGGTGGGGCTCGATGTGCCGGAGGATCGCAGCTGGAGCTATCTGTTCAGCCGCGTGCTGGTGGAAAAGGTCGAGCCCAATCTGGGGCTGGGGCGGGTGACGGTGCTCGATCGCTATCCGGCGGCGGAGGCGGCACTGGCGCGGCGGGCGGGCGATGACCGGCGGGTCAGCGAGCGGTTCGAGCTTTATGCCTGTGGCGTGGAATTGGCCAATGGCTTTGGCGAATTGACCGATGCGGGCGAGCAGCGCCGCAGATTTGCCGCCGAGATGGATGAAAAGCACCGCATCTATGGCGAGCGTTATCCGCTGGATGAGGATTTTCTGGCGGCGCTGGAACTGATGCCGGAGGCGAGTGGCGTGGCGCTGGGGTTTGACCGGGTGGTGATGCTGGCGACGGGCGCGCCGCGGATCGATATGGTGGTTTGGGCGCCGGTGGTGGGGTGAGGCGCTGGCAGCAGTTCCTTCGCCTCCCTCCCCCTTGAGGGGAGGGATTGAGGGTGGGGGTGTCGGACTATCCACCGCATAGAGTTCGTGGAGGTGACGACACCCCCACCCTAGCCCTCCCCTCAAGGGGGAGGGAACCGGATCGTGGCTTTCCTTGCCGGGATGCCCAATGAGAGATTTTTGATGGGCTCAGTAAAAGCCAGCTTGAAAAATGCGGATGACCTGGTGGCAGCCGGGTTGGTTTCCCATGAACAGCGCGATGCCTTGGCGGCGGTGGCTGAGCGCTATGCCATTGCGCTGACGCCGGCCGTTGTCGGGCTGATCGATCGGGACGACCCCAGCGATCCGATCGCACGGCAATTCATTCCGACGGCGGATGAGCTGGTGACGACGCCCGAGGAGCGGGCTGATCCGATCGGGGATTTGGCCCATTCCCCGGTCGAGGGGATCGTGCATCGCTATCCCGACCGGGTGCTGCTCAAGGCGGTGCATGTCTGTCCGGTCTATTGCCGGTTCTGCTTCCGGCGCGAAATGGTGGGGCCGCAGGGGCTGGGCACGCTGACGCCAGAGGCGATGGATGCGGCCATTGGCTATATCGCCGACCATCCCGAAATCTGGGAAGTGATCCTGACCGGCGGCGATCCGCTGGTGCTGTCGGCACGGCGGCTGGGCGAGATGATGGGGCGGCTCAAGGCGATTCCGCATGTCAAAATCGTGCGCTTTCATACGCGGGTGCCGGTGGTGGAACCGGAGCGGGTGGATGCGGCGCTGATCGCCGCGCTCAAGGCGAGCGGCAAGACGACCTATCTGGCGGTCCACGCCAATCATCCGCGCGAATTTTCCGAGGGCGCGCGGGCGGCGATTGCGCGCCTTGCCGATAGCGGGGTGGTGCTGATCAGCCAGTCGGTGCTGCTTAGGCGTGTCAATGACGATGTGGAAACGCTGGCGGCGCTGATGCGCGGGTTCGTCGAAAATCGCATCAAGCCCTATTATCTGCACCATCCCGACCTGGCGCCGGGGACGAGCCATTTCCGCGTCACGATCGAAGAGGGACAGAAACTCGTTGCCGCGCTGCGGGGGACGATTTCGGGGCTGTGTCAGCCCACCTATATCCTCGATATTCCGGGCGGCTATGGCAAGGCCGATATCGGGGCGAGCAGCATCAGCGGCGGGGACGGATGCTTTACGGTGCGCGATTTCCGGGGCGGGGAACATCCCTATCCGCCCGACATGGCCTGACAGAATTTATTCGTGCCTGTCGAAAGCGCATGGAGATGGGCGACATCGGAGGGACTGGACCCTCAAGCGATGGAGCAAATCATGATTTTCCAGATCACTGCCCTCTATGCCGCTATTTTCACCGTCTTCGTTGTCGTCCTGGCCAATGTGGTCAGCGCGCAGCGGGCGCGGGCCAAGGTTTCGATCCTGCATGGCGATGACATGAAGCTGGCGCTGTGGATGCGGCGGCATGGCAATCTCGTCGAGAATGTTCCGCTGGCCCTGATCCTGATGGGCCTTTGCGAGGCCAATGGGCTGCCGGGGCCCTGGCTGCATGCCATGGGCATTGTGCTGATCGTGGGGCGCCTGGCCCATGTGGTGGGGCTCAATGCCACCAACCCGGCCGCGCCGCTGCGGATCGCCGGTGGCATGCTGACGCAAGCGGCCATGCTGGGAGCGGCAGGGTTTCTGGTGGTGGGGTATTTTTGATCGAAAGGCCGATCTGCCCTCAAGGAGGCAGATCGGGCGCTCGAGGCTACAACCAGCCGCGCTTCTTGAAGTAGAGATAGGGCAGCACGGCGGAGAGGATCATCAGGCCGATGGCGAAGGGGTAGCCGAAATCCCAGTGCAGTTCGGGCATGACCTCGTAGTTCATGCCGTAGATGGACGCCACGAGCGTGGGCGGCAGGAAGACCACGGCGGCGACCGAGAAAATCTTGATGATCTGGTTCTGCTCGAGATTGATCAGGCCCAGAGTGGCGTCGAGCAGGAAATTGATCTTGCTGGAAAGCGTGCGGGCATGTTCGCCCAGCGAGACGGCGTCGCGCTGGATGAGCTTGACCAATTGGCGGGCGTCGCGGCCGGCCCTGGTGGCATCGCCATTGGGGGCGATGTGAAAGGCCATGAGCCGGGAAATGCTGACCAGGCTTTCCTGCACCATGGTCAGCAGTTCCGCCTTGGCCCCGATCCGCTCGATGATGGAGCGCAGGTCCTGCTGCAATTCCTTGGCGCTGCTCTTTTTCTTGCCGAAGACGTCGCGCGAGATCTGGTCGATCTCGTTGCCGACGCGTTCCAGCGCATCGGCGGTGCGGTCGATCATGGCTTCGAGCAGGCCCAGAAAGACCTGTTCGCCCGAGCCGCAGGCAATGCTCTTGGATTTTTGCGCGCGCAGCGTGAAGGCCAGGAACGGCTTGGGCTCGGCATAGCGCACGGTGACCAGGGTTTCGCCCTTGAGGATGAAGGTGATCGGGGTCTTTTGGGGATCGTCGCTGTCGAGCTTGTGCAGGCCGGTCATGGTCATGAACTCGGCGCCGTCCTCACTATAGAGGCGGGCGGAGAGCTCGATTTCCTCCATCTCGGCCTGGCTGGGGATGTCTATGCCGAGCAATTGCTCGACCAGGCGATCCTCCTCGGCGGTGGGCTGCAGGAGATCGAGCCAGACCAGGCCCGTCACACTGGCAGGGTCGAGCGGAAGGGTGCTTTGCACGAGCCGGGCGGCTTCGTTGTGATATGCGCGCAGCATTGGATAGGCTCCTAAGGTAGACCGCGCGCGGGCTACCGAGCCGACAAGATGTCAGGTCGAGAAGGCCGTGCGCGGGGTCGAAGATCGACTTCGACTGTCGGGGTTCATCTTGTTTCTCGCTTGTGAAATGGCTGGGCCATCGACAGACCGTCCATGCGCCCGGATTCGCGTTCTGTCAATTGGGGTTACGGGGGATTGTGCCATGCGGGACAAAGCTCGAGTGCCCGGATCTGCTTCCCTCCCCCTTGAGGGGAGGGATTGAGGGTGGGGGTGTCGAGCTATCCGCAAGCATCGAGCATGTGGAAGTCGCGACACCC
>DATMSY010000153.1:0-4724 GCA_035565135.1 Devosia sp.
CTTGAGGGGAGGGCTAGGGTGGGGGTGTCGAGGCTTCCGCAAACTCTATGCTTGCCGATAGCACGACACCCCCACCCTCAATCCCTCCCCTCAAGGGGGGAGGGAGGCGGATCGGGGCCTCCCTGGCAAAGCGGCAGTTGCTACTGCGTATTGACCGTGGCCGGGGTCGTCGCAGGGGTCGGCGCGCCATTGGTCCAGGTGACCTGTTCGCCATTGAGCGGGATGACCGAGAGGCTCATCTTGCCCGAGCCCTGCTGCAGTTCGCGGGCATGGCCGAGATAGATCAGCGAATTGTTGGCGGCGTCATAAATGCGGGTGACGCGCAGCGACTTCCAGATCAGCGAACGCCCCTCGCGGAAGATTTCCTCGCCGCCGGGCCTGAGGGAAATATTGCCGATGGTGAGCGGGCCGACCACCGAGCAATCGAGCGCGGAATAGGAGGGGTCCTCGAACCAATTGCCCTGGCTGATGCGATCGATGAAGGAGCGGTTGAAATAGGCCAGGTGACAGACGACGCCACTGACACCGGGATCGGCCAGGGCATCGATGGCGATGTCATTGCCGGTCCAATCGACGCCGACGCTTCCAACGGTGCGATTGTCGCCACAGGCGGCGAGGGAGAACGCGGCGAATGCGGCAAGGGCGAGGGCAGCGAGACGGTTCATGCGCGGGGGTCTCCCATGGGTTGCGCCAGCAAGATGGGACCGCGGAAGGCGCACTGCAAGAGCGGAGCTGTCAGCGCCGGCCGCGGCGGAGGTAATATTCGAGCAGGCGGACCAGCAGGGAGAGCGACACGGTCATGGTGAGATAGAGGAAGGCCACGACATTATAGGTCTCGAAGAAGAGGAAGGTACTGGAGGAATAGACCTTGCCCAATTGGGTAATGTCCTGCACGCCCAGGGCCGAAACCAGCGCTGAATCCTTGACCATGGAGACGAAATCATTGCCCAGGGGCGGCAGGATGGTGCGCAGGGCCTGGGGCGCGATGACGAGGCAGAAACATTGCCGGCGGGAGAGGCCCAAAGCCCAGGCCGCCTCGACCTGGCCGCGATTGACCGCCTCGATGCCGGCGCGGAAAATCTCGGCGATGAAGGCGGAATAGCAGATGGTGAGCGCGACAATGGCGCGCCAGGCGAAATCGAACTGGCGGATGGTGATGGCGCCGCCCAGCGGTTCAAGCAGCCAATTGATGGCCGCCACCAGGGCCGGGGCCCCGACAAAGGCGACGTAGAACAGAAAGACCAGGACGGGAATGCCGCGGATGATCTCGACATAGAAGGTGGCCAGTTCCCGCAGGAGGCGATTGTTCGAGGTGCGGGCGAGCGCGACCAGCAGGCCGAGCGCGGTGGCAGCGGCGAAGGCAACGCCGGTGACCCAGAGCGTGGTGAGGATGCCGCCCGCCAGCGCCTTGAAAATGGTGTTGTAGCCCTGATCGGTCCGGATCAGCCAGAGGCCGAGCACGAAGAGCAGCACGATGGCGAGCAGCCACCAGGGCAGGCGGGCGAGGATGGAGGGCGGACGGGGTTTGTAGGTCATGGACTATTGGTCACCGAGACAGGCCGCAAGCACAATGCGGCACCTCCCCCTCGACGGGGGAGGTCGGGAGGGGGTGATGGGAGCCCCAATATCGGGGCCAACCGCCCCCCTCCCCATCCCTCCCCGCAAGGGGGAGGGTGCAGACTGAGTTTGCGGATAGCTCAGCGACCGCACACTGTTCTATTGCGCCGCGTTATATTCGTAGAACCACTTCTGCTGCAGCTGGTCCATGGTGCCGTCAGCCTTGATGGCGGCGATGGCGGCGTTGATGGGCTCGAGCAGGTCGGAGCCCTGGGTCAGGATGAAGCCGAAATCCTCGGCGCCGAGCGGGCCGCCGATGACTTTGAAGGCGCCCGGATTGGCCCCGATATAGCCATTGGCCGAGGTCTGGTCCATCAGCACGGTATCGACATCGCCGGCCTGCAGCGCCGAGACCGACGTGCCGAAAGTATCGAAGAGCTTGATGCGCGGATTGGCTTCGTCGCCATCGAGGACATTATAGACCGCGACGTAGAAATTGGTGGTGCCGGCCTGGGCGCCGACCAGCAGGTCCGCATTGGGCGCGAAGCTCTCGGCATCGGTGAAGCGGTCCTCGTCGGCGCGCACCAGCATATATTGCTCGCTGGTCAAATAGGGATCGGAGAAATCGATCAGCTCGGCGCGTTCGTCATTGATGGTGATGCCGTCCATGCCCACTTCGAACTGGCCGTCGCGCACCGCCTGGATCATCACGTCCCAGCTGGAGAGCTGCCAATCGACCTTGGCATTGAGGCGCTTGGCGATCTCGTTGAAGAGATCATATTCGAGGCCCACGCCCTGCCCGGTTTTCGGGTCGACGAAATTGAGCGGGACATAGGCGTTTTCGGTGACCGCGACGATGGTGCGGCCGTTGAGGTCCGGCAGCGCATCCTGCGCCTGGGCGGTGATGGCGCCGAATGCCAGCGAGGCCGCGGCAGTGACGAGCAGTTTTAGGATCGAGGACATGAGGCGGCATTCTCCCGGAACGATTTGGCGGCGAGATTAGACCGAACGGTCAAGACTTGGGAATGGGGGTTGGCGGCGCACGGGGCTTTGGGGCAGGAAGTATTTCTTTTCGATGCCTGGGCCCAGCACCCCCACCCTCAACCCCTCCCCACAAGGGGGGAGGGAGGCGCAGGGCCGATAGCGCAGCTTTTGTTCAACCCACGGAGTCATTCCGGCGCAGGCCGGAATCCAGGTCCGTGGCCATCCACGCACATCCAGCGCAGGGATGGCCTTCAGCATGGATTCCGGCCTGCGCCGGAATGACTCCGTGGTTGGTATAGCGCGCCTCAGCTCTCGTCGACGGTCTCCGCCTTGGGGCCGCGCTCCTGCACCGATTTGATGCAGTTCTTGGCGCTGGATTTGGATTTGTAGGTTTCCGAACGCACCATGGTTTCGTTATTGGCGGCGACGAAGCGCACGAAGGTCTGGCCGTCCTTGGAGGCGACCAGTTCGAAACGGTAGCCCTTGCCCTCTTCGCCCTTGGTCAGATCGACAATGGCGGCGCCCGGCGCATTCTTCTTGATGGATTCGATGCAGTTCTGCGCGCTGCCCTTGGATTTGTAAGTTTCCGACCAGACCATGGTTTCGCTGTTATAGACGAATTTGGCGACGAATTCGCCGTTCTTGGCGGCAGTGATCTTGAACTTATGCGCCATGACGCTTGGCTCTCCCTCAAGGAGCGACGCGACGGCGCGTCGCTTTCCACGAGGGCAAGACTAGCGCATGCCGGAAGAAAAGAAAGAGCCTTACGAATCAAGCCGTAGACGGGCGGTCGATATGGCCAAGATCACGCTCGGGATCGATGCGATCGCGCACCATTTGCTTGAGTTGCTTGACCTCGGGAAAACCCCCATCGCGCTTGCGCTCCCAGATCAGCTCGCCATCGAGCTGTATCTCGAAGATACCACCGGTGCCGGGCTGGAGGATAACTTGCCCCATTTCAAGGCTGAAGGTGGAGAGCACTTCGGAGGCCATCCAGGCGGAACGGAGCAGCCAATTGCACTGGGTGCAATAGGTGATGGTGAGGATAGGCTTGCTCATCGGGCGGCCCTGCCCCGCTTGTGATCGCCGGGCTCGACCAGCGAGGCCAGAATCTGATCGACCAGGTCGAGGTCCTGCCGCTTGCCGGCGGCCTGCTGCTGCAGGTCGACCAGATAGGAGGTGGTGTAATAGAGCCGCCGCGCCAGCATGGTGGCGATATGGAGGGCAAATTCGGGGCGCTTGTCGAGAAAGGTCAGCGCGTCGGGAATTTCATAGGCCTTGACCGGGGACAGCGCCTTGACGCTGGCCGAATGGGGCATGTCGAGCAACACCGCCATTTCGCCGAAGATCGAACCAGGTTCATCGACATGGGTGACCTGGGTGCGCTCGCGGATGACCTCGACCTGCCCCTCGACCAGCACATAGAGCCGGCCCAGCCGCTCGCCCTCGGGCAGCATGAGCTGACCCGGCTTGAAGGCGACCTGTTCGAGTCCCTGACAATAATCCAAAATATCGGCCATGCGCCCCTCCGACCTCATCGCCAGCTATATTGCCCAAAGCGCCGGAGCGGTCAAAGCAAAGCCGCCCGGCGCGAACCGGACGGCTTCGGGAATAGGCGTGACTACGGAACGCCTACTCCCTTCCCGCGCCCCTTTTGAGGGAAGCGGGAATGGCTTATGGCGCTAGTTGATCCAGACCACGGCGCGGCTGGTGCTTTCGACCAGGGCCGGGCGGCCGCCGATATAGACATAGGAATAGCTCGATTGCGGCACGGGGGTCAGCGCCACATCGGGCGGCACCACATAGCCGACCACGACATCGCCCTCGATGGTGACGGGGTCGATAGGGTTGGCGAGGGCGTAATCGACATAGTTCTGGGTGACGATATAGCCGGGCGATTGCACCAGGGCCCGGCTCTGCAGATCGACGATCCAGACGCGGTCATTGGCATAGAGATAGCCATAGGCCGGATTGGTCTCGATCGGGTAGATCACCACATCGGGCGGCACGATATAGCCGAGGTCGAGCGCGCCATCGAGATAGATGGGCTCGACCGGATGGGCGCCGGCATAGTCGGTGACCGAGGTTTCGATGCCCGCCTCGGCGCCCAAAGTGGCCCCGGCAAAGCCGCCAATGGCAGCGCCCAGCGGGCCGCCGAGCACGGCGCCGACCGTGGCGCCCGC
>DATMSY010000154.1:0-1920 GCA_035565135.1 Devosia sp.
CATGCTGAAGGCCATCCCAACGCTGGATGTATGCGGCCCACCCCGGACATGGATTCCGGCCTGCGCCGGAATGACACCGTGGTTGATGAAGTATTGGTGACCCAAATCCATCCCCACCCACCGGCTCTCCCTCGGGCTCGACCCGAGGGCCATTCTCAGCCCGGCACCAGCGGCGAGTGGCCCTCGGGTCAGGCCCGAGGGAGACGCGGTGGCGTTTGAAATCTTGCAAAACCAGTGGAATGCGAGTCCGAGGCAGACCTCACCCCCGCGATTGATAAACATACCCCCGCACCGAAGCCGGCACTTCCGCCTCCAGCCACTCCCGGAACAGCCGCGTCTTGCGCGGCTCCCGCCTTCCCTTGGCCATGGCCAGCCAATAGCCATGCGGCCCGCTGACCGGCAGCTCGAACGGCCGCACCAGCCGCCCGTCGCTCACCGCGTCGGCGCTCATCATATCCACCGCCATCAACACGCCCTGTTCGGAAATCGCCGCGTCGAACGCCAGCGAAGGGTCCGAATAGGTCGGCCCCACCAGCAGCGCCTCCCGCTCGATGCCCGCCGCGTCCAACCACAGGTCCCAGCTCAGCATGGTGGTCTGGTCGACGATCATCGGCACATGCGCGAGGTCGTCGGGCGTCCGCAGCTGCCGCGCCACGCTGGGCGCGCAGACCGGCTGGAACGCCTGCCCGCCGATCAGGCTCGTGGTCACCCCCGGCCATTTGCCCAGCCCGAAGCGGATGCCGCAATCCATATCGGGCCGGCTCAAGTCGATCATCTGCGCCGTCACCGTCAGCCGCACCTCGATATCGGGATGCAGTGTCGTGAATTTATTGATCCGCCAGATCAGCCAGCGGCTGGCAAAGACGCTGCCCACCGTCAGGTTGAGCACACCCTCATCGCTCCCCTTGAGCGTCGTCAGCCCGTCCTGGAGCGCCGCAAAGCCCGCCGTCAGTTGCGGCAAAGCCTGTTTCAGCGCCGGCAGCGGCACCAGGCCAGCGGGCGTGCGCTCGAACAATTCCATGCCCAGCCGCTCTTCGGCCCGCCGCAAATGCTGGCTGACCGCGCCCATGGTCACACCCAATTCCTCGGCCGCCGGGGCGAGCGAACCCCGCCGCGCCACGATTTCGATGGCCCGCAGGGCATTGAGCGGTATGGAAAACAGCGAATTCATATAGATTTTCTATACCCGGTGCGAAACCTTGTCCATTGTCCCAACCGGGCAGAAGGCGCATTGATACGGTATCAAATAGAGACTGACCCGAAAGGAGGTCACAAAATGTCAAATCCGTCGCAATTGCTCCGTCGCCTCGTTTCCGCCGCGCTCGCCCTGCTCACCCCGCGGGATGGCGTCACCACCCATCCCGATACGATGAGCCTCAACGAATGGGCCGATTTGCCCCCTTATCACCCCGCCGCCGACCGCGCGCCGTGCTGAGGCCATAATCGGGCGCTTGAAGGGGAGGGAACCAGCCCGCACGGGCCCCCGCCTTCAAGGAGATCGTTTCATGATCCGCACCTTTGCCGCGTTGACCCTGCTCGCTCTGGGCACCGCATCGCTCGCCGCTCAAGAAGCGGCGCCGGCCGCGCCCGCCGCCCCTGCTGCCCCCGCCAATATCGTTGTCGATCCGCTGGCCCCGATCGACAATACGCCCAAAAACGCCAATCTGCTGACCGGGCTCTATGCCACCAAGGCGGTGATCGAACTGTGCAGCGTCACTGTCGACCCCGCCGTGCTGACCCGCATGACCGCCGACCAGCGGCGCTTCGAAACCGGCATGGGCATGGATGAAGCGGCCGGCGACAAGGCCTATGCCGGCATCAAGGCCGATGTCGAACGCACCACGCCCGATTGCGCCGATGGCAGCACCGACCGCCAGAGCGTCGACGCCGTGGTCGCCCTCTACGCCAACCAGAACGCCG
>DATMSY010000155.1:0-1733 GCA_035565135.1 Devosia sp.
CCAGGGCGCGGCTCCTCGGCACCAGGCAATCCAATAGCGATTGGCTGCTCGCTCTGCCCGGTTTCGCGCCAAAACCCGACGCTTTGCGCAGCCTGCTCCAGGCCATTGGCCGGGCTGCGGGCGGCGTCGACCTGCTTTCGCTCAACGACCAGCCCGCCACCTGGCAGGGCCAGGCCAATAGCGTGCTGCCGCTGGCCCAGGCGCTGGCCGCCTCTCATCTCTATCTCACCACGATCGGCCCCACACCGCGGCCCTATATAGACCACCGCCTCACCACCAAGCGCCGCGGCAATATCAGACGCAGCATGCGGCGGCTGGAGGAGACCTATGGACCCGTGCGCGTGGTGCGGATCGCCGACGCGACGACGCTCGAGCACGTGCACAGGATTTTCCTGACCCAGCGCGGCGAACGCTTCGCCGAAATGGGTGTGCGCAATATTTTCGCCGATGCCGGTTTCGTCGCCCTGTTCCGCCAGCTGACCGCGCAGAGCTTCGGCCAATACCGGCCCGCCATGTGCCTGCATGCCCTTTATGCCGGGGAAGAGATTCTCGCCACTTGCTGGGGCGTGACTGCGGGTGACCATTATTCGCAATATATCAACTCGACGGCTTCCGGCCCCGCCGCCAAATATAGCCTTAGCGCCGTGCTGGTAGCCGGGCTGATGGACGACCTCAATGCCTCGGGCTTTATCACCTTCGATATGGGCCTGGGCGATTTCGATTATAAGATCGAGTGGACCGAGCCGGCCCCGGTCTATCATAGCCTCATCGCTCTGACTGGCCGGGGCCGTCTGGCGGCGGCCGCCATGGAGCGGCGCGACGCCCTCAAGCGGCTGGTCAAGCAGACCCCCGCTTTCTGGCGGGCGGCCAAATGGTTGCGCCGGCAGGTGTTCCGCCTGCGCGGCTGAGCTATGATGGCGCGACACTGGCAATTTGACGCCACTTCCGCCATATAGGGCCGATGAGCGGACTATCCTTCTAACGAGGCGACAAGTGAGCGGCGTGCCGTTTCTCAAGATGAACGGGCTGGGCAACCAGATCATCGTGGCCGATATGCGCGGCCGCGCCGATCGGGTGACGCCGGCTGCCGCCATCGCCATCAATGCCACCCCGGGCACCAAGTTCGACCAGATCATGGCGATCCATGATCCCAAGACGCCCGGCACCGCCTATTATATCGAAATCATCAATGCCGATGGGACCCTGGCCCAGGCCTGCGGCAATGGCATGCGCTGCGTCGTGCAGTTTTTAGCCTCGGAAGGCAGCCAGAAGTCGTTCACCTTCGAAACGCTGGCCGGCATTCTCTTTGGCGAAGAACATGAAGACGGGTTGATCACCGTCGACATGGGTACGCCCAAGCTGGCCTGGTACGATATTCCGCTGGCCGAGGAATTCGCCGATACCCGCAAGATCGAATTGCAGATCGGCCCGATCGACGCGCCGGTCCTGCACTCGCCATCGGTTGCTTCCATGGGCAATCCGCACGCCACCTTCTGGGTGCATGACGATGTCTGGTCCTATGCGCTCGACCGCTTCGGGCCCATGCTGGAAAACCACCCAATCTTTCCCGAGCGCGCCAATATCTCGATTGCCCAGGTGCTGACGCCCGAGCGCATCATCCTGCGCACCTGGGAGCGCGGGGCGGGCCTGACGCAAGCCTGCGGCACTGCCGCCTGCGCCGCCGTGGTCAATGGCGCCCGCACCCGCCGCACCGCCCGCAAGGCGGTGGTCAC
>DATMSY010000156.1:0-4751 GCA_035565135.1 Devosia sp.
CATAGAGTTCGTTGAGGGCACGACACCCCCACCCTAGCCCTCCCCTCAAGGGGGAGGGGACGTCATCGGGGCTCACGCGATGCCGCTCAAAACCTCAATATCAATTCAGTCTGGGAGAGCAGTTCCATCGTCATTGCCCGGCTCGTCCGGGCAATCCATGCTTCCACGTGCGCTGAGAGATGGATCACCCGAACAAGTCGGGTGATGACGATGAATGGAGAGATTTGCGCAGGTGGTAGGGGGCTTTCCTGGGGCAAGGCTTGGGAAAGGCCCCCTCACCCGGCCCGTTGGGCCGACCTCTCCCCCGAAGGGAGAGGTGAAGCCTAGCCCAAGCGCCGCACGCTGTTGCGGATGGTCAGCCGGCAGCCCAGTTCCAGCCGGTGGGCGGGGGGCTGTTGGGCGGCGTTGACGATGCGTTGTTCGAGCAGGTGCAGGGCGGCGGTGCCCATATGTTCGAGCGGGACGCTGACCGTGGTCAGGCTGGGCGTGGTCAATTCGCCGATGGCGACGCCGTCAAAGCCGACAATGGAGACATCTTCGGGCAGGCTCAGGCCCGCCTTGGCGAGGGCGGCGAGCGCGCCCAGCGCCAGATTGTCGGCGGCGCAGAAAATGGCGGTGACCCCGCCCAGCCCGCCATGGCTGGCGAGCCAATCCTTCATCGCCGCCTCGCCCTGATCGGGCAGATAGCCTTCGGCCAGATGGACATGGGCGGTATCGAGCGAAAGGCCATTGGCGCGGAAGGCGTCGAGAAAGCCGTCGCGGCGGCGGCGGATGGTCGAGCGGCCTTCCCAGCTGAGATGCAGGATCGAGCGGTGGCCCTCCTCGATCAGCCAATTGGTGGCATAGCGCGCGGCAAAGCGATTGCCGGGGGTGACGCTGTCGATCTGCATTTCATGGTCTTCGCCATTGATCAGCACCGCCGGAATTTCCGAAGCGGCGATATCATGCAGAATATCGCGCCGGTCTTCAGCGAGCAGCAGAATGCCATCCACCTCGGCGGCGCGGGCTTCCGCCACGATCCTGTCGCCGCTGATATGGGGCCGGTCGATCTCGATGGGCACGACGCGAATGGCGCGCCGCTCGCATTCGCGCATCAGCGTGCTCAGCAGCGTCCAGGAGAAGAGGTTGAATTCATTATGCGGCAGCGTATCGCTGGGCACGGCCAGAAGAATGGACCGCAGGACGGCGATGGCGGCCTTTTCCCGGCGCTTGGCGAGATAGCCCATTTGACCGGCGGCTTCGAGCACCCGCGCCCGCACTTCGGGGGAAATGGGCGCGGTGCCATTGAGCACATGCGAAACGGTGGAAATGGCGACATCGGCCCGCAGCGCAATTTCCTTGAAGCCGACCTTTTTGTGCTGCACCGGCTTCATTCGGCAGCGTCCAACGCCGGGCGCAGCGCCATGCCGCCGCCCAAGAGGCGATTGGCGGGATCGGTCAAATCGATTGCCGCGCGCGGATCGGGAAAATCGTGCTGCAGGGAACTGCCCTGCGGCGCCCAGCCCAGGCTGTTATCGGGCGGGTTGACGAAGAAGGCGCCCGGATTGTCCGAAATGGCATAGAGCACCTGACAGCCCAATTGCTCGACGGCAAGGGCCCGGCTGACCATGGCGGCGAGATCGGCTGGGTCGCACCAATTGCGCGCCTCGCGCACCGTCTTGGGATTATGCGCCGAGCAGATGCGGATCGACAGCGACTGCACGCCATGCTTGTCGAAATAGAAGCGGGCCAGGGTCTCGCCGAACACTTTGGAGACGCCATAAAGTGTGTCGGGGCGATAGGCGATATCGACCGGCAGGGGGGCGGCTTCAATGGGGTAGAAACCGGCTACGTGATAGGAAGAGGCATAGATGATGCGGCCGACGCCATGGCGCCGCGCGGCTTCGAACAGGGTGTGCGAGCCCATGATATTGGCGCGCAGGATCAGGTCCCAATCGCCCTCATTGGCCATGCCGCCGAGATGGACCACCGCATCGATCCCCTGGCGCATCAGGTCGTCCATGGCAGTGGCATCGGCGAGGTCGGCGATCGCGATGTCTGCCCCGTCAGCGGCGGGCCGGATATCGGTGGCGATGATAGAATGGCCCTCGGCGGCGAGGGCGGCGCGGAGCTTTGTTCCCAGATAGCCGGAGGCCCCGGTGAGCAGGATGCGGGACATAAAACCACAAGACCTTCATTCGCGCCGGAAGAAGCGATAGCGGCATGATTGCCGCCCGCGCGATGAAAATTTGGTAGGACTAATCCGGCGCCGAGGCAAGAGAGCGCCGGCCATGGATCAAGGAGCATGCCATTGAGCGCAGAGGAAAACCCGGCTTTGGCCATGTCGCCGGTGAGCTTTGTCGTGAGCGAACGCTTCGGCGTGGGGGAAAGCCCGGTCTGGGAGGCCGAGCAGGACCGGCTCTGGTGGTGTGACATCGAGGCGGGGGTGATCCATGCCATCACGCTGGGCAGCGGCGCGCGGCAGATTTTGCGCTTTGACGAGCCGGTGGGCAGTTTTGGCCTGGCCGGGCCGGGGGAACTGGTCGTGGCGTTCCGACGGAGCGTCGAACTGGTGGATATGGCGACGGGCGCTCGACGGCTGGTGGCTGCAATCGAGCATGCCAAGCCCAATATGCGTTTCAATGACGGCAAGGTGGGGCCTGATGGCGCCTTTTACATCGGCAGCATGGACAATGGCGGGGTCGGCGAGCCGGCCGGATGCCTCTATCGGGTGACGGCGGCGGGGGAGGTTTCGCTGCTGGTCAGCGGGCTCGTCATTGCCAATGGCCTCGCCTGGAACAAGGAAGCGACGCGGCTTTATCACTCCGATTCGCGGGGGGATATGTGGGTCGATGTGTGGGATTTCGATGTTGGCAGCGGGGCGATCAGCAATCGCCGGCGCCTGCGGCACCGGGACGAGGCCAATGGCCGGGCCGATGGGGCCGCCTGCGATATCGAGGGATTTTACTGGTCGGCGGGGCCCAGTCGCAGCCGCATCAACCGCTTCGCGCCCGATGGCACGCTGGCCGGTTGGGTCGACCTGCCGCTGGGCCACCCCACCATGCCCTGTTTCGGTGGCGCGGATATGCGCACAATGTTCGTCACGAGCCTCAATTCGGGGAGCGAGGAAGCCGGAAGGGATGGCGTGGTGCAGTTCCGGGTGGCGGTGCCGGGGGTGCCCGTCTGCCGGTTCGGGGGATCACTGCTGCCAGGCGCTGTCAGCACGCCTGGTTGAAGCTGGGATCGCGGCGCCCGAAAACGGGTTGAGCATCCAGGCGCGCCGTCCTAGCCTCGCCACCGGCACGGAGGAACGCCGCCCATGACCCCGTTTTATCATCTGCTGGGCAATAATCTGATTGCCAATATCACCAACTTCACCGTGTGGTTCGCGCTGACCTTCTGGGTCTATATCGAGACCCAGTCGGTATTTGCCACTGGCATGATTGCCGGCATCTATCTGGTGTTCACCGCCGGTTTCGGCTTCTGGCTGGGCAGTATTGTCGATCACAATCCCAAAAAGCTGGCCATGCTGGGCTCGAGCGTGGTGTCGGCCTTTTTCTATGCCGCGTCGCTGGCGCTGTACCTGCTGTCGCCGGCCGCGGCTTTCACCAATCCCTATGGCGCCCATCTCTGGATTTTCGTGTTCCTGGTGATGCTGGGCGTCATTGCCGGCAATATCCGCTCCATCGCGCTACCGACGCTGGTGACCATCCTCATTCCCGAGGACCGGCGCGACAAGGCCAATGGGCTGGTCGGCATGGTGACCGGCATCGGCTTTCTGACCACGTCGGTGATCAGCGGGTTCCTGGTGGCCTGGGGCGGCATGGTGGCGACGCTCGGCCTGGCGCTGGCGCTGACGCTTCTAGCCTTTGCCCATCTCTTCCCTGTGCCGATCGATGAGGGGCGGGCGGTATCCGATCCGGACGAGCCGGTCGAGCCCAAGCGGGTCGATATCAAGGGCACGATCGCGGTAATTGCCGCGGTGCCGGGGCTCTTCGCATTGATCTTTTTTGCCACCTTCAACAATTTCCTGGGCGGCATCTTCATGGCGCTGCTCGATGCCTATGGGCTCTCGCTGGTGTCGGTGCAGGTCTGGGGCTTGTTGTTCGGCGTGCTGTCGACGGCTTTTATCCTCTCCGGGCTGATCATCGCCAAGACCGGGCTGGGCAAGAACCCGCTGCGCACGCTGCTGCTGGTCAATCTCGTCACCTGGGCGGTGTGTTGCGTCTTTACGCTGCAATCCTCGATCTGGCTGCTGGCGGCAGGGTGCTTCATCTGGATGCTGCTGGGCCCCTATGCCGAGGCGGCCGAGCATACGACGCTGCAAAAGGTGGTGCCGCTGGAGCGACAGGGCCGGGTCTTCGGCTTTGCCCAATCGGTGGAACAGGCGGCTTCCCCGCTGACGGCTTTCCTCATCGGCCCGCTGACGCAATTTGTCGTCATCCCCTTCATGACCGATGGGGCCGGAGCGGCGACGATCGGCGGCTGGTTCGGCACCGGGCCGGCGCGGGGCATTGCGCTGGTCTTTACCCTGGCCGGTGTCGTCGGCGTGGTGGTGACGATATTGGCTTTGCGCTCGAAATATTACCGCCAGCTCTCGGCCGCCTATGCCGGTGGGCCCGATGATGACGATCTGGATGGTGAGGGCGCAAGGGTCAGTCCGGCTTAGGTGGAACATTCAGGCTGGAGAGCCGCGATCCCCGCTTTTTCGCGTATGCGAAAAAGCTGACCTCCCTCCCCCTTGAGGGGAGGGATTGAGGGTGGGGGTGTCG
>DATMSY010000157.1:0-20990 GCA_035565135.1 Devosia sp.
GACCCTCCCCTGGGGCGAGCCCGGCCGCATCATCATCTCCGGCGCAACCAGCTCCGATCCCGCAGCCATTGCCGCACTGGCCGAACCTCTCGCCCGCCGCCGGATCATCGTCGACACCCTGCCCCCGGCGGAGACGAACGACACCCTGCGCGTCTCGGCGCTCGAAGCCCCCGCGCCCATCTATGCCGGCGACACCGTCGCCCTGACCGGCATCGTCCACGCGACCACGGAAACCCGCGCCACCCTCCGTTTCGAGCGGGACGGCATGGTTCTGGTGGAGCAACAGGTCGCCCTGGTCGCAGGCGACAACCGCGTCGAAACCATGCTGTCCGACCTGGCCGAAGGCGCCGCCGAATATAGCCTGACCGTCGCCGCCGACGACGCCGAGCCCGCCAACAACACGCTCTCGACCATCGTCGATGCCCGCCCCGCCGGCAAGGTCGCCGTCATCGCCAGTGACCCCACCCGCAGCGCGGCATTCCTTGATTGGCTGACCAGCCAGGCCATCACCGGCGAGGCCCTCGAACCCAAACAAGCCCCCTATAAGCTCGAGGACTGGAAAGCCTTTGATGGCGCGGTCCTGCTCGACGTGCCGGCCATTGCCCTCACCACCCAGCAGCAGGAATTGCTCGAAAGCGCCGTGACCGATCAGGGCCTGGGCCTGCTGATCCTGGGCGGCCCCAATAGTTTCGGCCCCGGCGGCTATCTCGAAACCCCGCTCGATCGCGCCTCCCCGCTCTCCAGCCGCGTGCCCCGCGACGCGCCCGAAGCCACCCTGGTCTTCGTGCTCGATCGCTCCGGCAGCATGCAGCAACCCGTCGGCGCCACGACGACCCGCCTCGACATCGCCAAACAGGCCACGCTCGCCGCCGTCCGCCTGCTCAATCGCAATAGCCAGGTCGGCATCGTCGTCTTCGATTCCGATCCCAATATCGTCCTGCCGCTGCAGCGCATCGACGACCCTGCCATTGCCTCAACGGCACTGTCCAACGTCGATCCCGGCGGCGGCACCTCGCTCTATCCCGGCCTCAAATCCGCGCTCGACATGCTGACTGGCGTACAAACCCCGGCCCGCCACATCATCGTCATGACCGATGGCCTCAGCCAGCCCGCCGATTTCCCCGGCCTCCTTGCCGACATCCGCGCCGAAGGCATCACCGTATCCTCCGTCTCCATCGGCAAGGGCGCCGAACGCACCCTGATCGAACGCATCGCCCGCCTCGGCGGCGGCACCTTCCACGCCACCGACGACTTCGCGGCCCTGCCCTCGATCCTCTCGCAGGAAGCGATGCTGCTCTCCGGCTCGCCCATCGAGCAGGGCATAACCCAGCCGCTCTGGGCCGCCCGCGACGAGCCCTTCCTGCGCGGCCTGCCCGCCCAGATGCCACCCATCGAGGGCTTCGTGCTCACCACGCCCAAGCCCGAGGCGAGCCTTTCCATGGTCGTGCCCGACAGCAAGGGCGAACCCATGCCCCTGCTCGCCTCCTGGCGTTATGGCGCGGGGCAAGTGTTGGCGCTCACTACCGAAGCCGCCGGCCCCTGGTCCCAGCAATGGCAGGCCATGCCCTCCTATCCCGCGCTCTGGTCCCAGGCGATCCGCCAGTTCCTCCCCGGCGTCGAACGCGGCGATCTCGCCCTGGACGTGATCCGCCGCGGCGATGGCTTCACCGCCAATCTCACCCTTTCCGGCGCCGCCACTGGCCTCACGCCCACCCTTTCCGTTGGGCAAGAGCCGCTGCCGCTCGAACGCCTCGGCCCCAACCAGTTCACCGCGACCTATTATCCCACCGACGCCGGCCAATACCGCTTCGTCGCCACAGCGGGCGACCTCACCGCCCAATCCACTATGGCCATGAACTACCCCGCCCATCTCGGCACGCTTGTTCCCGACAACGCCCTGCGCCAGCTCACCGCCGCGACCGGCGGCAGTTTCAGCGCGACCACAGTCCGCGACATTCCCGCCCGCTGGACCCTGCTGCAATTCTGGCCCGCCTGGGCCGCTCTGGCCCTGGCCCTGTTCATGGCCGAACTCACCATCCGCTATACCGGGCTTATCCGCCCGCGTCGCCAAAACCCATCACCGCAGCAAACAAACTCGGGCAGACGGGCGCAAACCCCGCGCCACGAGCCTGCGCCCGCCGTTTGATCGAGGAGGAAGATCAGCCCCATGTCCGCGACCACCGCAATAGCCGCCAATGCCCAACAGGCCGATGCCGAACTGACCCGCCTGCTCGAAACCCTGATCCGCGCCCGCGCGGAGATCGGCCGCGTGGTCCTGGGCCAGCAGGATATTATTGAGGATCTGCTGATCGGCCTGATCGCGGGCGGTCATGTGCTGCTGCAAGGCCCGCCCGGCGTCGGCAAGACCCTGCTGGTCCGCACCCTCGCCACGACCACCGGTCTGTCCTTCGCCCGCGTCCAGTTCACGCCCGATCTGATGCCGGCCGACATCACCGGCTCCATGGTCCTGGTGCCCGATGCCGATGGCCGCAACCATCTCGAATTCCAGCGCGGCCCGATCTTCACCCAGCTCCTGCTGGCCGACGAAATCAACCGCGCCACCCCGCGCACCCAATCGGCCCTGCTCGAAGCCATGCAGGAGCGCACCGTCAGCGCCGCCGGCACCAGCATGCCCCTGCCTGAGCCCTTCTTCGTGCTCGCCACGCAAAATCCGCTCGAAATGGACGGCACCTATATCCTGCCCGAAGCCCAGATCGACCGCTTCCTGCTCCAGCTCGACGTGCCCCTGCCGACCTCGGAAACCCTCTCGGCCATCCTCGACAGCACCACCGGCACCGATGAAGCCGTGGCCGAGCAATGCCTTTCCGATAAGGACATCATCGCCATCCAGGCGCTGGTCCGCAGCGTCCCCATCGCCGATCACGTCCGCCGCGCCATTGCCGATTTCGCCATCGCCACCCAGCCCGGCGGCGCCAATGCCAATGACGACGTCCGCCGCTATCTGCGCTTCGGCCTCAGCCCGCGCGGCGCGCAGGCTTTGGTGCTGGCCTCCAAGGCCCATGCCTTGCTCAATGGCCGCTTCAATGTCAGCTTCGAGGATGTCAAAGCCATGCTGCTGGCCACCACGCGCCACCGCATCCACCTCAATTTCGAAGGCAATGCCGATGGCGTCTCGCTGGAAGCGCTGCTCCAGCGCCTCTTCGACACCAGCATAAAGGGCGTGTTGTGAGGCCTTCCCCCGCCCTTCTCGAGCAGCTCTCGACGGCGCGCCTGCTGATGACGCGGGCAACGCCCTCGGCCGGCATTGGCGAACGCCGCTCGCTCAGCAAGGGCGCCGGCATCGAATTTGCCGAACACCGCCCCTATCGCCAGGGCGATGACGTGAGGCATCTCGATCCGCGCGTGCTGGCGCGGCTGGGCGAAACCTATGTCCGGCAATATTTCGTCGACCGCCAATTGCCGGTCTATATCCTGCTCGACGGCAGCAAATCCATGCTGGCCGGCTCCCCACAGAAATACGCCACGGCCACCGAAATCGCCCAACTCATGGGCTTTGTCGGCCTCGCCGCCGGCGATCGCGTCCGCATCGGCTTTTCCGGCGCCGGGGGCTTCAAATGGTCCCCGCCCATGCAAGGCCCGGCCCGCGCCGAACAGCTCTTTGCCTGGTTCAACGATCTCGCCCCCGGCGGCAAAGCCGATTTCGGCCAAGCCATCGAGCGCGCCGCCCGCGACATGGGCAAATCGGCCTATGTCGTCGTGCTCAGCGACTGGTGGGACGACGGCATTGCCCATGCCCTCGACCACCTCGAAGCCAATGGCCACGAAGTCATCGGCGTCCAGGTCGCCGCCCCCGAGGAGATCGCCCCCAATGCGCTCGGCAATGGCACCGTCATGATGATTGACGACGAAACCGGCGATGAACTCGAAACCACGCTCGACGAAACCGTGCTGGCCGATTATCGCAATGCTCTGGCCGAGTTTCAGGCGCAATTGCGCCAGCGCCTGGTCAGTCGCGGCGGGCGCTTTTTCGCGCTCTCCTCCACCGCCGACATAACCAGATTTTTTCTGCGCGATCTGCGCGCCGCCGGGGTTCTGCTGTGACTGATATCGAAACCCTTCATTCCCCCACCGACGCCATCGTCGTCACCGATTTGGTCAAGCGCTATGGCCGCATGCTGGCGCTGGACAGCGTCAGCCTCACCGTGCCCAACAATGCCATGTTCGCCCTGCTCGGCCCCAATGGCGCCGGCAAGACCACGCTGATCCATATCCTGTGCACCATTCTCCAGCCCGATGGCGGGCAGGCCTGGCTCGCCGGCACCAATGTTCAGAAACAGCCCCTCAAGGCCCGGCAGAATATCGGCGTCGTCTTCCAGGAACCCAGCCTCGACGATCGCCTCACTGCCTACGAAAATCTCGATTTCCACGGCCGCGTCTACAATGTCAAAAGCGCCGACCGCAAACGCGGCATCGACGAATTACTGGCCCTGGTGGAGCTGGAAGACTGGCGCCACGCCGTGGTCCGCACCTTCTCTTCCGGCATGAAGCGGCGGCTCGAAATCGCCCGCGCTTTGCTCCATTCCCCACGCATCCTGTTCTTGGACGAGCCCACCGTCGGCCTCGACGCCCAGTCCCGCGCCGGCATCTGGGCCTATCTCGACACATTGCGCAAACAGCGCGACCTCACCATCGTCGTCACCACCCATTACATCGAAGAAGTCGAGAACTGCGACAAGGTCTCGATCATCGACCACGGCAAGATCATCGCCGATGGCTCGCCCCTCCACCTCAAGAGCCAGCACGGCAAGGAGGTGGCCCGCGTCATCCCGCGCGACGCCGAAACCGCCGCCGCGCTGACCGCCCGCTATGGCACATTGCAGCAAGCCAAGGACGGGAGCCTCATTATCGACGCCAGCGCCCCCGGCTTTGCCGATACATTCCTCGGTGAATTCGGTAGCCGCATCCGCCAGGTCGCCTTCGACAAGCCCAGCCTGGAAAGCGTCTTCCTCACCCTCACCGGCCGCGAATTGCGCGACCGCACCGCCGACGAACACGAAAAGCGCGGCGCTGCCGCCCGCAGGGGTCGCCGCTCATGAAAATCGCCACCTATCGCCTGCTTTTCCTCGCCGCGCTGATCGCCCTCTGGTGGCTGGCCTCCACCATGGTCGCGCGCAATCTCGTGCCTTCCCCGCTCGCTACCCTCGAAGCCGCGCAACGCCTCATCGCCGAAGGTCGCCTCGGCACCGCCCTCTTCGATAGCCTCTCGATTTACTTGGGCGGCTATGGCGTCGCCATTCTCGTCGGCATCCCCCTGGGCCTGCTCATGGGCACCATCCGCCCACTGGGCAAGACGCTCGAAATCTTCGTCTATGCCCTCTCGGCCACGCCGCGCGTCGCCTTCATTCCGCTGATCATCGTCTTTCTCGGCCTCGGCCCCCAGGCCAAGATTCTCATCATCTTCCTCGGCGCCGTCATGCCGATCCTCATCAACACCTATGCCGGCGCGCTCAATTCCGATCAGGAACTTGTCGAAATGGCCCGCTCTGTCGGCGCCAGACGCCAGCGCATCTTTACCCAGATCGTGCTGCCCGGCGCCGTGCCCTTCATCATCGTGGGCCTGCGCGTCGGCGCCACGATCGGGCTGATCAACACTGTCGTCGCCGAACTCTACACCGCCGTCAAAGGCCTGGGCGGATTGCTCGCCATCTATGGCAACACCTTCCGCATGGCCGAATATTTCGTCATCGTCCTGACCCTGGCTTTTGTCGGGGTCATCGTCACCGAAGCTCTGCGCTTTCTCGAGGTTCGGCTGGGACGCTGGCGCCGAAGTGAAGTAATCGTTTGATCAAGAACACTTTTCGATTCAGGAGCGTCCCATGACATTCAAATTGCTCGGTGGCCTCGCCGCTGCCTTCCTGCTCTCCACCCTGGCGGCGCAAGCCGAGCCCTTCCGCCTCATCGTCACCGATCTTGAAACGCCCCTCGTGCCCAATTCCGTGATGGATCTGGCCCTGCAGGAAGGCTATTTCGAGCGCGAAGGCGTTGAGGTCGAGCTGGTCCGCGTGCAGCAGACCCCATCCGCGCTCGCCGCCATCCAGGCCGGCGAAGGCGAAATGGCCAATATCGGCACCGATGCCCTGCTGCTGTTGGTCGCCGGCGGCGCTACCGATCTGCGCGCCGTGGTCTCGCCCAATAAATCCCTGCCCTTCCTGATCGCCGCCAAGGATTCCATCGCCACCCCCGCCGATCTGGCCGGCAAGAGCTTCGGCATTGGCCGTCCGGGCAGCCTGGACCAATCCCTCAGCACCCGCGTGCTGCAAGCCGCCGACGTCGATACCACCACCCTCGACTTCGTGGCCCTCGGCCAGCCCAATGTGCGCGCCCAGGCGCTGCTCGCCGGCCAGGTCGACGCCACCACGGTTTCCATCGGCACCTGGAGCGCCATGCCCGACACCACGGGCCTGCACGTCCTCATCGACCAGGACGCCTATTACGCAGCCGCTCCCGTGGTCAGCAAGGTGAACATCGTTACCCAGAAAGTGCTCGACGAGCGCCCCGAAGACGTCAAGAAGGTCATCACCGCCCTGGTCAAAGCCTCGCGCGCCTTCGCAGCCGACCCTGCCGTCTGGGTCGCCGCCATGCACAAGGCCCGCCCCGACATCGACGTGGCAACGCTCGAAACGCTGGGCGCCAGCTTCGCCAAGAGCTGGAGCGTCAATGGCGGCCTCAATAAGGACGAGCTCAACTACACCGTCACCTCGCTCTATGAAGGCGAAGACTTCGCCAATGTGCGCAAGGTCGAGCTGGCCGAATGGACCGATTTCTCCATTCTCGACGCCGTTCTGGCCGATCTGGGCCCCGACGCAACCTTGGACAATGTGACGCGATGATCGACGACGTCCCGCAGCAGACCGTGTCAGCCGATAGCGCAGCCGCCGCGCCGCGCATCATGCTGCGGGGCGTCTCCAAAACCTTCGGCAACCAGCAGGCGGGCGGCGGCACGCTCGCCCTCGCCAATGTCGATCTCACCGTGCGCGACGGCGCCTTCGTCTCCCTGCTCGGCCCCTCCGGCTGCGGCAAGACCACCATTCTGCGCATGGTCAATGGCCTCATCGCGCCCGATACCGGCACCGTCACCGTCTCCGGCCGCACACCCGCACCGGGCCCCGAAATGGGCTTCGTCTTCCAGTCCTTCCGCCTCATCCCCTGGTCGAGCGTGCGCGGCAATGTCGAATTCGCCCTGGTCGAGACCATCCCCGACAAGGCCGAACGCCGCGCCCGCGCCGATCGCTATATCGAGCTGGTCGGCCTGCAGCGCTTCGCCGATGCGTATCCGAGCGAACTCTCCGGCGGCATGAAGCAGCGCGTCGCCCTGGCGCGCGCCCTTGCCTCCGAGCCCGATATCCTGCTGCTCGACGAACCCTTTGCCAGCATCGACGCCCAAACCCGCGAACTCATGCAGATCGAGCTGATGCGCCTCTGGACCCTGCGCAAATCGGTCGCCCTCTTCGTCACCCATAGCGTCGACGAAGCCATTCTGCTGTCCGACCAGATCGTGCTGATGGGCCCTCGCCCCGGCCGCGTCCTCGAAGTCATCGATGTCGGCCTCAACCGCCCCCGCTGGACCTATGACGTGCGCGCCGAACCCCGTTTTATCGAGCTGCGCAGCTATTTATGGGACCGGATCAGGACCCTCGTCCTGACCGACCCGCAATCCGATTTTTATGGCCGCGACCTGGGAGCAAATATCTAGAACCGACATTTCAGGTTTTGAGAGAAACGTAGGCATGCCCAGATCTGCCTCCCTCCCCCTTGAGGGGAGGGATTGAGGGTGGGGGTGTCGGATTCTCCACCAGCATGGAGCTCGTGGAAGCCACGACACCCCCACCCTAGCCCTCCCCTCAAGGGGGAGGGGATTGGATCGGGGCTCTCCGCCTCTCAGAAAAACTGAATATCGGTTCGGCGCGGAGTTTCTGGAGGGGACTAAATTGGGACTGCTGGGAGGAATTTACGCGATCTGGTTGCGCGAAGTGAAGCGCGCCCTGCGCGATCGCGGGCAACTGATCGGCGGCGTCAGCCGACCCCTGATGTGGGTGCTCATCATGGGCATTGGGCTCAATCCCTATTTCCGTGGCGAGGTGTTCGGCGAAGTCCGCTTCGCCATCCCCTACACCTATATCCAGTTCATTTTCCCGGCCATTGTCGTCCTCAACATCATGTACACCTCTGTGCAATCGGCCGTGTCGGTGATCTGGGATCGCGAATTCGGCTTTCTCCGCGAAGTGCTGGTCTCCCCGCTTCCCCGCTGGGCCGCCCTGCTCGGCAAAGTCCTGGGCGGCACCACCATCGCCGTCTTCCACGGCTGCCTCGTGCTCGTCCTCGCCCGCTTTGCCGATGTCAATTTCACCTTCGAACAGCTCGCCAAGGGCCTGGTGCTGATGTTCCTCCTCGCCTTCGGCCTCACCGCCTTCGGCGTCGTCATCGCCAACCGCATTCGCAGTTTCGAGGGTTTCGGCGTTTTCTCCAACGCCGTCATCCTGCCGCTCTACTTCACCTCCAGCTCGGTCTTCCCGCTCGATCCCGCCCTCACCCGCGCGCAGACCCTGGTGGTCTACCCGCAATGGCTGGTCACCCTGGTCGAATGGAACCCCATCACCTATGCGGTCGATGCCCTGCGCGGCAATTTCATCCGCTTCAACCAGTTCGATCCCAATACCGGCCCCCTGCTGCTGCTCGCCATGGCGATAGGCTTTTTCGCCTGGGCCCTCTACGATTTCCAGAAGGCGTAAGGCCATGACCGGCGCCCGAGAACAAACCGGCAAAAAGCCCCGCCCCCGCTGGGTCGGCGATATCGGCACGCTCGTGGTGATTTTCGGCCTGCTCGGCGCGGTCTATCTGCTGCCCTCCGACAGCGCCCTATCCGAGCTGGAACGCTCCGGCCGCCTCAGCGTCTGCATGCCCGACCTCTACCCGCCCCTGGTCACCAAAGACCCCGCCCGCCCCGGCTTCGACAAGGAATTGCTCGCCGCCGTGGCCCAGCAAATGGGCGTCACCCTCGCAATCGTGCCCAACGCCTCCATGGCCAATGACTTCAACCCGCGCAGCTGGCGCGTCACCCGGGCGCAATGCCAATTGCTGGCCGGCGGCATCGCTCTCACCCGCCCGGTCCTCTCCTATCTCGACGCCACCGAGCCCTATCTCTCGACCGGCTGGGCCGCCGTCTCCCCCACCCCGCTCGACAGCCTCAAGGGCAAAAAAGTCGGCTTCTATGCCGGCCTCACCGGCCTCGACCGTGTCGCCCTCAGCCGCTATCTGCGCGCCGCCGGCATCCGCCCCCGCATCGTCGCCTCCGCTGCCGAACTCTCCGCCGGCCTGCTTTCCGGCGAATTCGACGCCGGCCTCACCGAAGCCCTCACCGCCCGCCAGATCGCCGGCGAACACGACTGGCCCGTCGCTTGGGTCGACGGCAATGGCGAACGCTACCCCATCGGCATCGGCCTCTGGAAAGGCGACCTGACGCTAAAACGGCGGGTAGCCTCGGCGCTGCAAACCCTCGAAGCCAACGGCACCATCGCCGGGCTCAAGGAGAAATACGACATTGCCGATATCAAGGGCGTGCTGGGTGACAGTCCGGAGGCAGCGCCGGAGTTGGAGTAGGACCGAACTCACTGCATAAGGCACCAGGTCAATAGCCCTCCCACGGTGTCATTCCCGCGAAAGCGGGAACCTCCGTTGCCTTCTCTATGATCAAGTAGACCTCATGGTGAGCCCGTCGAACCACGAGGTCGTGGCACGCAGGCCAATCCCACCCACAATGTCATTCCGGCGCAGGCCGGAATCCATGTCCGTGGCGCGCCGCATACGTCCAGCGCCGGGATGGTCTTCAGCATGGATTCCGGGCGGAGCCTGTCCTCGGGCGCGAAGCGTCCCGGGGGCCGGAATGACACCGTGGGTAAAGGCGCGTCCGGTGCCTCTACCCCGTCAACGCCCGCACCAGCGGCCGCAGCGCACCACCCACCACCGCACCCCGATCAATCGCCGCCAGCACCACCAGCACAATCGCAATAATCGTCGTTCGCGGCTCAACCATCGCCCACACCCGCGGCGCCAGAGCCGCCAGGATATGCCCCCCGGTAAACGGCGGCAGTGGCACCAGGTTGACCACCGCGAACACCACGCTCGTCTCGGCCAATATCTGCAGCCAGGCCGTGATCTGGTTGGACGCCGCCGCCGGCGCCAAGGCAATCGCCACCGGCTTGAGCTGCAACAGCAGCACCCCGACCAGCACCACCACAGCCAGGCTCGCCACCACGCAGAGCACCAGCCCAGCCCGCCCCTGCCGCAATTCCGCAGCATCGATCCGCATCGGCCTGATCCAGCCACAGAGGCTGGCAATTCCGGCCAGCAATCCAAACAGATCGAGATGGGTAAACGGATTACCCGTCAGCCGCCCATCATAGCGCGGCCCCTTGTCTCCCAGGAGCCCCGCAATCGCCGCCAGCGCAAAGCCATGCAGCCCGGTCAGCACCAGCATGGCCAGCACCCGCATGATGATCTGCTGCAGCGACAGATCAAAGCTCATTGCGGCACGCTCGTCGGCCCCAGATGATAGCGATCAACCATTTCGGCCAGCGTGCCATCGGCGATCAGCTCGGCAATCGCCTCACCCAGAATGCCGTTGAGATAGGTATTGTTCGACCGCGTAGCGATGCCGATATCGGTGCGCCGGTCCGGAAATGGCAGCGGCAGCAGATGATAGCCCGCCGCCTCCGGGTCCCCTTCCGTCGCAAAATACAACGCCGGCTCCCAGATCACCGCCGCCCCGACCCGCCCATCATTGAGCCGGTCCAGCACTTTCTGATTGTCATAAAAAGGCTGCCGCACCCACCTTTTGTCAGCCGGCAGCGCCCGCAGATAGCTCGATAGCCGATTGTCCGACAGCGCCAGGCTCCGGCTGCCGATGGTCTGGTCCAGCGGCAGGTCGGTCAGCGCCTTGAGCGCGGGATTGCGCGTCACCAGCACATTGCCCGTCGACAGATAGGGCCGGCTCAGCAGCACCCAGTCCGGCGCATTACGTGACAGCACATAGCCCAGCATGGCGTCGCAATTTTCCGCCAGCAGCACGAAAATCTGCTCTGGAATATAGGGCAGCCGATAGTCCAGCGGATGGGTGCGCACCTGCGGATTGTTGATGGCATAAAGCTCGACATCCACCAGCAATACCGCGCCGATCGTCTCGGCCAGTTCCTTCTCGAACGCCCCCGCCATGCCGTCGGGATTGTAGCAGAAGGTGATGCTATTGCCGTTCTGGCGCAGCTGGTCGGTATAGAGATCGCGCGGCACGATATCGAATGTGCGCTGCGCCTGCGCCGCTCCGGTGCCCAGCAGCGCCAGCGCCGCCCCCAGCATTAGGGCCAGATACCGCTTCATCGCCAATCCCCTTCAAACAGACAGGCCCGGCAGAGCAGCACTCCGCCGGGCCCAATTCATGCCGGTCCGCCTTACTTGGCTTCAGGCAGGGCGAACACGTAGAGCGTGTTGCTGCCCGAAACCGCGTCGTCCGTGGCGCCCGAAGCGGTGATCAGATTGGTCGCAAAGCCTGGGCCGCCGGCCGGGATGGCGATATACTGCCGGCCATCGACTTCGTAGCTGATCGGGTGGCCCGAAGCGCGCGACGCCAGCGTGGTGCTCCACACCAGATCACCCGTTTCCTGGTCGATCGCCTTGAGCTTGCGATCGGCGCCGCCGGTGAAGATCAGCCCGCCAGCCGTCGCCACGATGGGCGAATATTGCGGCATCTGCTGGGTATAGCTCCACACGGTCTTGCCGGTGACCACGTCGATGGCGTCGATGCGACCGGCATCGGTCACGCCTTCCGGCATCTTGTAGGCCATTTCCGTATTGTAGACGTCCAGCCCCGTCGGCTCCTGGTCGAGCGCCGTCAGGTCGCCGCACATATTGGTCAGCGGCACGAACATGATCTTGCTGTCCGGGTTGAACGCCGTCGGCGACCAGTCGCGGCCACCCAGGAATGTCGGGCACATATGCACCGCCACATCGGGCACCAGCGGCATCGCCGCCTCGTTGACCGTCACCAGCCCGGTATCGTCCACCGACGAGATCAGGTTCTGTTCGACCGTCGAGCGGGCATAGATGAAGTCGCCCGTTTCGGCGTCGAACTGCCACAGAATACCGGTCTTGCAGGGCACGCCGGTCAGCACGCGCTTGGTGCCGCTGGCATTCTGCCCGATGGCCAACAGGCCATCCATGTCGGCGCTGGGGCCCACTTCGATATCGACCGGCACCATTTCATAGGTGCATTCCTGGTCCCAGTTATCGCGCGGCAATACCTGGTGGCGCCACACGATTTCGCCCGTCTTGGGCTTCACCGCAAAGCGGGTATTGGTGCCATACATGGTGCCGCCCTCGGTCCCGCGCTGGGTTTCCGAGGCCGGGCCTGCGCCGGTCGAGCCGTAATAGACCAGGTCAAGCTTGGGGTCATAGGTCATCTGCCCCCAGGCGCCGGTCATCCAGCGCTGGTCGAATTCCGAATTGCCCCAGGTATCGTCGCCCTCTTCACCCTTGTTGGGGATGAAGCTGTTGCGCCAGAGCTCTTCGCCCGTGGCCGCGTCATGCCCGGTCACATAGCACCCGAATTCGGAATATTGGCAGGTCGAGCCGGCCACCACCACGCCATTGGCCACGATCGGGCCGGTCGTGTTGGACACCAGGTCCGTGCCGCCGCCGCGGTCGGTTTCCCAGGCCACCTGGCCGGTCTTGGCGTCGAGCGCGACAATGAAATTGTCCCAGGTCGCCATGTAGATCTTGTCTTCATACAGCGCGATGCCGCGCTTGGCCTCGCCCAGCGTATTGAGCAGCGCCTTGTCCGGCAGCGTGCGGCGATATTCCCAGATCAGCTGACCGGTTGCCGCGTCGATCGCCTGCACCACATCGCCCGGATTGCCGGTGAACAGCACGCCCTGATATTCGATCGGGGCGGCTTCCATATTGCCCGGTTCCATGGCGCGGGCCCACACCAGCGTCAGCTGGCCGACATTGTCCTTGGTGATCTGGTCGAGCGGGCTATAGCGGTAATTCTCGATCGTGCGCCCGTAAGAGGGCCAATCGCCCGGTTCCGGATTAGCCAGAACTTCATCGGTCACTGGCGCCAGCGTGCTGATATCAACCTGGCCATAGGCGTGACTTGCCAGTCCCAGCACCGCTACGGATGCCAGGAGAACAGAAATTTTCGACTTCATGATCTCTTCCCTAAATTGAAGCGTGTAGCCGCCGGGTTCGGTGCCCGGCGTTATCGTTGTTATGACCCATCAATATGCATTGGCTTGTCCCCCAGCCCCCCTCAGGGCTTGTCTGGTGAGTTAAGGTTTCTTGACGATAAAAATATTGCCCAGCTGGTCTTCGTTATAGACCATCTCGCTCGTCCCCGGATCGGCGCCATGCATCTCCAGCACATAGGCGACGATGTTGACGTAGTCCTGCTCATTGCCGATCGTGCCGGCCTTGCCGGGCGGCATCTGGGTATGGGCGAAGGTGTAGAAATCGAGCACCGAGCTATCGACCCAGTTCTTGTTGAAGAAGGCGCCAGTAATGGCCGGGCCGCCAGGGCCGCCGCGTCCGGTCGCGCCATGGCAGGTCTGGCAATTGGTGGTGTAAAGCGCTTTACCGGCCTCAGCCTGTGCCGCGGTAAACACCCCATCCCAGATGGTGCGCTCACTGGTGTCGATATCGCCGCTGGCAACGGGCTCGGCAGGCGTCGCCGCCGCGGCAGCGGCCGCTTCGGCCTCGGCCTTTTTGGCGGCGGCCTCGGCCTTCTGTTCCGGCGTCATGGAATGTTGGGCATAGGCGGGCAGGGCAATAGCCGACAGCGCCAGGGCGGCGGCAAGATAGAATGAATTGGCTTTCAAAGACTTTTCCTCGTTAGGTGCGGCGCGAAGCAAAAGCTTCGTTTTGCGGGTTGTGCCCCGCACTTTTGTTGCCATCTTTTAGCCAAGTTAGACCCGTGCGGCACTCTGCCGCAAGAGGGTAAAGTCATCACAGCGTTGAATTTTTTCCGACCCACCATATAGGCAATTAGTCGCATACGACCCCAAAGGCCGACCTGTCCGGCGTCCGTCTTGAGGCCAACTACCATACGAGAATCAATGCCTTGGCGCATTTCCACCTATGGGCCATTCCCGATCGCAACCGCGCGGTGACCCCGAATGCGCAATGCGCTATTTGTTCGCTTACCGAACAAGGGAAAAACCATGCGCGAAGGCGACATCATCAACGGCCTGGTCAAGGGACTCGCCGTCATCGAATGTTTCGATGAAGAGCATGCCAGCCAGTCGATCACCGACGTTGCCAATCGCACCGGCCTCGAACGCGCCACCGCCCGCCGGTGTCTCCTCACCCTCACCAGCCTCGGCTATGCCAGTTATGACGGCAAATTCTTCCGCCTGACGCCGCGCGTCCTCAATCTGGGCCATTCCTACCTCGCCGCCACGCCCCTGCCCCGCCTCATCCAGCCCTTCCTCGAGGAGCTCTCCGCCGCCACCGGCGAAAGCACCTCCGCCGCCATGCTGGAAGGCACCGATATTCTCTACATCGCCCGCGCCTCGATCCGCCGCGTCATGTCGATCAACCTGGCGCCCGGCGCGCGCCTGCCCGCCTATTGCACCTCCATGGGCCGGGTCCTGCTCAGCGCCCTCTCGCCCGCCAAGGCCAAATCCGTTCTCGATCAGTCCGAGCTCATCGCCTACACCGCCAAGACCAAGGCCGACCTCGCCACCATCACCACCGAACTGGCGGTCGTCGCGGCGCAGGGCTTTGCCGTCATCGACGAAGAGCTCGAACTGGGCCTCTGCTCCATCGCCGTGCCCATCTTCAACGCCCAGGGCCAGACCGTCGCCGCCCTCAATATCGGCGCCCAGACTGCCCGCGCCTCCACCTCCCACATGATCGCCAATTTTTTGCCCCTCATGCGCAAGGTCCAGGCCGAGGTGCGTCCGCTACTGCGGTAGAACCAGCCGACGTTCGACCCGATAGGTGGAGAGCCGCAAACCCGTCCCCTCCCCCTTGAGGGGAGGGCTAGGGAGGGGGTCGGCGAGCTCTTGCGCCAATGCCTCCCCACCCACCGCATCTCCCTCGGGCCTGACCCGAGGGCCTCTCTCAACACGGTACAAGCGGCGAATGGCCCTCGGGTCGAGCCCGAGGGAGAGCGGTGCGTGTGGGGAGATGGTGCCAATTGCCAGCGTATACGCGTCCAGAGTGAACTCCCCCTCAAGGGGAGGGAGGGGCCACCCAAAATTGCGCCTCAGCTCGACCAGTATAGAGACTGTCACAAATCCCCCCTAAGCTAACCTCGTTGACCCCTCCCATCGCCCAACGGACTCACCTACGGCCCGTCACAAAACTCCGCCGCACAACCTCGTCCCGGCGGCGACACAATTTCCAAAGCTCATATTTTTCATACACTTACCCCGTCATAAACCAGTCATCGATCCGCAATAAAACTGTTGCACGCCCCTCATATGGTCGGCGGCGTCAGAGGGCGGCGTCGGCACAAGCCGGATCGACCAGCCAGGTTTTGAAATCGACTTCGTAAAAGGGAAATCCCCATGAAAACCGCACTTTACGCCAGTGCTGCAGTCATCGCGCTTGCCGCGTTTGGCACCACCGCCGCCTTCGCCCAGTCGCGCGACACCATCCAGATCGCCGGCTCCTCCACCGTTCTGCCCTTCGCCTCGATCGTGGCCGAGGAATTCGGCGCGGCTTTCCCCGAATTCAAGACCCCCGTGGTCGGCTCGGGCGGCACCGGCGGCGGTCTCAAGCAGTTCTGCGAAGGCGTTGGCGACAACACCATCGACATCGCCAATGCCAGCCGCCAGATCAAGGACAGCGAGCGCGAAGCCTGCACCGCCGCCGGCGTCACCGACATCCGCGAAATCCAGTTCGGCTATGATGGCATCGTCTTCGCCTCGGCCGCTTCGGGCCCCGATTTCGCCCTCACCCCGCTCCAGGTCTACAAGGCCATTGCCGCCAAGGTGCCGGTCGATGGCGCCCTGGTCGACAATCCCTACACCAAGTGGTCGGAAATCGACCCCTCCCTGCCCGATCAGCCGATCGCCCTGGCTATTCCGGGCACCAATCACGGCACCCGTGAAGTGTTCCAACTCGAAGTCATCGATGCTGGCGCCGAGGAAGCCGGTCTTCCCGAAGGCCTGACCGAAGAAGAACACACCGCCGCTCTCACCACCTTCCGTCAGGACGTCGTGGTCGAAATCTCGGGCGACTACACCGAGACCCTGGCCCGCCTCACCTCCAACCCCAACACGGTTGGCGTCTTCGGCCTCAGCTTCTACGACCAGAACAAGGACACCCTGAAGGTCGCGACCGTCAACGGCGTCACCCCCTCGAACGAAACCGTCGCCGCTGGCGAATATCCGGTTTCCCGCCCGCTGTTCTTCTACGTCAAGGGCCAGCACATCGGCACCATCCCGGGCATTGAAGAATACGTGCAGTTCTTCCTGTCTGAATCGGCTGCTGGCGGCTCGCTCGAAGCTGCGGGCCTCATCCCCCAGCCGGAAGAAAAGACCGCTGAAGTGCTTGCCGCTTTCGAAGCCGGCGCTCAATAAGCCAATCCGGACCGCGCCCCACGGCGCGGTCCCCTCCTTTTCCACCTGGGGCGCTTAGCGAATGAATTCCCTGATCATTGCCGGCCTGCTGCTGGTACTGCTTGGTCTGGCCTATCAGTCGGGCTGGTCGCGCGGCCGCGGTCTGGCCACCGCAAACGGCGTCAAAGTTCACTCCCGCCCGCAATATCACGGCTCCTACGTCGCCATCTGGACGCTGGTGCCCGCCCTCGCCATCATCGGCCTCTGGGGCTGGTTCGGCGATGGCATCACCCACAATTTCATCGTCTCGCAGATCCCCGCCGACACCGTGCAGGCGCTCGATCAGGTTGGCCTCAACGCCACCATCGCGCGCATCAAGGCCCTGGCCTCCGGCTATGGCGTGGCCGGCGAAGTCCTGCCCTATGAACAGACCGCCGGCGATGCCCTGCGCTCGTTCCAGTTCATCACCTTCCTCGTCGTCATTGCCGCCGCTGCGATCGCCGGCGTCGCGGCGCTGCTCTATGCCCGCAGCCGCGTCACCGCCCGCCACCGCGCCCGCAACGCCGTCGAACGCGTCATCAATCTGGCGCTGCTGGCCTGCTCGGCCGTCGCCATTCTCACCACCGTGGGCATCGTCGCCTCGCTGGTCACCGAAGCCTATCGCTTCTTCACCTTCATCAACCCGCTCGACTTCTTCTTCGGCACCGTCTGGAACCCCAACAATGCCGGCTCCGCGGGCAATTGGGGCAGCTATGGCCTGCTGCCGCTGCTGGTCGGCACGCTGATGATCACCTTCATCGCCATGCTGGTCGCCGTGCCCGTAGGCCTGATGGCCGCCATCTATCTCAGCCAATATGCCCCGCGCCAGCTGCGCGCGATCGCCAAGCCGATGATCGAAATCCTGGCCGGCATCCCCACCATCGTCTTCGGCTTCTTCGCCCTGGTCACCGTCGGCCCCTTCCTGCGCGACATGGGCAATTTCATCGGCCTTTCGATCAATGCCACCAGCGCCCTCACCGCCGGCATTGTCATGGGCATCATGATCATTCCCTTCGTGTCCTCGCTGTCCGACGACATTCTCAACCAGGTGCCGCGCAGCCTGCGTGACGGCGCCTATGGCCTGGGCGCCACCCAGTCCGAAACCATCCGCAATGTGCTGCTGCCCGCCGCGCTGCCCGGCATTGTCGGCGCCTTCCTCCTCGCCGTCAGCCGCGCCGTGGGCGAAACCATGATCGTGGTGCTCGCCGCCGGCAATAGCCCGGTCCTGCGCGGCAATCCCTTCGAGCCGGTGGCCACCATCACCGTTTCCATCGTCAACCAGCTGACCGGCGACACCGATTTCGCCGGCCCCCAATCGCTGGTCGGCTTTGCCCTGGGCCTCACGCTCTTCGTCATCACCCTCTGCCTCAATATCTTCGCGCTGTTCATCGTCCGTCGCTTCCGGGAGCAATACGAATAATCATGGCCGACACGCTCTCCACCCCCGCCCCGGCGTCCAACGACCGCACCCGCCTGATCCGCGCCAGCCTCGCCCGGCGCCACCTCAGCGAGTCGATTTTCCGCGGACTGGGCCTTGCCGCCATCATCGTGGCGCTCGGCTTCGTCGCCCTGCTCTTCGTCGATATCGTGCGCAAGGGCGTCCCCGCCTTCACGCAGTCCAATCTGCACCTGTCGGTCACCTTCGACCCCACCATCATCACCGCCGATCCCCCTCCCGTGCGGACCGCCGGCCAGTCCGACGCCGATTTCAACGCCGCCAATCTCAAATGGCAGCGCGACGTCGCCATGCTGAACTGGAACAAGGTCATCGAAGCCTCCCTGCGCGCCGCCGCGCCCGCCGGCTATGAGATCGATACCCGCCAGATCCTCTCCATCGCCGAAACCGATGCCCGCCACCGTGTCCGCGAGCTCTTCGTCAAGGACCCCACCCTGCTCGGCAAGACCGTCCAGGTCGATGTGCTGGCCTCCGCCAATGCCGACAACTGGATCAAGGGCAATATCAATCGCGACCTGGGCGACGCCCAGCAGCAGCTCTCGGCCCCCGCCCGCGGCCTGATCGATCAATTCGAGACCAACGGCACCATCACCTCAGGCTTTGCCTGGTCCATCTTCACCAATGTCGATAGCCGCGCCGCCCCCGCCAGCGCGGGCCTGCTCGGCGCCTTTGTCGGCACGCTGTGGATGATGCTGGTCGTCGTCCTGCTCGCCGTGCCGATCGGGGTGGCCAGCGCCATCTATCTCGAGGAATTCGCACCCAAATCGCGCCTCACCGACCTGATCGAGGTCAATATCAACAACCTCGCCGCCGTGCCCTCCATCGTCTTCGGCCTGCTCGGCGCCGCCGTCTTCATCAACTACATGCACCTGCCCATCTCCGCCCCCATTGTCGGCGGCCTGGTGCTGACCCTGATGACCCTGCCCACCATCATCATCGCCACCCGCGGTGCCCTGCTCGGCGTCTCCCCCGCCCTGCGCCAGGCGGCGCTCGGCATGGGCGCCAGCAAGACGCAGATGGTGTTCCACCATGTGCTGCCGGTCACCTTCCCCTCGATCCTGACCGCCACCATTCTGGGCGTCGCCCATGCCCTGGGCGAAACCGCCCCCCTGCTCCTGATCGGCATGAAGGCCTTCGTCGCCGCCGTGCCCGCTACCCCGCTCGACCAGGCCACCGCCCTCCCGGTCCAGATCTATCTCTGGCAGGGCAATGAAAACCGCAATTTCTTCGAACCCCGCACCGCCGCCGCGATCATGGTTCTCCTCGTCGTCATGATCATGCTCAACGGCGTCGCCATTTACCTGCGCTCGCGGCTCGAAAAACGCGCATAGTGAGAAGGAACAGCTCCAAATGGACATGCTCGCCGGCAAGGTTAAAATGACCCACCAGACTGTGAACTCCACCATGAACCCCACCGACGCCCTCGAACGCCCCATCCGCCTGCACGCCAAGGACGTCACCGTCCATTACGGCGCCAAACAGGCCCTGCACGGCATTTCGATCGATATTCCCGACCGCGCCGTCACCTCCTTCATCGGCCCCTCGGGCTGTGGCAAGTCGACCTTCCTGCGCTGCATCAACCGCATGAACGACACCATAGAAGGCGCCAAGGTCGGCGGGTTGATCGAGCTGGACGGCGAGAATATCTACGACCCCAGCCTCGACGTCGTGGAACTGCGCGCCCGCATCGGCATGGTGTTCCAGAAGCCCAATCCCTTCCCCAAGTCGATCTACGAAAACGTCGCCTACGGCCCCAAAATCCATGGCCTGGCCCGTTCCAAGACCGATCTGGACGAGATCGTGGTTTCCTCCCTCCGCAAGGCGGGCCTGTTCGAAGAGGTCAAGGACCGCCTCAACGAACCCGGCACCGGCCTGTCCGGTGGCCAGCAGCAGCGCCTCTGCATTGCCCGCGCCATCGCCGTCAGCCCCGAAGTCATCCTGATGGACGAGCCCTGCTCGGCCCTCGATCCGATCGCCACCGCCATCATCGAGGAACTGATCGACGAGCTGCGCGAGAACTACACCATCGTCATCGTCACCCACTCCATGCAGCAGGCCGCCCGCGTCAGCCAGCGCACGGCATTCTTCCATCTGGGCAATCTGATCGAGGAAGGCGTCACCGAAGACATCTTCACCAACCCGGTCAACAAGCAGACCCAGGACTACATCATGGGCCGTATCGGCTGATCCAAACCCGGACCAAGAGAGACAACGACATGCCCACCTCCGGCCCCGAACACATCGTCTCCTCCTATAATGACGAGCTCGTCGCCCTGGCCCAGTCGATCGCCGAAATGGGCGGTCAGGTCGAGGTCGCCATCGAAAACGGCACCAAGGCCCTGCTCAAGCTCGACCGCGAACTGGCTGACCTCACCATCATTGCCGATCAGCGCATCGACGATATGCAACGCAGGATCGACGATATGGCCGTCTCCATGATCGCCCGCCGCCAGCCCATGGCCTCCGACCTGCGCTCGATCATCACCGCCATCCATGTGGCCTCCGATCTCGAACGCGTCGGCGACATGGCCAAGCAATTGGCCCGCCGCTCGCTCAAGCTCGAAGGCCTCAACCTGCAGCCGACCTTCTACAATGGCGTCAAGAACATGACCAATCTGGTCCTGCGCCAGATCAAGGACGCGCTGGATTCCTATTCGAGCCGCGACTCCGCCGGCGCCATCGAAGTGTGCAATCGCGACGACGAGGTGGACGCCATGTACACCTCCCTGTTCCGCGAATTGCTCACCTATATGATGGAAGATCCGCGCAACATCACCCCCTGCACCCATCTGCTGTTCTGCGCCAAGAGCCTGGAACGCATCGGGGACCACGCCACCAATATCGCAGAACGCGCCTATTATCTGCAGACCGGCAAGCAGCTCACATCCGAAGTGGTGGAGCTGCACCGCACCCAGATC
>DATMSY010000158.1:0-7660 GCA_035565135.1 Devosia sp.
CTGATGATTTCGTTCATCAACAACCAGCCGGTCATCCAATATGGCGCCGTGCTTTCGGTGTTGCTCTGGGTGCCCAGTTTCATTGCCCTGCTGTTCGCGCGCCGCGTGGTCAATTCGGGATCGTTTGCCCGCGGTTTCGGCGGCTAGGAAGTCTAATGTCCGTTCTCAATATCTCCGATGTTTCCAAGGTTTTCAGCACCACGCGCGCCGTGGATTCGTTCTCCCTCGATGTCGCCGATGGCGAGCTGGTGTGCCTGCTCGGCCCGTCCGGCTCGGGCAAATCCACCCTGCTGCGCATGGTCGGTGGCTTCGAGCGGCCCTCCAGCGGGTTGATCACCATCGATGGGCAGGAAATCACCCATCTGCCGCCGGAAAAGCGGCCCACCGGCATGGTGTTCCAGAGCCATGCGCTGTGGACGCATATGAATGTGTTCAAGAACCTCGCCTTCGGCCTCAAGCTGCGGCGCATCCCGGCGGACGAGATCAAGCGCCGGGTGGAAGGCGTGCTGGAACTGGTGGGGCTGGGCGGCTATGGCATGCGGTCTGTCACCCAGCTTTCGGGTGGTCAGCAGCAGCGTGTGGCGCTGGCGCGCTCGCTGGTGCTCGAGCCCAAGATTTTGTTGCTTGATGAGCCCTTTGCCAGCCTCGACCAGCATCTGCGGGAGCGGCTGCGCGAGGAAGTGCGCGATATCCAGCAGCGCCTCAAGATCACGACGCTGTTCGTGACGCATGGGCAGGACGAGGCTTTGTCCATGGCTGACCGGATCGTGGTGATGCGCGATGGCAAGATCGAACAGGCCGACCGCCCGGATGTGGTCTATCGCGAGCCCAAGACGCCCTTCGTGGCCGGGTTCATTGGCACGATGAATCTGCTGGACGGCAGTGTTTCCAATGGCGTTTTCAGCCGTGCGGGTTTCAGCGTTCCGCTGCCGGTTGCCGATGGCCCCGCCACTTTGGCCATCCGTCCGGAAGCACTGGACCTCGCCGCCGCCGGTGAGAACCGTGACGCCAAGGTACATCGCGTCACCGACTATGGCACGCATGGCCTGGTTGACTTGGAACTGCCCGACGCCACGCGCCTCAAGGCCTCGGTCGGCCATCCTGATCTGTTCAAGACCGGGCAAGCCGTCACCCTCACCCCACGGGCCATTGCAGCCTATCGCGACCAGACCCTTCTCTATCGTAGCTGAACATGACCGATCCCATTTTTATCGCCCGCGACGGCCACAAGACGTGGCTCAAATGGCATCGCGGCCGCCGGCGTGCTGGTGACCCCGCTTTCACCGGCCGGCGTATTCTCGAAGGCATGGCGCTTGGCGCCAGCGTCGAGGTCGATCTGGTCGTGCATGCCGATCGTGGCTATGCCGTGCTGCACGATCTGAGTGTCGAGCGCGAAACCACGGGCAGCGGCAAGGTGGCAGAATTGACCGCAGCGCAATTGCGCTCGTTCTATCTGCGCGATGAGGATGGCAAGCCGCTCGACCAGCCCGTCATGCTGCTGGAAGACCTAGCGACGCTGCTGACCAAGAGTGGCGCCCATCCCGATGCGCTGCTGCAGCTCGACTATAAAGAGGACGCCAAGGTGCTCGATGAGCGCGCCATCCGGACCTTCAAGGAGAGTGTCGGCCCGGTGGCACAGCATATGATCCTGTCGTCGGGCGATGCCGAGGCGGTACGCCTGCTGAGCGAGGGTGTCGAGGGCATCCGGATCGGCTATGATCCCTGCCATGACGGGGCGCTGGAGCGGCTTGCCGTCTCGCGGGATTATGCCGGTTTCGTCGCCGATGCCATCGCGGCCTCGCCCAAGGCGGAGATGATTTATCTCGCCTATCCGCTGGTGCTTGAGGCCGATCGGCAGGGTTTTGATCTCATCGATGCCTTTCACCGGCATGGCCGGCGCGTCGACAGCTATACGATCAAAGCGGCAAATGCGGATTCCCGCGTCGCGGTCGAGCGGCTGCTGGCGCTCAAGGTGGACCAGATCACGACCGACGATCCCGAGGGCCTTGCAGCCCTCGTTGCCGAATAATGGCTCTTAACGGCCAGGAGATAGATATGCAGTCCTACAATGCCGTGCTCGCCGATATGGTCGCCGTTGCCCGCGAGGCAGGCGCTCTGACGCTGGGATATTTCAAGCGCTTTCGCGATCTCGAAATCGGCATCAAGGGACCGGCGGATTTCGTTTCCGAAGCCGATATGGAATCGGAAAAGCTCATCCGCAAGTTCCTGTTCGAGCGCTACCCGAACTGGAGCTTTACCGGCGAGGAATTCGCCCCGGTGACGGGCACCGACCCGGAATATCGCTGGCTGGTGGACCCCATCGACGGCACGACCAATTTCATCAATGGCATGCATTACACCATTTCGATCGCGCTTCGCCGGGGCAATGAGACGGTCTGCGGTGCGCTCTACAATCCGGTGGCCGACGAGATGTTCACCGCCATCAAGGGCGAAGGCGCCTTCATGAATGGCGAACGCCTCAAGGTCAGCGAGCAGAGCGACATCGGCCTGATGAATGTGGGCACGGGGCTCGCGACCTCGCGCCTCTTCACCTTTCCCGGCTTCTATCAGCGACTCGAACAGATCCGTGATCCGATCAGTTCGGTCCGTATTGTGGGCAGCTCGGCCAATTCCTGTGCCTATGTCGCACTGGGCCGGCTGACTGGCTATTACGAGGAATCGGGCCTGGTCGATTGGGCCGTGGGCGTGCTGCTGGTGCAGGAAGCCGGGGGCGTCGTTACGGATTGGTGGGGGCGCGGGCCGGAATTCTATGAGAAGACCGGCTGCGTCATCGTCGCCAACAAAGCGACGCATGCCTATCTTCTCGACAAGCTCAAGGACGCGCCGCGCAAAGACCCGGCATAAGGCGAACTCAGGGCCCGAATTCGACTTCCCACATGCGCGGCCAATAGACGTCGTCGTAATAATCGTGCGGGATCGGCGACATGCGCGACAAAGCCCGCGACGCCAAGTCGATTTGCTGCACCAGATGCTGGATGACCTCGGGCATGGGCCGCCCGGTGATGAATTCGCGCGTGCGCCACTCATCGAGCTTGAGATATCGCAGGCGCCGCCTGGCCTCGGCTTCTACATCTTCCACCGAGACGGGAGCCCGGTTGTCCTCGACAACTGCGAAACGCACTGCAAAACTCGATACGAACAAGACGCGGAGCATGATCGCTCCGGTCGATTTCATCATATTGTCATGGCTCTGTTACCGAAGCGGTAACGGCAATTGGCTTGGCCGGGACGGGCCGCGTGCTAATTTCCGGCCATGTCGATTCTTTATGTGATGGCCGCTCCGGCCGAATATGGACCCCATCTGCAAGCGCGCATTTCTCCGCTGATGACGGGGATAGGCCCGGTGGAAGCCGCCGTGGTGGTGACCCGGGCACTGGCCGAATCCAAGGCCGCCAATAGTCTGCCCGATCTGGTGGTGTCGCTGGGATCGGCCGGCTCGCGCAGCCTCGAGCAATGTGAGGTTTACCAGGCTCATTCGGTGAGCTATCGCGATATGGATGCCTCGGCACTCGGCTTCGAGAAGGGGCGGACGCCGCTGCTCGATCTGCCGGCCGTGCTGCCGCTATCGCCGCTGCTGGAGGGACTAAACGGCGCGAGCCTTTCGACCGGCGCAAATGTGGTTTCGGGCGCGGCCTATGACGCTATCGATGCCGATATGGTGGATATGGAGACCTACGCGATCCTGCGCGCCTGCCAGAGCTATGGCGTGCCGCTGCTGGCGCTGAGAGGCATTTCCGATGGCGTGGCCGAACTTAACCACCTAACGGACTGGACCCAGTATCTCCACATCATCGATGAAAAGCTGGCTGCCGCGGTCGATATCATCGAGGCAGCCTACGGCCAGCCCTAGTTGCTGGTGCGGGCCTTCTTGTCGCGGCGCGCACGTTGCCAGGTCGACCATTTGCGGGTGCCGCGGACAATGGCGTGATTGACCGGCCCCTGCAAGAAAACCAGGTCGAGCGCAAGCAAAAGCAGACCCAACGGCAGCATCCACAGGCCCAATACGGGCAGGAAACTGAAGATGCCGCCCAGCACCAGCAGAATGCCCAGCGGAATCCGCACCCAACGGGCCTCGGGGCGGCGCACGCGTTCCAGCCAACCGGCGGCAAACCCCGGCACGCGGCGCTGCAGCCGGTCGAACTGGCGGTTGAGGCGGGCGTGGCTCTTGGTTCGCATGCATGTCCCTTGTGGTCTGGCGTCCAACTATAACTGGTCATTCAAACCGGCCGTTCCAAGGCCGGCTAGTCAATTTCCCGTTCAATCCCAATGACCAATTGCCGCGAGGCCGGAACCATTGGCCCAAGGCCGAGTTGATCGGAAGCAACACAAACCATGGGAGCGTCATGATGGCAACTTCAGCACGACGGGCTATCAAACAGATTGAAGAGACCGGCGGCGACGTCTCGGAGCACCTGCTCCACCAAGTGGCGGCCCTGCGCAAGGAGATCGCCTCGATATCCGACGCTGTTGGCGATTATGGTGGGCATCGCCTGCATGACGTGCAACACAATGCGGTGGCGCTGGCCAATGAAGTGCGCCACCAGGGTGCGGTCGTCGCCAAGCAGGTGGGCCGCCAGGCCGGGGTCGCGACCCGGGCCGTTCAGCAAAATCCGGTGCCGGTGATTATCGCCCTGGGCACGATTGCGCTCATCTCGGCGCTGGTCTTCCGGCGCGATTAGCGGCGTTAGCGTTTCGCTAACCAGTCTGGTCACCGTTTCCTTAATCGTACAGAGTCATTTTCGGTCAAACTTGCAACACCGCAACAGACCGGAGATGACTCATGCACTTTTCGTCGAAGGCGCTTCTGCGCGTCGCCGCGCTGGCTGTCGTCGCCTCCAGTCTGGGCGGCTGCAGCTTCATGGGCCTCAATTTCGGCATGGCCCAGCTCAGCGAAAAAGAATGCCTGATGCGGGCGATGTATTTTGAATCCAACCGCTCAAGTTCGGAAGGCATGCTGGCCGTGGGTACGGTGGTGATGAACCGGCTCAATGACGCGCGCTATCCCAAATCGGTCTGTGGCGTCGTGGGACAGAAGAACCAGTTTGCCCAGGGCGTGCTCACCAAGAAGATGACCGATAGCGGCGCGGTGCTCGCCTCGCAGATGGCCGACCAGGTGCTGGCCGGCGCGCGCCATCCGGGCGTGCAAAATGCGCAGCACTTCCACACGGCCGGGCTGCGCTTCCCCTATAACAATATGCATTACGTGCTCGAAGCGGGCGGCAACGAGTTCTACGAAAAGTACTAGTGGCCGCCCCTAAGCGCTAGAAATCGCCGCCCATATCGAAGTCGTCGTCGCCAAAGTCGGCGTCGCCGCTATCCATGTCGTCGGCGGCGGGTTCCTGGGCGGCGTCAGGTTCGTATTCGGAAGCCTGGGCGTCGCCGCCCAGCATGCCGGCAATGGCTGAGCCCAAGAGCAAGCCGCCGGTTACGCCCAGAGCGGTCTGGGCCGCGCCGGCGAGAAAGCCGCCACCCTGCCCTCGCCCGACATCACCGTCGGCGCGATCCCAGGGACCGCGGGCACGCCGCCTGGGCTGGGCGGGTTCGTCACCGCCAAAGAGACCGCCGAGAAAGCCACCGCTTGATTGCTGGCCCGCTTCGAGTTCTTCGATGCGCTCGCGGGCGGCGCGGAGGGCCTGCTCCTGCACCAGGATGGTCTGGGCCATGTAGTAAGGCGATGGCGGATAGTCGCGCAGGCGCTGCTGGATCAGGGCCTCTGCCTCGGGCTCTCGGGGCGGGCTTTTGCGGGCCGCGGCTTCGATTCGGTCGAACAGGTCGTCTATGGCGTCACGTTCCTGCTGGTTCAACATTTCGGGCTCCCTGACATCTGGTCGTAGCAAGAAAGTGGGAAGCATGCGTACGGGTTGCAACCGCGCGGAACCAAGAGCGATGGAAAGAGTTCTCGTTGCCGCGAAGTTGCCGCAAAGTTGACCAAATTTCGTCCAGCTTCGTGCGGTAACGAAGCGGTGATCTGCATACCTAACATCATAAAATTTATGGGAGATTGTCGATGAATTCCAAATTCCTGCTGCCGCTGGCCGCTCTTTCGATGTTTGCGCTGGCCGCATGCAGTGATCCGCAGACCCCGGCCGAGCCCGCTGCCTCGACCGAGACCACTGCTCCGGCCGCTGCGCCTGCCGAACCCGCACCCGCCGCGGCCCCTGCTGCGCCTGCCGCAGCCCCCGCCGCTGCACCGGCAGCTGCTCCTGCGGCTCCCGCCGCCGGCGCTGCCACGATGACGCCGGAACAGGCCATGCAGGCCGTTCAGGCCCAGGCCGCTAGCATGACGCCCGAGCAGAAGAACGAGACGATCGCTCAGGCTCGCAAGGCTGCCGAAGATGCCGCCAAGGCCCAGGGTCTGACGGACGATCAGGTCAAGCAGGCTGCCGATATGGCTGAACAGGCCGCCAAGCAGATGCTCGGCGTTCAATAAGAACCCGACGTCGCGCTGACTATCGAGCCCCGCAACCTCAGGTTGCGGGGCTATTTCTTTGCTGCGATGCGCAGGACATAGCCGATGACGACGGCAATGGACTCGTAGAGCTCGATGGGGATGGTTTCGTCCAGCTCGACGGCGCTCAGGGCCTCGGCCAGCATCGGATTGGCTTCGATGACCACATCATGCTCGGCGGCCATGGCGATGATGCGCTCGGCGATCAGCCCCCTGCCCTTGGCAATGACGCGAGGCGCTTCGGTCGAGCCTTTTTCATATTGCAGCGCGACGGCCAGAGCGCGCGGCTTGCTGTCCCCGCTCATGTTTGGGCATCCAGAAAATGCCCGGACGGTGGGGACGCGGCCGGCGGTTCGCCGCGGCGCACGAGGATCGAACCGGCACGCAGGCCCGTGGCGGCAAGGGCGATGCGGAGTTCGGGCAATTCGCTTTCGAGCAGTGCAGCGGTTTCGGGCTCGCCGGCCCATAGCATGATGCCGGTCGCGCCGCCCCTCAACGACACCTGGGCGCCCACCTCGCCGAGCGCCGGCAGGTTGAGCGCGAATCGCATCTGCCAACCCGGCTCGTTCTCCTGCTCGCTGGCGCTGCGTCCATCGCGGTGGATTTGCATCTGCAACAGCGTCTGGTGGCTGCCGACCAGCACCGGCAGATCGAGGCTCCAATCACCGCCCTGCTTGCCGGTTGGGTCGGGCAGCGAGGCATGTTGATGCAGCCTTATGCGCGACAGGGCGGCTTCCGTACGGTCCAGCAGAACCTTTCCGGCTTCCTCGGCGGTCGAAGCGGGGTCGATACCACCGGCTTCGGGGGCATGGCGGGCGCGCAGGACGCCGCCGCGCACCGGCGGGGCCATGACAGCGGGTTGCACGGGTGCCGCTTGCGAACCCAGCCAGCTTGAAAGCGTCTGGCGCAGGGTGAGCAAAGCCGATTTCAGGTCGGCCGGATTCGGTGTCAGGCCGCTTTTCAGGGCGCTTTCCTGGAATATGCCGGAGGCCTGCACGGCCTTTTGCAGGGCTGCCCCGTCGAGAGAGGCGTTCAACGGCAGACGTGCGGCCATCACCTGCTGCGCGGCGCGAGCGACGGGTTCGGGGAGCGCGACTTTGCCGGCGATGGAGGCCAGCGCGGCTGTCAGCGCGGTCACGCTGCCCTGGCGCTGGGCCGAGGTCTGCACCATTTGCGTCAGCGCGGCCTCGG
>DATMSY010000159.1:0-6512 GCA_035565135.1 Devosia sp.
CCCGCACGCTTTCGGCCGCAGGCTTATCCGCGGGCTCGCGCAGTGGCTCGGGCTTTTTGGCGCCGGCTCCGGCCTCGCGCGCCGTCAGGTCGAGCACGGGCGGCTTGACGGCGGCCGATTTTGCCGGCTCGGGCTTGGTCGCAGCCGGATTGGCGGCAGTCTTGCCCGGGGTCGCTTTGGGGTCGTTGCCCTTTGAATCGGCCATGCGCGGACTCCTTATTGCTTGGTGCCGATCATGGCCCAGTTTGCTCGCGGGCAAAAGCCAGCGCGAGCGTCATCATGCCATCTTCATCGGGCCGGTCGGCGAGGCTGATGCGATTGAAATGGTTTTCCATCAAGGGTTCGGCCACCGCTTCCGACATGGCCAGCATGGCAATGGCGCTGCGCTGGGCGCGATCGAGGCCAGCGGCCAGCGCAGCGAAAATCTCCGCCGTGCGGCGGGAATAGACCAGGACCGCGCCGATCGAGCCGTTCGCCAGCTGCGTAAAGACATCCTTCGGCAGGCTATCGAGCGCCACCATTTCATAAAGCCGAGCGGTGGCGACCATGACGCCAAACGGCGCCAATGCCTTGCCCAGGTCGCCACTCTGATGCTTGCCGGCCGGATAAAACACCGGGCCGCTCAGCCGCGCCCGGGCGATGAGATTGACCAGGTCGGCAAAGGCCCCATCGGCACTCGCCACATCAGTGAAGCCATGCTCGCGCGCCTCGAAGGCCGTGCGGTCGCCCACGGTAAAGACCGGCAAGTGCCGGTATTGCGCGACCAGGTCCCGATCGGCGAGCGCCCGCACGCCATTGGCGCTGGTCAGCACCATGGCGGCAAAGCCGTCGGGCGGGGGCAGGCTGGCATCGAGCGTCTGGCGCACCATGACCGGGGCAGCGAGGGCCGCAATGCCCAGGGCCTCGAGCTTGAGCAGGGTCGATTGCGCATCCGGTTCGGGGCGGGTGACCAGCATCCTCGTCATGTAGCGGCCCATTGCGCCAGCCATTCGGTGCCGGCCTGGGCGATGAGGTCGTCCCCGATCTTTTTGCCTAATGCGAGGGGGTCAGTGCCGCTGGCGGCGCAGTCGAAGGCGGTTTTGCCGTCGAGGCTCAAGATCTGCCCTTTGAGCGTCAGTGTACCGCCCTCGAGCCGGCTCAATGCGCCGACCGGTGTGCGGCAGGAACCATCGAGCACCGCCAGCATGGCGCGTTCGGCCGATATGGCCATATGGGTCGGGGCATGGTCGAGCGGGGCGATGAGATCGGCAATGCGCTGGTCGTCCGGGCGCAGGGTGATGCCGATGGCGCCCTGGGCCGGTGCGGGCATAAAAATTTCGGGATCGAGCAGGGCGGTGGCGCGATGCCCCTCGCCCAGCCGATTGAGCCCGGCCACGGCCAGCATGGTGGCGTCGGCCACCCCATCGAGCAGCTTTTGCAGCCGCGTGCCGACATTGCCGCGGAAGGGCACGATTTCGAGATCAGGCCGCTGGCGCAGCACCTGCGCCGCGCGGCGAATGGAGGAGGTGCCGAATCTGGCGTTTTCGGGCAGATGATCGAGGCTTTGCACCGTCACCGACATGAAGGCGTCGCGCACATCCTCGCGCTCGAGGAAAGCGGCCAGCACGATGCCATCGGGCAGGCGGGTCGCCACATCCTTGGAGGAATGTACGCCGATATCGATCGCGCCGGCCAGCATGGCCTCGTCGATTTCCTTGGTGAAGAGGCCCTTCCCCCCGATTTCAGTGAGGCTGGCATTGCTGGCCTGGCTGCGGTCGCCGCCCGTCGAAATCACCGCGATGGCGATATCATCCTCGGGCACGCCATGCGCCTGGGACAACAGTTTGCGCACCAGCCGCGCCTGCGCCAGTGCCAGCGGGCTACCGCGTGTTCCGATCCGGGCGAAGGGGGCTGACGATTGCAATCTCTTGGCGTCCTATAGTAGGCAAAGGCTCGACTTTACGTCGCATCGTTCTGGCGGAAAACCGCGCGATGCTTCAGGGAGTAACCAGTTCGTCGTGACCGGGCAAGCGCAAGCCATTATTCTTGGCATAGAGACCAGCTGCGACGAAACCGCGGCGGCGGTGGTCGTGCGCGATTCTACGGGTGGGGCGGCGATTCGTTCCAATGTGGTGCGCAGCCAGCTCGACGAACATGCCGCCTTCGGTGGCGTCGTGCCCGAACTGGCCGCCCGCGCCCATGTCACCTATCTCGATCATATCATTGCCCAGGCCTGCCGCGAGGCCGGAATTGCTTTGGGCGATGTCGATGCCATTGCGGCCACGGCCGGACCGGGGCTGATCGGCGGCGTGCTGGTGGGCCTCACCACCGCCAAGGCGCTGGCGGCGGCGCTCGATAAGCCGCTGATCGCGGTCAATCACCTCGAGGCCCATGCGTTGACGGCGCGGCTGACCGATGGGGTCAAATTCCCCTATCTCATGCTGCTGGTCTCGGGCGGGCATAGCCAATTCGTGCTGGTGCGCGGCGTCGGCGATTACGAGCGCTGGGGCACGACGATCGACGATGCGCTGGGCGAAGCCTTCGACAAGGTTGCCAAGCTCCTCAGCCTTGGTCATCCGGGCGGCCCGGCGGTAGAGGCCATTGCCAAATCGGGCGATCCCAAGCGCTTCAAATTCCCGCGACCCCTGCTGCGCGAGGCGCGGCTCGATTTTTCCTTTTCCGGCCTCAAGACCGCCGTGCGGCTGCAAGCCGAAGCCTTGGCGCCGCTATCGGACCAGGACGTTGCCGATATCGCTGCCAGTTTTCAGGCGGCGGTGGCTGCAGTCGTCTCCGTCCGTGCCGGGCAGGCGCTGGCGCGCTTCAAGGCCGAATTGCCGGAGCATAAGCCGCAGCTCGTGGTTGCCGGTGGCGTCGCGGCCAATCGGACCATCGCTGCGGCCCTGGACAAAGCCTGCGCCGCAGCGGGCGCTACCCTGATCGTGCCGCCGATTGCGCTCTGCACCGACAATGGCGCCATGGTGGCCTGGGCCGGCGCGGAGCGCTTTGCTTTGGGCGCCACCGACCAGCTCGATTTCACCGCCCGACCGCGCTGGCCGCTCGATCTGCCCGATATGAAGGTGACCCACGATGCGGCTTGAAAGCGTCAGCGTCATTGGCGGCGGGGCCTGGGGCACCGCCTTGGCCCAGGCCGCGGCAATGGCCGGACGCAGCGTGTCGCTGGTGGCGCGCGACGCGGACCAGGTCGCCGAAATCAATGCCAGCCACACCAATGCCCGCTATCTCGGCGCGCAGGCACTGCATCACAACATCACCGCTTCCACTGAAGCCGGCCCCGCCGACATCATCATTCTCGCCGTTCCCGCCCAAGCCAGCCGCGCCGCGCTGGGCGCTTTGGCACCGCATCTGCTGGCGGGCAAGCCGGTGGTGCTTTCGGCCAAGGGGCTCGAAACCGGCACGCTGGACCGGCAGAGCGAAATCCTCTTCGACATGGCGTCCGAGGCCATTCCCTTCGTGCTGTCCGGCCCCAGCTTTGCCGCCGATGTCGCGGCGGGCCGCCCCACGGCGGTAACGCTGGCGGGGGACGACGCAACGCAGACTTCGGCGCTGGCTTCGGCCCTGGCCGGCCCCAGCTTCCGCCCCTATGCCGCCGATGACCGCATTGGCGTCGAAGTCGCCGGAGCGCTCAAGAATGTCTATGCGCTGGCCTGCGGCGCGGTGGAGGGCGCTGATCTTGGTGCCTCGGCCCGTTCGGCGCTGATCGCCCGGGCCTATGCCGAAATGGCCCGCATGGTCACCGCCATGGGCGGCTCGGCCACGACGCTGACCGGGCTGGCCGGGCTGGGCGACCTGACGCTGACCTGCACCTCGGTGCAGTCGCGCAATTACCAGTTCGGCATGGCGCTGGGGCGCGGCCAGACGGTGGACGAGATTATTGCCGGGGGCGCCAAGCTGGCTGAAGGCGTCGCTACGACGCCGGTCGCCGATGCGCTGGCCAAAAGCCTTGGCGTCGATGCGCCGCTGGTGCATGCCGTCGAGGCCGTGCTGAGCGGGAAAGCCAATATTGCCACAGTGGTGGCGGGGCTGATGTCCCGCCCGCTCAAACGCGAGGATTAATCGATGCTTTTTGCCATGATCGCCAAGGACAAGCCGGGCAATAGCGAGCAGCGGACGGCGGTGCGCCCGGTGCATCTGGACCATCTCAACAGTCTGGGTAATAAATTGGTGCTGGCCGGCGCCTTGTTGAACGACGCCGGCGTGCCCGAGGGGTCGCTGATGGTACTCGAGGCCGAAACCATCGAGGACGCCACGGCGAGCTTTCTGGCTGATCCCTTTATCGAAGCCGGCATTTTTGCCAGCTACGAGATCAAGCCCTGGCGGCTGGCGATCAACAACACGACCAAAAAGGACTGAAGCGAATGGCCTATTGGTTGATGAAATCGGAGCCCGATGTCTTCTCCTTCGAGGACATGATGGCCAAGACCAAGCGCGGCGAGCCCGAGCAATGGCATGGCGTGCGCAATTATGCGGCGCGCAACAATATGAAGGCCATGGCGCTGGGCGATCTGGCCTTTTTCTACCATTCCAATATCGGCAAGGAGATCGTGGGCATCATCAAGGTGATCGCCCTCGCCCATCCCGACAGCACCGCCGAGCCCAATGACAAGGGCAAGGTGGTGTGGGAATGCGTCGATGTGGAAGCGGTCAAACCCCTGCCCAAGCCGGTGACGCTGGCTACGATCAAGGCCACGCCGGAGCTGGAAAATCTAGAGCTGGTCAAGCTCTCGCGGCTCTCGGTCTCCAAGGTCAGCGCGGCCGAATGGGATTTCATCTGCAAGATGGGCGGGCTCTGATAAAGAGCCACGCCATGCCGGAGCTTGCTAGCTTTCCACCACGATGGGCGGCACCTGCTTGGGTTCGGCCACCGGGGCATATTTGCTGAGCAATGACACCTGGCTGATCGAGAACAGTACGGTCAGCGGCATGGTGGCCCACACCTTGAACGCCACCCACAGGTCCGTGGCCGCCTTGGGGTCATTGGGGAAATAGGCATTGCCGCCGCGCCAGACCACCTCATTCAGGATGGCGAGGACGAAGAAGAAAATACCCCAGTTCAGAGTCAGCTTGCTCCAGCCTTCGGGGCGCAGCTTATAAACATCGCCGAACACATATTTCAGCAGCGAATGGCCGAACAGCAAGCCGCCCAGCAGCACCGCGCCGAACAGCGAATTGGTGATGGTCGGCTTGATCTTGATGAAGGTGTCGTCCTGTAGCCACAGCGTCAGCCCGCCGAACACCAGCACGACCGCGCCGGTCACCAGCGGCATGACGGCGATCTTTTTGAGAATCGCCCAGGTCAGCACCAGCGACACTACCATGGCGCCCATGAACCAGGCCGTGGCGACGAAGATATCGGCCCGCGCATTGGCGATGAAGAACACGATCAGCGGACCCAGTTCGAGCCCCATCTTGATGAGCTGGGGGCGAAGCTCGTCCCAATTGACCTCGGATTCGGCGGTTTTTTCGGTCATGCTGTCTAGCTTTTCAAATTCGGCGCTGCCGCAATGTGGGCGCAGGCGAGCGATGATGCAAGCAAAGGGTTAGTCCGCGAGCGTGGTCAGATTGCGGCTGAGCCTTAGTCGCGGCCGGCAATGGCGCGGGCGAAATCTGCAGCGGCAAAGGGTTCGAGATCATCGACGCCCTCACCCACCCCGATAAAATGCACCGGAAGGCCGAACTTTTTGGCGATGGCGACAAGAATGCCGCCGCGCGCCGTGCCGTCCAGCTTGGTCATGACCAGCCCGGTCACCCCGGCCCGCTGGCCGAAGACTTCGGCCTGGCGCATGGCATTCTGGCCGGTCGTAGCGTCGAGCGTCAAAAGCGTCGCGTGCGGGGCCGAGGGGTCGACCTTCTTGATGACCCTTATGACCTTTTCCAATTCGTTCATCAGCTCGTCGCGGTTCTGCAGGCGTCCGGCCGTGTCGATGATCAAAATATCGCGATTTTCGGCCTGCGCCTGGGTCATGGCGTCGAAAGCCAGTCCCGAGGCATCGGCCCCAGCGGGGCGGGCGATAACGGGGGCGCCGGTGCGCTGGCCCCAGATCTGGAGTTGCTCGATGGCGGCAGCGCGGAAGGTGTCGCCGGCGGCCAGCATGACCGATTTGCCCTCCGCGGCAAATTTCTGCGCCAGCTTGCCGATCGTGGTGGTCTTGCCCGAGCCATTGACCCCGATCATCAGGATGACGAAGGGCTTCTGGCCGGCATCGATCACCAGCGGCCGGGCGACGGGGGCCAACACCTTTTCCACCTCGGCGGCCAGCACGGCACGCACATCCTCGCCGGTCACGTCCTTGTCGAAGCGGTCGCGGCGCAGGGTTTCGGTGATGGCCATGGCCGTCTCAATGCCCAGATCGGCCTGGATCAACACGTCTTCGAGTTCATCCAGCGTCGCCGCATCGAGCTTGCGCTTGGTAAAGACCGAGGTGATCGAGCCGCTGAGCTGGTCGGAGGAGCGCTTGAGGCCGGATGCCAGGCGGGCAAACCAGCCCTGGCGCGGCGCTTCAGGCGCCGCCGGC
>DATMSY010000160.1:0-41616 GCA_035565135.1 Devosia sp.
GCGCAATCCGGACCTGACCGAAAAGGGCATTGGCGAAGCCCGCGCCACCGGCAAGGCGCTCAAGGCCAAGGGCATCGTGCCCGATCTCTATTACACCTCCGCCCTGCGCCGCGCCCAGCACACGCTGGACCTGATGCTGGAAGAGATGGACATTCTCAACGTCACCATCACCCGCAATATCGCGCTCAATGAACGCGATTATGGGGACCTGTCGGGTCTCAACAAAGATGACGCCCGCGCCAAATGGGGCGAGGAACAGGTGCTGATCTGGCGCCGCTCCTATGACGTGCCCCCGCCGGGCGGTGAAAGCCTCAAGGATACCGCGGCCCGCACCCTGCCCTATTACGAGGCCGAAATCCTGCCTCTGCTCAAGGCCGGCAAGACCGTGCTGATTGCCGCCCACGGCAATTCGCTGCGGGCCATGGTGATGGCGATCGAAGCGCTGACGCCGGAACAGATTCTGAAGCGGGAAATCGGGACGGGCCAGCCCACGGTTTACAAGATCGGGGCCGAGGGGCAGCTGGAAGCGCGGGTGGAGATTTAGGGGGGCCGTAGCCAACCCCAACCACCGCATCTCCCTCGGGCTTGGCCCGAGGGCCTCTCGCTGCTTGTGCCGGGTTGAGAATGGCCCTCGGGTCAGGCCCGAGGGAGATGCGGTAGGGGTGGGGAGTGAGTGCCCAAGGGCCCCCTCACCCGCCGCTGCGCGTCGACCTCTCCCCCGAGGGAGAGGTGGAGATAGATTCACGTGAAACTTAATGCGCGGCGGAGATGACGCCGGCTTCCCAGCCCAGGATGGCCCGCTTGCGCGGTACGCCCCAGTGATAGCCGGTGAGCGCGCCTGATGTGCCCACCACGCGATGGCAGGGCACGACGAAGCTGATCGGGTTCTTGCCCACCGCCGCGCCCACGGCGCGGGATGCCGTCGGCCGGCCGATATGATTGGCGACGGCTGAATAGGTGGTGGCCTGCCCGACCGGAATCTTGAGCAGGGTTTCCCAGACTTTGACTTCAAAGTCCGTGCCGATCAGCACCACCCGGACCGGCCGATCGGCCGACCAGCGGGCGGGGTCGAAAGCCTGGGCGATCATCGGGGCGACGCGGGCATCGTTGCGGGTGAAGCGGGCCTTGGGCCAGCGATTGGCCAGGTCCTCGAAAGCCTGTTCGACGCTGGTATTGGCATCGGCAAAGCCCAGGCCCGACATGCCATATTCGGTGGCGGTGACCACGGCGAGCCCGAAGGGCGAGGGCGCGACGCCCCAGACCATGTCGAGCCCTTCCCCGCCGGCGCGGAAAATGCCGGGCGGCATGGCTTCATAGGCCACGAACAGGTCGTGCAGGCGGGACGTCGAGCTCAGGCCCACCTGATAGGTGGTGTCGAGCACGCTTTCCCGCGCGCGCAACAGGCTCTTGGCATGGTCGAGCGCCACCGCCTGGGCAAAGCTTTTGGGGCTGAGCCCGCACCAGCGACGGAACAGGTCGGTCAATTGTCGCTCGGTCAGTCCCAATGCGCGGGCAAAGCGCGGCAGGTCGGCAACGTCCGGTCCGTTTTCGCTGAGATAGCGGATGGCGGCCTGGATGGTTTCGTAATCGGTGTCGGGCGTAAGGGGCATGATCTGGTTCATCGGAACACCCATGATCTCTTTTGGTCATGGGATGATCTAGGCATTTGCGGGTGGGAATGCGACCCGGTTTTGACGGGCTCTTCTAGGCTCGGGCTTTGCGCAGGGCCGTGCCAAAGGCCTTGGCGAAACTGGCCTTGTCGTCGCCATTAAGAAAGGCGCCGATTTCCAGGTCCTCCCGGCCGGAGCGCAGGCGCAGCGCCAGGGTTTTTTCATTATCGTCCCGCTCGAGCACCAGCCGCACCAGGCGCGGCTCGAAGCGGCGCAGCACGCGGTCGCCCTTGGCGTCGATACTGGCAATCTCCAGCTGATCGGACCACATGCGCACGATCTCGCGCCGTTTGCCCCGGCGCGCGGAAAAGTAGAAGGTAAGGGCGATTGCTACGCCGTCGAGCGCCACAAAACCCACCATGGCCCAGATCGAGCCGGAGAGGACCAGCAGCAGGGGCGACAGGACCAGCAGAATCACCAGGGCCGCGACAAGCCGCCGGCCGCCCCGGCCCAGGGCGCGGTGAGGCGTCAGTTCCGCGGCAAACAGCGGCGAAGTGGTTGTGGCTTGCATCGGCATGGCTGTCTCTGGGAAAGACTATAGGCGCAGAATCAGTGTCGAGAGAATGGCCGTGGCAAAAAAAGTGAAGAGCCTGCCCAAGGCGGATATCGAAGCCATCTTCGCCCGGTTTCATGAAATCGAGCCCGAGCCCAAGGGTGAGCTCGACTATATCAACGCCTTTACCCTGCTGGTGGCGGTGGTGCTGTCGGCCCAGGCGACCGATGCCGGGGTCAATAAGGCGACCAAGCGGCTGTTCGAACTGGCCCCCTCGCCTGCCGCCATGGTGGCTTTGGGGCAGGAGAGAATCGAGGCTGAGATCAAGACCATCGGCCTCTTCCGCACCAAGGCCAAGAATGTCTTCGCGCTGAGCCAATTGCTGCTGGAGCGGCATGGCGGGGAAGTGCCCGAGGATCGCGAGGCGCTCGAAGCCCTGCCCGGCGTGGGCCGCAAGACGGCCAATGTGGTGCTCAATATCTGGTTCAAGCAGCCCACTATCGCGGTGGATACCCACCTGTTTCGCGTCGGTAATCGCACCGGACTGGCGCCGGGCGCGACGCCGCTGGCGGTAGAGCAGGCTTTGCTCAAGGCCGTGCCGCCGCACTATCTGCTGCATGCCCATCATTGGCTGATCCTGCACGGCCGCTATGTCTGCAAGGCGCGCAAGCCGGAATGCTGGCGTTGCGCCATTGCTCAATGGTGCCGGTTTGAGCCGAAGACGCCGCTGCCCAAGGGTGCCTAGGCGACGCCATAGCCCCGCGCCATGGCGGCGGCGAAAATCGGGATCAGCACCAGGATGGCGACTTCGCCATGCACGAATTTGCGGCTGGTCGCGATTTCGCCGGCGGGCGGGGTAAAGTCCGGCTCGCTGGCTAGGCGCTTGCGCCAGCGCAGCAGCGACAGCGTCGGCTGGATCGAGAGCAGGCCCACCACGAGGAAGGCCGCCATCTTGGCCCAGAAGGCATAATTGGTGAGGTAATAGCTCGCATCCGTGCCGCCGAAGAAGACGCGGGCAAACCCCACGACGATCACCAGCATCGCCACCCCGCCATAGGCACCATCGATCCTGGCCAGCTGGTTGAGGCGGGGTCCGGCAATGCCCGGGCGCAGCAGGGCGAATTCGGCGGCTATGATGCCGACCAGGGTAAAGACCGCCAGATGATGGGCAATGGCGAGGAGAAGTCCGATATCCATTTGCGAGCCCTCAACGCTCCATGTTATCAATGTTCACATATCTGCTCCTTCATGTGATCAATGTCAACATCATCATCAAACGCGCCTTATCACCACGGCAATCTCCGCCAAGCCCTGCTCGAAGCGGCGCTGCTCATTCTGGAACGCGATGGCGAGGCCGGGCTGGGCCTGCGCGACCTGGCGCGGGCCGTCGGCGTTTCGGCGGCGGCGCCCTATCGGCATTTCGATAGCCGGGCGGCTTTGCTCGAGGCTTTGGCTGTCACTGGCTTCCAGCGCTTCACCGCCGCCATGGAGGCGATTCCCGGCACCAACCCGCCCGATCTGATGGCGGCCATGGGCAAGACCTATGTGCTCTTCGCGCTCGACAATGCCAACCTCTTCCGGCTGATGTTCTCGCCCCAGCTCAAGAAGGACGGCCGCCCCGGCCTGCGCATGGCGGCCGACATGGCCTTCGATACCCTGCGCCATATCAGCGGCGGCGACACCAGGACCGGCCGCATCGCCGCGCTCGCCGCCTGGGCAAGGGTGCATGGGCTGGCGGTGTTGTTGCTCGATGGCCAGATCGCCATCCGGGCGGGCGAGGACACCGAAGCGCTGATCGCCGAGATCGTTGAGCATCTTTGATGGATGGGGTCTTTTCTCTGCATGGTGGAAGCCCCGATCCAATCCCCTCCCCCTTGAGGGGAGGGCTAGGGTGGGGGTGTCGCGGTCCCAGCACGCTCCATGCCGGTGGATAGCTCGACACCCCCACCCTCAATCCCTCCCCTCAAGGGGGAGGGAGGCAGACCGTGCCCGCCAAACACCTCTAAGGCTTGCCCGCCGCGCCCTGGCCGTCTAAACCGGGCGTCGGTATTTTTCCCTCATCGGCGGACCCCTGCATGTCCCAGACCCGTTTTGACGTCCTCACCATCGGCAATGCGATTGTCGACATTATCGCGCCGGTGGAGCCAGGCTTTATCGAACGCGAGGGCATGAGCGAAGGCATCATGCATCTGATCGATACCGATCGGGCCGAGGAGCTCTATGGCAAGATGCCACTGACCCGGCAGCAGATTTCGGGCGGATCGGCCGCCAATACCGCCGCGGGTGTCGCCTCTTTGGGCGGCCGCGCGGCCTTTGTCGGCAAGGTGGCCGATGACCCCTTGGGCGATGTGTTCGAAAGCGATCTCGACGCCATCGGCGTGCATTACGGCACCAGCCGCCTCAAGAACGGCGCGCTGACCGCCCGCTCCATGATCTTCCTCAGCGAGGATGGCGAGCGGACGATGAACACCTATCTGGGCGCCTGCCACCAATTGACCGAGGCCGATATCCGCCCCGACGAAATCGGCAGCGCCTCCATCACCTATATGGAGGGCTTTTTGTGGGACCCGGTCGAGGCCAAGAAGGCCTTTATCCTCGCCGCCCACTATGCCCACAAGAACGAGCGCGCGGCGGCCTTTACGCTAAGCGACCCGTTCTGCGTCGATCGCTACCGCGCCGAATTCCTGGACCTGATCCGCTCCAAGACCATCGACTATGTCTTTGCCAATGTGCATGAGCTGAAATCGCTGTACCAGACCGATGATCTGGGCGAAGCGGTGCGCGAAATCGCCAAGGATGCCGAACTCGCCGCCATCACCATGGGCGCCGATGGGGCCATGGCGGTTTATAATGGCGAGATCACCTCGGTTCCGGCCTTTCCGGTCGACAGGGTCGTGGATGCCACCGGCGCGGGGGATCTCTTTGCCTCAGGGTTTTTGCTCGGCATGGCGCGCGGGCAGACGATGGAATCGGCCCTCAAGATGGGGTGCCTGGCGGCATCCGAGGTCATCAGCCATATCGGGGCACGGCCGCTGGTGGAGCTGACCGGGCTGGCGGAGGCGCATGGGCTGGCGGGGTAGTTCGCTACTTCTTCCACCACACGTCCAACGATCGTCATTGCCCGGCTCGTCCGGGCAATCCATTCTTGGGTTGGCACTTGCTGGAGTATGGATCACCCGGACGAGCCGGGTGATGACGATGGGGAGGGATCGAGGACAATCGCCTGGCCTCCCCCAAGCGGGCATTACCGAGCCAGCGCCAATCGCGTTTCATCCAGCGCCACGGCAGTCTCGCCGGTCGGCTTGAATTCCAGCCCGGTATAGCCGCCATAGCCTTGGCTGCTGAGCCAATCGAGGCTTTCGCGCAGCGGCAGGCCGCCGGTGCCGGGTTGGTTGCGGCCCGGGCGATCGGCGACGTGGATATGGGCGATGCGATCGACGCGGCCGGCCAAGACGTCCTGGGGCACTTCGCCCATGACCATGGAATGGTAGAGGTCGTAGAGCAGCGCGATTTCCGGGCGGTTGACGGCATCGACGATATCCAGTCCTTCTGTCGTCGAATGCAAAAAATAGCCGGCGTGATCGACCAGGATATTGAGCGGCTCGAGCGCCAGCTGCACGCCTGAGCCCTTGAGCACATCGGCCGAGCGGGCCATGGCCTCGGTCAGGGCATCATGCTGGCTTTCGCGCGATACGCCCTCGAGCAAGGGGCCGGCCTGGGCGATCATCACCTTGGTGCCCAGCCGCTGCGCTACGGCAAGGCTTTGCGCCAGCCCGTCGAGGAAGCGATTGTGGTCGCTGGTCCGGGTCAGTTCGGCAAAGGGCTCGGCGACGATGCCGGCCAAAGCCAGTCCGGTGGCGCCCAAGGCGTCCTCGATGGCGTTGAGGTCCTTGTTGGACCACATCCAGAATTCCACCGCTTGCACCCCGGCGGCCTTGGCCAGGTGAATGCGCTGCGCCACATCGGCCGTTTCCGGCACGAAGAGCATGTCGATACAGGCCGAAAACCCCCTCATGCCAGTCGCGATCCGCTGTTCATTTCATTGAGGATGCCGATGGCCGCCGCCTTGGGATCGGGCGCGGCAATGATCGGCCGCCCCACCACCAGATGCGTCGCGCCCAGTGCCAAAGCTTCAGCCGGGGCCATGACGCGCTTCTGATCGCCCAGGGCCGAGCCGGCCGGGCGGATGCCGGGGGTGACGATGAACATTTTGTGCCCAAGGATGGTGCGCACCATTTCGGCTTCATGCGGGGAGGTTACCACCCCGCCAATGCCGGCATCGCGCGCCTGCTGCGCCCGCAGGGCCACCAGCCCTGCGGCGTCGCGGGCATAGCCGGCATCCTTGACATCGGCATCGTCCATCGAGGTCAGCACCGTGACGCCCAGCACGCAGAGATCGGAGCCTTCGGCCGCCTTGGCGGCGGCGCGCATGGCCTTGGGATAGGCATGGACGGTCAGCATGGTCGCGCCGGTCGCAGCGATGGCGGCGACGCCCTTTTCGACCGTATTGTCGATATCGAGGAGTTTTAGATCGAAGAAGACTTTCTTGCCGGCCTTGAGCAGGTCGCGGCCCAGCGCATAGCCGTCGGCGCCATAAAAGCACTGGTAGCCGATCTTGTAGAAATCGACGCTGTCACCCAGCAGCGAGACGATTTCCTCGGCGCGCGCGCGTGACGAAACGTCGAGGCCCACGATCAACTGGCCAGCCATGAGTTTTCCTCCAATGTCGCTATCATTGCCGCGTTAAAGCAAAACCCGTTGCGCCGCAAGCCTCAGCCGCGATGCCAGCCCATGGCAATGTCCTCGATGCGCGTCCATTCGCTGTGGAGCCGGCGATTGGCAAAGTCGAAGACAAAGCCATTGCCGCCCCCCGTGCCGCCGGTCCGGCCCTGGTCTTCCGCCCGGTCGATGGTCCGCCGGCCGACATGGCATTTGAGCAGGGACCCCACCGCGCCATGGCCGCAGAATATGACGACCGTATCGCTGGAAACGCCGGCCATGGCCGTCTCGACCGCGCTTACGATACGGGCCTGGGCATCAATGGCCCGCTCCCAGCCATCGACGCTGGTTTCCGGTTCGGCAAAGAAGCGGTCGGCCGTGGCCTCGAACAATTCGGGCGGCAGGAAGCCGGTAGCGCTGCGATCGTTCTCGCCCATTCTGTGGTCGCTCACGATCGGCCCCTCTGTCACCGCGGCGATGATTTCGGCCAGCTCGACCGCCTTGGTTTCGCTGCTCGAAAAGATCGCCGCCCCACGCGGTACGACGCCGCGCGCTGCAAAAGCCTGGGCGCGGCGTTTTCCTTCCTCGGACAGGCCCCAGAGCGGCACGGGCACATCGGGGTCCATCGCAACCTGGGGATGGGTGAGATAGAGCGCCAGCATGGTTTCTAGCCCCGCGAAAAATGGGTCAGTTCTTCGACCAATTGTTCGATCTTGCGGATGATGGCCGGCTCGACCGGGGCGCCGGTCTCGTCAAAGGCCTCGCTGGCCGGGCCGATGCCCAGCAGCGTCGGCACCACCAGCGCCCCGGCCTTGGTCAGCGATTCGCGCAAATGGCTCAGCGCCCAGATCGTGCCATACTTGCCCGAACTGACCCCGCCAATGCCGAAAATGGCATGCCGGAAGGGGCTGGGCCGCTGGCGGCTGACCCAGGCCAGGGTGTTGACCATGAGTGGGGACACCCCGCCATTATATTCGGGGCTGGCAATGAAGATGATGTCATGGCTGCGCCAGAGTTCGGCCAGTCGTACCGCCGCCTCGGGCACATTGTCGGGTTCGAGATCCTCATTGAAGATCGGCATGTCGAAATCGCCGAGATCGAGCGCGGTAACGGCGACACCGGCCGCCTCGAGCTTGCGCCCGACATGGGCCTGGAGCAGACGATTATACGATCCGGTGCGGATGGAGCCGGAAAGGGTGAGAGCAGTCGGCATGGGTGGGAAAATCCTGGTGTAACGGAAGGACTTTGCCTGTGCCTTATCCCTTCGGCAAGAGCCGGGCTTGACTCGGCTGCGCCGCGGCGTTTAACTTAAGTAAATGCTTTAGTAATAGGAGCAATCACATGGCCACCAATATCTTCATCAACCTGCCCGTTGCCGATCTCGAAGCCTCGAAGGCCTTTTTCGGCAAGCTCGGCTTTTCCTTCAATCCCCAGTTCACCGACGAGACGGCGGCCGCCATGGTGATCGAGGAGAACATTTTCTCCATGTTGCTGACGCATGAAAAATTCAAGCAATTCACCCCCAAGACCATTGCCGACGCCAAGACGGTGAGCGAAGTGCTGATCGCTATTTCCCGCGACAGCCGCGAGGCGGTGGGCGAGCTTTTCGACAAGGCTATCGCGGCCGGCGGCACCCAGGTGCGGCCCGGCGATGACTATGGCTTCATGGTCAGCAAGGCCTTTGCCGATCTCGATGGCCATATCTGGGAAGTGGTGTGGATGGACCCGAGCTATGTTCAGGGTTGAGCGTTCGATAACGCCTTACCCACCCGGTGGATGTGGAGCCCCTAAGCCTCGAACATCTTCTTGAGCTTGTCGAAAAAGCCGCCCGAGGTGGGGCTGTTTTCTTCCGTCTCGAGGCGGGCGAACTCCTCGAGCAGTTCGCGCTGCTTGCGGCTCAGCGCCTGGGGCGTTTCGATATCGAGCTGCACATAGAGGTCGCCGACATCCTTGCTGCGCAGCACCGGCATGCCCTTGCCCTTGAGGCGGACGCGCTGGCCCGGCTGGGTGCCGGCGGCGACCTTGACCTTGGCGCGGGTGGCGTCGAGCGTGGGCACTTCGAATTCCCCGCCCAAAGCGGCCGTGGTCATGGCGATGGGAATGCGGGCATAGAGATCGGCGCCATCGCGCTGGAACAGCTCATGCGGGCGGATCGAAATGAAAATATAGAGATCGCCCGGGGGGCCGCCGCGCAGGCCCGCTTCGCCCTCATTGGCGAGGCGGATGCGCGTGCCGTCCTCGATGCCTTTTGGGATATCGACCGAAAGCTTGCGGTTTTCCTGACGACGTCCCTGGCCACCGCAATCGGTGCAGGGCTGGTCCATCATCTGGCCACGGCCCTGGCAGACCGGGCAGGTGCGCTCGATGGTGAAAAAGCCCTGGGCCGCGCGCACCTTGCCATGGCCATTGCACTGCCGGCAGGTATGGGTGCCGGTGCCCGGCTTGGCGCCCGAGCCATCGCAGGTGGTGCAACCGACCAGGGTCGGTACGTCGATTTCGACGGTGCGGCCGGCAAAGCTCTCTTCGAGGCTGATTTCGAGATTGTAGCGCAGGTCGGCGCCGCGGAGCTTCGCCGCGCCACCCCCGCCGCCGCGGCGGCCGCCACCCATGAAGTCGCCGAAAATGTCCTCGAAAATATCGGACATGGAGGAATTGAAATCGCTGCCGAAGCCGCCGGGGCCGCGTGCGCCGCCGCCATTTTCGAAGGCGGCATGGCCGAACCGGTCATAGGCGGCGCGCTTCTGGCCATCCTTGAGCGTGTCATAGGCTTCGCTCAACTCCTTGAACTTGGCCTCGGCTTCGGAATTGCCATGGTTGCGGTCGGGGTGGTGCTGCATGGCGAGCTTGCGATAGGCGCTCTTAAGGGCGGCATCGTCAGCGTCTCTTGCGACGCCGAGCACCTCGTAAAAATCCCGCTTGGCCAAGAAAACAACTCCGAATGCATTTTGGGGGCGCTTGCGCCCCTGATCAAACCAGCCCCACGTCAAGCCCCTAGATGGCAATCAACCCCGCTCCCCGCAAGGGGCTGGGGCTTGCATAACGGGCAAAACCTGTGCCGCCGCTCTTAGCAAGCGACGGCACCGGGTTCAACATTGCTGATTCGGCGCTGTGGGCAGCTCATCCGCGCCGGTCGGACATGAAGGCCTTGCTGAGCGCATCGGCGGCGTCGCCCTGGGCGAACAGCGCCTTGGTGACCAGGACACCGAGGCCGAAAAAGCCCTGCGTCACCCCGTCATAGACCCAGCAATTGACCGGGACATGGGCGGCCTCGAGCGCTTCGGCCAGGGCCTCGCCTTCCGAGCGCAGGGGATCGATCCCGGCCAGCACGATGGTGGCCGGCGCGACGCCGCGCCAATCGTCGCGCGAGACGAGGTCAATGCGCTTGTCCTTGATGGACTCGGCATCCTCAAAGAGGTGGCGGAAACGCCAGCGCATGGCGCCCAGCCCGATCGGCCGGGCGCGCAGGGTCGCGCCATAGGAGGCGGTGGTGAGATCGCTGCCGGCAATGGGGTGGATCAGCAATTGGTGCACGGGTTGGGTGACCCGCTCCTTGCGGGCCCGCAGCGCGACATTGGCTGCCAGATTGGCGCCTGCATCCTCGCCGGCAATGGCCAGCCGGCGTGGATCGCCACCCAATTCGCGTGCCTTGGCGACCAGCCATTTCCAGGCGGCCCAGGCATCGTCATGGGCCGCGGGAAACCGGTGTTCGGGCGCCAATCGGTAAGCGACCGAAATCACCATGGCGCCGGTGCGCCGCGCCAGGGCCCGGGCCGAGGCATCATGGGTATCGAGATCGCCGGTGACAAAGCCGCCGCCGTGGAAATAGAGGATCATCGGATTGAGCCGGCTGAGCAGGCCCAACGGTCGGTAGAGCCGGCCGGGCAGGCTCGTCTCCTCGCCCGTTTCGATGCTGATATCTTCGGCGGTGACGCCATCATCGGCGGGCTCGCGAGTCTGCAGGGCCAGAATACCGGCAATGGCATCGGCGGCCTTGGGCTGGCGCCGCGCGGAGGCGGGCGTCGATTGCTCCAGGGGCCGCGCGCCCAATTCGGCCAGGGCGTCGAGCACATGCTTCATATCGGTATCGAGCCGGGCCATGGGATCGCCGCCGATCAGTTCGGCAATGCGCCCGATATTATCCATATTGGCTGCCTGCTCCGGCAGGTTCGCGCTGGAATCGGTCATGAGGCCACCTCGCTGTTGCTGCCTTACGTTTGATCCCCCCATTCGGCCGGCATTTAGGCCCAATCGTGCTGTTTTTGCGGCGGTGATTCACGTGAAACTGCGACCCGTCCGGCCAGAGGCCGGGGAAATAGCGCCGGTGGAGCGATTTAAGGCGAGCAGGCTATGAGAGCTACGCTCGAATGGCACGAGAACGGAGAGCCACGGGCCAGCACCTCCCCCTTGATGGGGGAGGTTGGGTGGGGGTGGAGCAACACGCACCGAGTCTGCGGAGGCATACCCCCACCCTGCTCGATCACGGACTTAGCAAAGGGCTAAGTCCTATCTCGCTTCCCTCCCCACAAGGGGGAGGGTGGGTGCCCTGCCCCAAATGCGCAGCCAAACAAAAAGGGCCCGGCTTGCGCCGGACCCCTTCTGCAAAAATTCAAAACCGGGCTTAGGCCGATTTCTTGTCGTCGTCGTCCTTGACCTCTTCGAAATCGGCGTCGACGACATCGTCTTCGTCCTCATCGGCGGTGCCATTGGCCTTGGCTTCGGCTTCCGCCTGGCTGGCCTTGTACATGGCTTCGCCCAGCTTCATCGAGGCTTCGGCCAGAGCGGCGGTCTTTTCCTTGATCGCCTCGCCATCCTCGCCCTCGATCACGCCCTTGAGGTCGGCGATCGCGGTTTCGATGGCGGTCTTGTCCTCGGCCGTGACCTTGTCGCCATATTCCTTGAGCGACTTTTCGGTCGAGTGGATCAGGCTTTCGCCCTGGTTCCTGGCTTCGACGGCTTCGCGCTTGGCCTTGTCGGCCTCGGCATTCTGCTCGGCTTCCTTGACCATCTTTTCGATGTCGGCATCGGAAAGACCACCCGAAGCCTGGATGCGGATCTGCTGCTCCTTGCCGGTACCCTTGTCCTTGGCCGAAACCTGCACGATGCCATTGGCATCGATGTCGAAGGTCACTTCGATCTGCGGCACGCCGCGCGGTGCCGGCGGAATGCCGGTCAGGTCGAAATTGCCCAAGAGCTTGTTGTTGGCGGCCATTTCGCGTTCACCCTGGAACACGCGGATGGTCACGGCGCTTTGGCTGTCCTCGGCGGTCGAGAAGGTCTGGCTCTTCTTGGTCGGGATGGTCGTATTGCGATCGATCAGGCGGGTGAAGACGCCACCCAGCGTTTCGATGCCCAGCGACAGCGGGGTCACGTCGAGCAGCAGCACGTCCTTGACGTCGCCCTGCAGCACACCGGCCTGAATGGCAGCGCCCAAAGCCACGACTTCGTCCGGATTGACGCCCTTGTGCGGCTCTTTACCAAAGAGCTGCTTGACCACTTCCTGCACCTTGGGCATGCGGCTCATGCCACCGACCAGCACGACTTCGTCGATCTGGGCCGCGGTGAGGCCGGCATCCTTGAGCGCCTGCTTGCAGGGCTCGACGGTCTTGTTGATCAGGTCATCGACCAGCGATTCGAACTTGGAGCGGCTGAGCTTGAGCGTCAGGTGCTTGGGGCCCGAAGCGTCTGCCGTGATGAAGGGCAGGTTGATTTCGGTCTGGGTCGAGCTCGAGAGTTCGATCTTGGCCTTTTCGGCAGCTTCCTTGAGGCGCTGCAGAGCCAGCTTGTCATTGCGCAGGTCGATGCCCTGCTCTTTCTTGAACTCGTCGGCAAAATAATCGACCAGGCGCATGTCGAAGTCTTCGCCACCCAGGAACGTGTCGCCATTGGTCGACTTCACTTCGAAGACGCCATCGCCGATTTCGAGCACGGACACGTCGAACGTGCCGCCGCCAAGGTCATAGACGGCGATCGTGCCGGCGGCTTTCTTGTCGAGGCCATAGGCGAGCGCGGCCGCGGTGGGCTCGTTGATGATGCGCAGCACTTCAAGGCCGGCAATCTTGCCCGCATCCTTGGTGGCCTGGCGCTGGCTGTCGTTGAAATAGGCGGGGACGGTGATGACGGCCTGCGTGACATTCTCGCCGAGATAGCTCTCGGCGGTTTCCTTCATCTTCTGCAGGACCATGGCCGAGATCTGGCTCGGCGAATATTTGTCGCCCGAAGCTTCCACCCAGGCATCGCCATTGTCGGCCTTGACGATCTTGAACGGGACCAGGTTCTTGTCCTTGGCCACGACCGCATCATCAAACCGGCGCCCGATCAGGCGCTTGACGGCAAACAGGGTATTTTCGGGATTGGTGACCGCCTGGCGCTTGGCCGGCTGGCCGATCAGACGCTCGCCATCCTTGGAGAAGGCGACCATCGAGGGGGTGGTGCGCGCCCCTTCCGCGTTTTCGATGACCTTGGGGTTCGAACCATCCATCACTGCGACGCAGCTATTGGTGGTGCCCAGGTCGATACCGATAACTTTAGCCATTACTCTAGCCTCTCTTTCAGCAAACCCATTGGGGAGCCCTCCTTGCGAAGCAGCCCCGTGGCCGCGCAGGCCGGGTTCCTTGCAACTGGAATGTGCCCATTGCTGGGCCTTGGGCGTATATAGGGGGGTGGCTCATGGGCTTCAAGCGCGCAGAGCCCGGATTTGCCATGGCTTTGGTGGATTGTTGGCCTTCTCCCGCCGCCAGGCGCAATTCCGCCCGTCAAGCAGGCTTGTGCCCTTGCCCAACCCGCCTGCCCCGGGCACTCTGGCGCCACCATTTTTAAAGGAGCCGCGCCATGACGATCACCATCGCCCCCACAGACGTGCTGGTCGTCGTCGACATGCAATATGACTTCCTGCCCGGGGGCAATCTGGCCGTTGCCGGCGGCGATGACATCGTGCCGCTGATCAATACGCTCGCCAAAAAATTCACCAATGTGGTCTTCACCCAGGATTGGCATCCGGCCGACCACATTTCCTTTGCCAGCCAGCATAGAGGCAAAGCGCCGTTTGACACCATCGAACTGCCCTATGGCACACAGGTTCTCTGGCCCGACCATTGTATTTGGGCCAGTCACGGCGCCGAACTGTCGGCCGATCTCGATATCCCCCATGGCCAGCTGATCATCCGCAAGGGTTATAATCGCCTCATCGATTCCTATTCCGGCTTCCAGGAAGCGGACCGGCAAACGCTGACGGGCCTGGCCGGTTATCTCAACGAGCGCGATGTGGACCGGCTTTATGTGGTCGGCCTCGCCACCGATTTCTGCGTCGGCTGGACCGCTATCGACGGCGCCGCGGCCGGCTACGACGTCACCGTCATCGAAGACGCCACAAGGGCCATCGACAATGCCGGCAGCCTTGCCCGGGCCTGGGCCGACATGGCGGAAGCCGGCGTGGTACGGGTGATGAGCAAGGATATTTTGGGGTAGCGCTGGCGCGCTATCCCCACCCGTATTTTGAGCGGGATTTCCAACCTCCCCAACAAAAGGGCGCCATTGCTGGCGCCCCTAGATTGGTCAGTTGGCCTTAGGCCGTCAAACGCTCTTGTCGACCGTTTCGTCGGCCGGGGCGTGGCTGGGGCCGCCTTTGGCGACGCCGACCATGGCGGGGCGCAGCACGCGGTCGCCGATGGCGAAACCAGCCTGGACGACCTGGACGACAGTGCCTTCCGGGCGGCTGGGATCGGGGACTTCGAACATGGCCTGGTGCTTGTGCGGATCGAATTTCTGGCCTTCGGCTTCGATCGGCTTGACGCCGTGCTTGGCGAGCAGGCGCTGCATTTCGCGCTCGGTCATCTCGATGCCTTCGATCAGGCTCTTGGTGGTCGCATCGCCCGATTCGCGGGCTTCGGCCGGCAGCACCAGCAGGGCGCGGCTCAGTGCGTCGGTGGCCGAGAGCATGTCGCGGGCAAAGCCGGCAATGGCATAGGAACGGGTATCGGCAACATCGCGCTCGGTGCGCTTGCGCAGGTTTTCCATCTCCGCAATGGTGCGCAGCACCCGGTCCTTGAGTTCGGCATTTTCAGCGCGCAGCGCCTCGACCGGATCGATCTCGGGCGTCACTTCAGGGGTTTCGACTTCGGGCGTATCGCCATTGGCGGCGTTTTCGTCGCTCATCATGAATTTGGGTTCCGCAGAGAGTTCGGGATTAGTCTGCCATATCGGCCAAACAAGGCGTTTTTTCAAGCCTTGCCAATGGTGGCGCCATCCCTAGCGCTTGCGCGCCATCATCGCCGAAATCACATTGGCGGTGTAATCCACCACCGGCACGATGCGCGCATAATTGAGCCGCGTCGGGCCGATGACGCCCAAGACGCCCACCACCTTGTCATTGGCGTCCTTGTAGGGCGAGAGGATCACCGAGGAGCCCGAGAGCGAAAAGAGCTTGTTTTCCGAGCCGATAAAGATGCGCACGCCCTGCGCCTTTTCGGCGTCGCCGAGCAGGTCGAGCAGCCCATCCTTGCTTTCGAGCTCGTCGAAGAGCTGCCGCATCCGCGCCAGGTCGTCCGAGGCCATGGCGTCATTGATGAGATTGGCGCGGCCGCGCACGATCACTGTCGGCTGGCTCGAGGCCGAGGCCTGGCTGAGCGTGGCAATGCCGGCATCGACCAGCTTTTGGGTGAGTTCATCAAGCTCGGCGCGCTGTTCGGCCCGTTGCTCGGCCAAAAACTTGCGGGCTTCGGCAATGGTGCGGCCGACCACGTGATGGGCCAGATAATTGCTGGCCTGCGTCAAGGTGCTGGCGGCCATGCCCGGCGGCAGGTCGAGGATGCGGTTTTCCACCTGCCCGTCCTGCCCCACCAGCACGGCCATGGCCCGACTGGCATCGAGCCGCACGAATTCGATATGGCGCAGCACCATGTCGGATTTGGCGGCGATCACCACCCCTGCCCCCTGGCTGAGGCCGGAGAGTAACTGGCTCGCTTCGGTCAGAAAATCCTCGACCTGGCCCTGCCTTCCTTCGATATGGCTGGCGATCTGGCTGCGCTCGCGCTCGTCCACCGACCCCACTTCGAGCATGGCATCGACAAAAAACCGCAGGCCTTCCTGCGTCGGCGCTCGGCCGGCCGAGGTATGGGGCGCCGCGATCAGACCCAGGTCTTCGAGGTCGGCCATGACGTTGCGCACCGAGGCGGGCGAGAGGCCCACCTGCAACATGCGGCTGAGATCGCGCGAGCCCACCGGCATGCCGGTATCGAGATAGCGCTCGACGATCTTTTTAAAGATGTCCTGGCTGCGGGCATTGAGGACGCTGAGGAAGTCTTCCGGGGGTTTTGTCATGAGAAAAGATTCAAATTATCCCTTTAACCCTGAGCACTCATTTAAGGGCATTGCTGCCCCGCGCCAAGCGTCCGCGGCTTGTGAGCGCGGCCCATCAGGGTTAAGAGGCGGTTAATAGCCCTTTTCTTTGACTTGTCTCAGGTGATTTGCCCATGCGGCCTTCCGGACGTGAGCCCAACCAGATGCGCGCCGTAACAATCGAGCGCGGCGTCGCCCAGAAGGCGGAAGGCTCGTGCCTCGTCAGCTTCGGCAATACCAAGGTGCTGGTGACGGCATCGGTGGAAACCAGCATTCCCGGCTGGCTGCGCGGCAAGGGCCAGGGCTGGGTCACCGCCGAATATGGCATGCTGCCCCGCGCCACCGGCAGCCGCACCCGCCGCGAGGCCACGGCCGGCAAGCAATCGGGCCGCACCCAGGAAATCCAGCGCCTGATCGGCCGCTCGCTGCGCGCGGTGGTCGATATGCAGCTGCTGGGCGAAAACCAGATCACCGTCGATTGCGACGTGCTCGAGGCCGATGGCGGCACCCGCACCGCTTCGATCACCGGCGCCTATATCGCGCTGGCCGATGCCATTGCCTGGATGGATGAGCGCAAGCTGACCAAGGGCAAGGCGCTGCGCGATTCGGTCGCCGCGGTCTCCTGCGGCATCTATCGCGGTGCGCCGGTGCTCGATCTCGACTATCTCGAAGATGTCGAAGCCCATACCGATGCCAATTTCGTCATGACCGGCTCGGGCAAGTTTGTCGAAATTCAGGGCACGGCCGAACAGGTCCCCTTCAGCCGCGACGAGCTCAATGCGCTGATGGCGCTGGCCGAGCAGGGCATTGGTGAACTGACCCTGTTGCAGCAAGCGGCGCTTGCCTCATGATCGGCTGGATTCTCAAAAAGCTCGCCCGCGACCAGAAGGCGCCGCCGGTCGAGCCCATCCGGTCCAAGCCGGGCGAAAACTGCGCGCTCTGGCACGACGTGGCCCGGGCGCTGGATCAATCGGCCCGCGCTGCCGATGCGCGCGGCAAGGCCAAGGGAGCAACAAGATGACCGCCATCCCGCGCCTCCATGCCGGCGACCGCCTCGTTCTGGCGTCGCACAACAAGGGCAAGCTGGTCGAATTCCAGGAGCTTTTTGAACCTTTCGGCCTCGAGATTATCTCGGCGGCCGAACTCGACCTGCCCGAGCCGGACGAAACCGGCACCACCTTCGCCGAAAATGCCCGCATCAAGGCCCATGCCGCCGCGCAAGCCTCGGGCATGCTGGCGCTGAGTGATGATTCGGGGCTGTGCGTGGATGCCCTGGGCGGCGATCCCGGCGTCTACACCGCCAATTGGGCCGGTCCCAACAAGGATTTCGGCCATGGCATGAAGCGCGTCGAGGATGCGCTGCAGGCCGCCAATGCCACCTCGCCCAGCCAGCGCCAGGCCCATTTCATGGCGACGCTGTGTCTGGCCCATCCCGATGGCCGCGACGTGCTGTTTGAAGGGCGGGTCGATGGCACCATTGTCTGGCCGCCGCGCGGGGAAATGGGCCATGGCTTTGATCCCGTCTTCATGCCCTCCGGCCACGACATCACCTTTGGCCAGATGGCCAGCGAAGCCAAGCATAGCTGGGCGCCGGGGCAGCAGGGCCTCAGCCACCGCGCCCGGGCCTTTTCCAAATTTGTCGAGGACCAGATTGCCCGGGACTGACCACATTGTGGCAGCCATTTGGGGGAGCCGGTAATGTCTCTTGCATCCAGCAATGATCTGTTCGGCGTCTATGTGCATTGGCCGTTCTGCGCGTCCAAATGCCCCTATTGCGACTTCAATTCCCATGTCCATCGCGGGCCGTTCGATGAACAGGCCTATGTCGCAGCTTACGAGCGCGAGATTGCCCATGCCGCGCAGCTGACGCCCGGCCGGGTCGTGCAATCGGTGTTTTTCGGTGGTGGCACGCCCTCGCTGATGAGTCCCTGGGCCACCGGCAAGATCATCGATGCCATTGCCAGGCACTGGACCATCGAGCGCAAAGCCGAGATTACGCTCGAGGCCAATCCGACCAGCGTCGAAGTCGACCGCTTCAAGGGGTTTCGCACCGCCGGGGTCAATCGCGTCTCGCTGGGCGTGCAATCGCTGCGCGAAAAGCCGCTGGCCGAACTGGGCCGCCGCCATACGGTGGATGAAGCCGTGGCGGCCGTGCGCATCGCGCAATCGGTGTTCGAGCGCTCCAGTTTCGACCTGATCTATGCCCGTCCGCACCAGACGCTCGAAGATTGGGAAGACGAGCTCAAGGAAGCGCTCTGGATGGCGCGCGGCCATATCAGCCTCTACCAGCTGACCATCGAGCAGGGCACGCGCTATTTCGACCTGCATAAGGCCGGCAAATTGGCCATGCCTGACGAGGACCTCTCGGCCGATTTTTACGAGCTGACCCAGGAACTGACCGCTGCCGCAGGCCTGCCGGCCTACGAGATTTCCAACCATGCCCGCCCTGGCCAGGAAAGCCGGCACAATATGCTCTATTGGCGCTATGGCGAATATGCCGGCATTGGCCCGGGCGCCCATGGCAGGCTGATGATCAACAATCAGCGTCACGCCACGGCGGCGGAAAAAATGCCCTTCGACTGGCAGAAAAAGGTCAATGCCCAGGGTCATGGCATGGTGGTGGACGACGTGCTGACCTGGGAAGAACAGGGCGACGAATTCCTCGTCATGGGCCTGCGGCTCAAGGAGGGCATTTCGCCCTCCCGCTTCACCGCCATTTCCGGCCGTAAGATCAACCAGCGCCAGATCGATGATCTTAAGGGCTATGGCTTTGTCGAGACCTTGCCCAATGGCAATATCAGGGTGACGGACCGGGGATGGCCGGTGCTGGACGCCGTGGTGGCGGATTTGGCGGCCTAAGAGCCTTACCACCCACAATGTCATCCCGGCGCAGATGGGATCCATGCCGAAGGCCGGTCGGCGGCCCCTATGACTGAGCCCCCACGGTGTCATTCCCGCGAAAGCGGGAACCTCCGTTTCCTGCTCTTGTATCCCAAACGGAGGTCCCCGCTTTCGCGGGGATGACATCGTGGTTGGTGCAGCGTGACGAGAGCCCCGATCCCCAGGGCTTCACCGCCAAAGGGACTAAAGCCTCACCCCATCCACCGTCGCCGCCCCGCCCGGGGCAAGCTTCTTGATCACCAGCCCATATTCGCTGCGGCCATTGCCCAGCAAGCGGAACACGCCATCGCGCCCGTTAAAGCCGGTGGCTGCGGTCAGCAGGGTCTGGTTATAGGGCGGGCTGGCCATGGAGAGCGTGTTCACATTGGCCAGGATCGTCGCTGTATACGCGATGGTCGCGAGCGGATGCGGCTGGGTGCCGAAGCGGGCCTGATACTCGCCGCGGATGGCATTGAGCCCGCCATCGTCGACGCTGGGATAAATCGCCCCGCTCAGTTGCGGCGATTGCATGATAGTCGGATCGCCCTGCCAATCGGCCGAGCCCACGAGCAGCACCCGGCCGGGCGCCACGCCAGCCTGTTGCAAGGCCGCAGCAAAACCCGGTGCAGTCGCCCGATCGGGCAAAAAGATCGTATCGATCACCCCGCTCTGGATCAGCGGCAGCGCCTGGCTCACCACCTGCTGCACCTCCCCGGCGCTCGAAAAGCCATAGACGGCCTGCGGCTGATAGCCCGCCAATGCGGCCTGTTGCCGGAATGCGGCCTGTTGCGCCTGGCCGAATTCGGTATTGGGGAAAATCCCTGCAATGCCCTTTTTGCCTTGGCTACGCACATAGGCCAGCGACCGCTTCATCTCGGCATCGGGCAGGACGCTGAGGAGATAAACCCCGGGGCTGGCCGCATTGGGATTGTTGGAAAACCCGATCAGCGGCAGGCCTGCCGCCCGCGCCACTGCGCCTGCCGCCGTTACCTGATCGGCCCGCAAGGGCCCCAGGATCAGCTTGGCCCCATCGGATACCGCCGCGCTGGCGGCGCTGGTCGCCCCCTCAAGGCTGGTGCCGGTATCGCGCAGGGTGATGGTGATATTCTCAGCAATATTGGGGTTGGCCTCGACAAAGCTGATGGCGAGCTTGCTGGCATTGGCCAGCGCCATGCCGACCGCGGCCGTGCCGGGATCGCCGCTCAGCGGCAGCAGCAAGGCCACCTTGACTGGCCCGCGCCCAAAACTCTCCGACGGCCCCGTCGCGACCGGCATGGGCATCATGCCGGGCTGCTGCACCGGGATGGGCTGGGCCTGTTGCGGGCTCGAATCGCCGAAGGGAAAGCTGAAGGTGCGCGAGCCGATCTGGTACTCGCCGGGGCTGCAGGAGGACACGGCGAGCAGCGCTGCCGCCAGCAGCGCCAGCCGCATTCGCCGCGTGGATGGCAAGATAATGCCCATTCCATGCCCTCGAATTGATAGCAATCGGTTAACATCTTGCGCCGATATCGTTAACTCGGTGTCAATGACGTGCGACAAGCAGAGCCATGACCGAACCCTCCTCCGGCTATTTCATTTCCGGCACCGCCTTTGCCGCCCCGCCCTTGGCCCCCGGCCTTTATGTCGTGGCGACGCCGATCGGCAATCTGCGCGATATCACCATTAGGGCGCTTGAAACGCTCGCTGCCGCTTCCGTGGTGCTGTGCGAAGATACCCGCATGTCCGCCCGCCTGCTCGATCACTATGGCATCAAGGGGCGTCGCGTGGCGCTGCATGAACACAATGAGCGGGCCAAGGCCGACGATATCGTTGCGCGGGTGGCCGCCGGCCAGGCCATTGCGCTGATTTCCGACGCCGGCACGCCCCTGTTGTCCGATCCCGGCTTTCCGCTGATCCGGGCTTTGGCCGAGGCCAATCTGCCGGTTTTTCCCATTCCCGGCGCTTCGGCCCTGCTCTCGGCGCTGGTCGTGGCAGGCCTGCCCACCGACGCCTTTGCCTTTCACGGCTTTTTGCCCAACAAGGCCGGCGCGCGGGCCAATGCCATCACGGCGCTCAAGGATTCACGTGAAACTTTGGTGTTTTACGAAAGCCCGCGCCGGCTCGACGACACGCTCGCCGCCATGGCCGAGATTTTTGGCGACCGGCAGGCCGCCGTCGCGCTGGAATTGACCAAGCGGTTCGAGCGCGTCCATCGCGGCACCCTGCCCGCGCTTGCGGCCGAATTCGCGAACAGCGAAACCAAGGGCGAAGCCGTCATCGTCGTGGCCGGCGCCGCCGAGGCTTCTGCGCCGGACGCTGCCGATTGGCAGGCCGACCTGCTGGCCGAAATGGCAACGCAACCCTTGCGGGCGGCGGTCGACGAGGTGACCAAAAAATATGGCTTGAAGCGCAAGGAAGTCTACGATGCCGCCCTCGCCCTCAAATCCGAAGAGTAAGGCCCGCCTCAAAGCCCATCTGGGTGGGCACCGCGGCGAGGCGCTGGCGGCGTTGTACCTGCGCCTCAAGCTCTATCGGATCGTCGAGACCCGTTACAAAACCCCGGTCGGGGAAGTCGATCTCATCGCCGAACGTTTTGGGGTGACCGTCTTTGTCGAGGTCAAGACGCGCGGCAAGGCTGGCGCTCATGCCGAGGCGCTCGAAGCGGTCAACCAGCAGCGCATCGTGCGGGCGGCGGAATATTGGTTATCGCGGCATCCGAAAAAGGCGCATACCGACCTGCGCTTCGACGTAATTTTCCTTGCGCCGCGCACATGGCCGCGCCATCTGGTGAATGCGTTTGGTGCGACCTGACCGGGTCGCGCTGACGCGAAGAACCTAACAGGGGCCAACAGCATGCTCAAAGTCGCCGTCCAGATGGACCATGTCGCCAGTATCAACCCACGCGGCGATTCCACCTTCGCCATGATGCTGGAGGCACAGGCGCGCGGGCACCAATTGCTGCATTATACCCCCGATAGCCTGGCGCTGCGCGGCAATGTGGTCTCGGCTCTGGCCGCCCCGATCACCGTCATCGACAAGCCCAAGGGCGAGCATTTCACCTTGGGCGAAGCGAGCCGGATCGATCTTTCGACCCAGGACGTGGTGCTGATGCGCCAGGACCCGCCCTTTGACATGAACTATATCACGCTCACCCACCTGCTCGAGCGCATCCACCCCAAGACGCTGGTGGTCAATCCGCCCGCCGCCGTGCGCAATGCGCCCGAAAAAATCCTCGTCACCGATTTCCCCGAGCTGATGCCGCCCACGCTGGTGACGCGCGATCGCAGCCAGATCCACGAATTCCGCAAGGAGCATGGCAATATTATCGTCAAGCCCCTCTACGGCAATGGCGGGGCCGGCGTGTTCTTCATCCAGGAGGGCGACCATAATCTGGCCAGCCTGCTCGAACTGTTCGAGGCCAATTACCGCGAACCCTTCATGATCCAGAAATATCTGCCGGATGTGCGCAAGGGCGACAAACGCATCATCATCATTGATGGCGAGCCCGTGGCCGGTCTCAACCGCATCCCCGCCGATGGCGAGGCGCGCAGCAATATGCATGTCGGCGGCCGCCCCGAACTTTCCCCGTTGACCGAGCGCGAAAAGGAAATCTGCGCGGCGATAGCGCCCGCTCTTAAAGCGCGAGAAATGATCTTTGTGGGCATCGACGTGATCGGCGACTACCTCACCGAAATCAACGTCACCTCCCCCACCGGCATCCGCGAAATCAAACGCTTCGGCGGCCCCGATATTGCGGTGATGATCTGGGACGCGATCGAGAAGCGGCGATAGTTTTTCAGCCTATGGTTTGGCCAAATTCTTGGAGGTAAGAGATGGCCAAGCCAATGCGGTTCACCCAGCACGCGCTTGACGTCATGAACGAACGAGCTATCGACCCGGCTTGGGTTGAGCTGACGGTTTTTGACTCGCATTGGCAGGAGATAGACCACAACGATCCCGAGGTCTTGCGCCGCTTCCGCGCCATTCCCGAGCGCGGCGGCCGTTACCTCCGCGTGGCTCTTGTGGAAACTTCGGCAGAAATCCGTATACTTTCGGCGTTCCTGGATCGCCGCGCGAGGCCCAAATGAAGCCGACCGTCACCTATGACCGCGAAGCCAACGCCGCCTATATCCGCTTTTCGCCCGAACCCATCGAGGAAAGCGAAGAGGTTTCGGATGGCATCGTGCTGGACTATGACGCCGACGGGCGCATTGTCGGCATGGAAGTGCTGGACGCCCGCGCGCATCTGTCGCCAGATCTGCTCGACAAGGTTGTCTAGCCGAACAAGCGGCAGAGCCGGTTGAATGCGCCCGCTGGTATCGCTCGTTGATCTGGCGGGCTTTGCGCCGGGCACGCCGATTACTATCGCGCGTTGCACCGCGTCCGGCGCCATCGAGGATTGTGTCGCCGGCACCTGGCCGGATGGCCGAGCGGTGGCAGTGTCCGACCGCTTCTATGGCGCCAGCCTTGCCAAGCAATTCACTGGCGCCGCATTGACAATCCTCGTGCGCGATGGGCGGCTTGACCCGGATCAGCCGGTGGCGCGGTATCTGAAGAATCTGCCGCTTTGGGCGGCCGACATTACGCCGCGCCAGCTTGCCCATCACATAGCTGGTCTGCCCGCTGGCGGCGCGCTTGAGGCGCAGGCGCCGGGTGACTGGACTGAGGATTTTGTGTCCGCTGCATTGGTGGCCCTGCCGCATTTGGTAACGCTACCCGCCACCAGCTACGCCTATTCCAATCTGGGCTATATCCTGCTCGCCCGGATCGTGGAGCGCATTTCCGGGGAGCCCTTTGCAGCCTTCGTCCATGCCCACCTGCTTGCGCCGCTGGGTATTGCAGGCATGGGTTTTGCGCGGGACGTCACAGCCTATCCGCAGCTTGCTCATATGGGGCCGCGTCTGCCCCTGACGCATGGCGATGGCGGGCTCTGGTCAACGAGCCGGGCCTTTGCGCTTTGGCTGCAGCAGCAAAACCAGGATGCACTGGGTATTGCCGAGATTGTGGAGGCTTCAGGGCGGCTCGCGAACGGGGTGGGGGTGCCCTATGGGTGGGGGCTGGGCCTGCGCACCCATCGTGGTCACAAACTGCTGATTCATGGTGGAGAATGGACCGGCGCCGTTGCCAAGGCCGTCCGCTGCCCCGCGCTTGGGTGTGCTGTCGTCGCGATGGCTGCCGGGGCTGCATTCGAAACGCTGGATCGGCTCGTCGAGACGGCATTGAACGACGTCTAGAGGCCAAATACGCACAGGACTGGCCCCCGCCCGCTTAAGCCGCTAATGCTGGTGGTGAAGCGGGGAGCTCTCAGCAATGCCGACAACGACATTCTTCGTCGCCTTTGCGACCCTGTTCGCCACTGTGGGCGTGGCCGATATCGCCTTCATCTTTGCCGCGCTGACCAAGCATAATACGGCCAAGCAGCGTTTTGCCTTTGCCACGCGGGGCGTGGTTATTGCCGGGGTGATCCTGCTGCTGTTCGGCGTATTGGGCAGCGCCATTCTCGAAATTTTCGGCATTACCATTCCCGCGCTGCGCACGGCGGGCGGATTGCTGCTGTTCCTCATCGCCATCGACATGGTGTTTGCCCGCCATTCGGGCGGCACCGGCACGACCGATGAGGAAGAGGTCGAGGCCCGCCAGCGCGAGGATATTGCGGTTTTTCCACTGGCCATGCCGCTGCTGGCCGGGCCTGGCGCCATCAGCGCGGTGATCCTGCTGACCACCGGCGCTCAGACCAACCTGGAATTCTGGGCCGTGCTGGTGGCCGTCGTGGTGATCCTGTTCCTCGCCTGGCTGACCCTGCTGGTCGCCATTCCCATCCAGCGCGTGCTGGGCGTCACCGGGCTGGCCGTGGTGTCGCGCGTGGTCGGTATTCTGCTGGCGGCCTTGGCGGTGCAATTCGTCTTTGACGGGGTCAAGGCCAGCGGCCTGCTTGGCGGCTAGAAATTTCGTAAAATTGTTATGTTAATCAAGTCTTAATGGCGCGGTTGACCCCTCAAGGGGAGGGGCGCACCATCATGCCAAGACCTGAATGAGGCGGAGGGGGCCCATGCGCATCACCGCGGCAATCGTCTTGCTGATCTTTGCCATTATCGGCACCGGAGCCGCCGGCATCGGCGCCACGCGCACGGCTCCATCGGCAGTGCTCGACATGTCCCACTGAAACGCAAAACGGCCGGCATGAGCCGACCGTTGCAAGCGTCAGGCGCAGCACAGGCTGCCCCTATTTCTTGGCCACATTGCCGCTGCTGCCGGCGCCCAGCCCGGTGACGGGCTTGGCGGCCGCCAGCTTGTCCTTTTTGGGCTTTTTGGCTTCCTTATTGCTGCGCATCTGTCCTTTGGCCATGTCCTGGTCCTCCTCCTGTCGGGGCGCCCGCCCGCAATCACGCGATGAAGGCTAATCCTGCCCCGCTGGACTGGCAAGGCCCGCCATCACTTGGCATAGCCGCAGCGCCCGGTGGGCAAGAGCGCGGCAATGGCCCGCGGATCGCACCCGGTCGAGAGGAATGTCAGCCAGTCGTTCTGGTTGCCGTAAAAGGCATTGCGATCGACTTCCCCGCGCACGCCGCGCACCACCCCGGTCTGCGTCCACTGCCAGAAGGTCCAGGTGCGGTTCTTGTAGCGCTCATGCGGCTCGGCGGCGGTCGAGCGCAGCCAGAAGGCATTGGGGAAATATTCGCCTTCCAGGATATCGCGGTGGAAATTCATGTCGGTATAGATGATGGGCAGCTTGCCGGTATGGCGCTCCATCACGTCCAGCATCAGGCGGATCTTTTCCAGCGCATCGGCGCGGCTCGGCTTGTTCTTGCAGCTCGAATGATTGTTCCATTCGAGATCGAGCACCGGCGGCAGCGCATCGGGATCATTGGGCACATTGGCCACAAACCAGGCCGCCTGCTCCGAAGCCAGCGAACACCAGGTCATGAAGTGATAGGCGCCGCGCGGCATGCCCGATTGGCGCGCCCGCTCCCAGTTCACGCGGAAATTGGGATCGACATAATCCTTGCCCTCGGTCGCCTTCATGAAGACGAAGTGGATGCCGGCACCAAAGGCGGCGGGAAAATCCACATTCTCCTGGTAGCGGGCCACGTCGATCCCCTGGATCGGCATATTGCGCGCCCGGTCCACCCCGCTATGGGGCCGATTGTCGCCCGGAATGGCGCCATAGAGCCCACCGCCCGTCGAACAGGCCGCCAGAATGAAGACCAATGCGGCGGCAAGGCCGCCCTTGGTGACGGCGGAAAGTGAAAAAAATGGCCGGCTGGCGGTCATCGGGCAGAACTCTATGCAACATATAAATCTGCCTTTGATTCAACATGGGCCGGTTAATGGAGGATTAGGGTAACCAGTGTGGCAGCGCGCATGGTTAACAAGCCATAATTCGTTCGCCAAACGTTCTTGTCGGCTCCATGGAGTCCTGCTAGGCTTTCCTGGGTTTTGGGGGAGCTTGGGGCATGGTCACCCGTGTTGCGACCGTGGCGTTTCAGGGCATCGAGGCGGTGCCGGTCGACGTGCAGGTGCAGATCGCGCCGGGCGTGCCGAAATTCTTGATGGTCGGCTTGCCCGACAAGGCGGTCAAGGAGGCGAGCGAACGCGTCTATGCCGCCATGATTGCTTCCGGCCTGGGCCTGCCGCCCAAGCGCATTACCGTCAATCTGGCGCCTGCCGACCTGCCCAAGGAAGGCAGCCATTACGACCTGCCCATTGCCCTGGGCCTGATGGCGGCGATCGGAGCCATTCCGCAGGATGCGCTCGATAATTATCTCGTGCTGGGCGAATTGGGTCTCGATGGCCGCCTGGCCCCAGTCAGCGGCGTGCTGCCGGCGGCCATTGCCGCGCAAGGCCGCGATCTCGGCATTATCTGCCCGGCGCCTTCGGGGCCGGAGGCGGCCTGGGCCGGCGAGGGCATCGATATCGTCGCCGCCGAAAGTCTTTTGGCGCTGGTCAATCACCTGACTGGTCGGCAATTGGCGGCGCGTCCCCTGCCCCGCAGATATCTGCCCAATGGCGCCCTGCCCGATCTCGCCGAAGTGCGCGGCCAGCAGGTCGCGCGGCGCGCTCTCGAAGTGGCCGCGGCTGGGGGGCATAACATGCTGATGATTGGCCCGCCCGGGGCTGGAAAATCCATGCTGGCCGCGCGACTGCCCTCCATCTTGCCGCCGCTCAATCCGCGCGAATTGCTCGATATTTCGATGATCCAGTCCATTGCTGGCGAACTGGCCGGTGGCGCCATTTCCGACCGGCGGCCATTCCGCGCGCCGCATCACTCCGCTTCCATGGCGGCCTTGGTCGGCGGCGGGCTGCGGGTGCGGCCGGGCGAGGTGAGCCTGGCGCATAATGGCGTGCTGTTTCTCGATGAATTGCCCGAATTTTCGCCCCAGGTGCTCGATAGCCTGCGCCAACCGCTCGAAAGCGGGGAAACCGTCATCGCCTGCGCCAATGCCAGGGTGAGTTATCCCAGCCGGGTGCAGTTGATCGCGGCGATGAATCCCTGCAAATGCGGCATGGCCGGCACGCCCGGCCATAGCTGCAAGCGCGGCGCGGCTTGCGCGGGCGATTACCAGGCCCGGGTTTCGGGGCCCTTTCTCGACCGCATCGATATTCGCATCGACGTGCCCGCGGTCACTGCCGCCGACATGATCGCGCCGGCGGCCGCAGCCGAAAGCTCCACCAGCGTGGCCCAGCGCGTCCATGCCGCGCGCGAACGGCAGCGCCAGCGCTTTCTTGAGCATGGCGCGCCCGAAATTTTCACCAATGCCGCCGCCGGGCCGACGCTGATCGAACAGCTGGTCAATCCGGACAAGGAGAGCCAGGCGCTGCTTTTGCAGGCGGCCGAGCGCTTCAATCTTTCCGCCAGGGCCTATCACCGCGTGCTCAAGGTCGCCCGCACCCTCGCCGACCTGGCCGGGGTCGATCGCGTGGCCCGCCCGCATATTGCCGAGGCACTCAGCTACCGCATCAATATGGGGCTGGCATGATGGCCCACCGCATTTCTGCCGGCGCGCTGGTGCTGCGCGAAGGCAAAATCCTGCTGGTCCGCCATTTTCGTCCCGGCATCCATGATTTCTGGGCGCCGCCGGGCGGTGGCGTTGAAGGCGCCGAGGAACTGTCGGCAGCCGCCGAGCGGGAGACGTTCGAGGAAACGGGCCTGCGTATACGCGCCACAGCGCTGGCCTATATCGATGAACTGTTCGATGACAGCGAGCGCATGGTCAAGTTCTGGTTTCTGGCCGATTATGTCTCAGGCGAAATCGATATCTCGGCCAATCCGGCGGCCGAAGAATCCATCTCGGAAGCAGGCTGGTTCGCGCGCGACAACCTGCCAAAGGGGCATGTCTTCATCGGTCCATCGCATGGCCGTTTCTGGGATGACCTGAAAACCGGCTTTCCAGCGCCTATCAAGCTGCCGCTGCGGCGCATGCTGTTTTAGGAACGTAGCCAATTGTGCTTCGGCTCTGCCGTCGCTTACCGGCAGTATTCACGTGTCGCGTTCTAGGCCAAGTTCCACCGTCATTGCCCGGTTTGTCCGGGCAATCCATTGTTTCCGCATACGCTGAGAGATGGATCACCCGGACTAGCCGGGTGATGACGATGAATGGAGGGAAACGCGCAAGTGCCGAAGTCCCTCAATGAATGCTCTGAGGGGAATACCGGGGCCACGAACGACGCAGCTGCTCCGGTGCAAAACCCTGTGGACAATGTTCCACGTGAATCACGCCTAGCGCACGCTCGTATAGCCGCCCGGCACGCCATGCGGCGACAGGACTACCTGCCAGAGGCTGATATTGCGGGCCCGGAACAGGGCGGCGAAAACGTTGAGGTAATAGCGCCACATCCGGTAGAAGCGCTCGTCATACTGGTCCCTAAGGCGCGGCCAGGCGGCAACGAACCGCTCATGCCAGGCCATCAGCGTCTTGTCATAATCGGCGCCGAAATTGTGCCAGTCCTCCATCACGAACAGGCCCTCTATGGCCTTGCCGATCTGGGCGACGGAGGGCAGCATGCCATTGGGGAAGATGTACTTTTCGCTCCAGGGATCGCCATGGCTGGTTGAGCTGTGGCCCCCGATCGTGTGCAGCAGCATCAGCCCGCCCGGGGCCAGAAGGCTCGCCGCCTTTTCGAAATAGGCGCGGTAATTCTTGTAGCCGACATGCTCGAACATGCCGATCGAGATGATGCGATCGAATTGTCCCTCCAGCGCCTGGTAATCGAGTAGCTTGGTCTCTACGGGCAGATGCGCAGTGCGCTCATTGGCCAGCGCCGCCTGTTCCTTGGACACCGTGACGCCGACGCCCGAAACGCCATAGCGCTCGGCGGCAAATTGCAGGAACCCGCCCCAGCCCGAACCGATATCGAGAATGCGCATGCCCGGCTCAAGTCCCACCTTGCGGCAGATGAGGTCGAGCTTGGCTTCCTGCGCTGCCTCGAGGTCATTGGCATCATGCCAATAGCCGCAGGAATAGATCATGCGGCTGTCCAGCATGGCGGCATAGAGATCGTTGCCGATATCGTAATGCTTCTCGCCCACTTCGGTGACGCGCAGGCGCTGCATATTGAGCAGCTTGCCCTTGAGCACGCTGGCGATCAGCGCCAGGTCCTTGGGGAAATTGTCCTGGATATTGGCAGTGATCAGCTTGAACAGGAACTGGTCGAGCGCCTCGGCATCCCACCAGCCATCCATATAGCTTTCGCCCAGGCCCAGCGTGCCCTGGCTGAGCACGCGGCCATAAAGGCTCTCATTATGCACCTGCACATCCCAGGGTCTGCCGCCCCCGATCTCGACCTCGGTGCGGGCCAGCTGGGTTTGCACGAAACGCTTCGCAGTATTGGACATGACGAACGGCATGAAAAATGGAAGGAAGCCCCAGCCTAACTCCATCGTCGTTTACCGATCAATAGGCAATTGCAAATCGATTTGAGGCCGGGCGGCCCGCGATTCACGTGAAACGCGACTACCGCTCGCCCCGGCGTTCGGCGGCCAGCACTTCGCGCCATTCGCGTTCGAGGATGACGCGGCGCTTGCCATAGCGGTCGTCGGTGATGACCAGGGAGACGATGCGGTCGGTGCGGAAATTGCGGAAGGCCTGGCGCAGGCAGCACCAGGCGGCGATGACCTGCTTGCCTTCGTAATAGGCCAGCTGCACCGGCCAGATGGCGCGTTCGCTGGGCCGCCCGCTTTCATCTTCATAGGAAATCTGCAGCGCCTTTTCGGTGCGCATGGCCTGGCGGACGTGACCCAATATCGGCATGGGCGTCGGGGTCCTGGCGCTCCACACCGCCACCGGCCAGAGGCCGGTATCATTGATGCGATCGCGCAAATCCTCGGGCGAGGCGGTGGCGATCTTGGCCAGCGCATTCTGCGCCGCTGCACCGAGCCCGTCATCGGGTTGTGCCCCGACCCAGCGCGCGCCCAGCACCAGGGCTTCGAGCTCTTCGGGCGTGAACATCAGGGGCGGCAGGAAGAAGCCGGGCTTCAGCATATAGCCCACCCCCGCTTCCCCATCGATGGGCGCGCCCAGCCCGATAAGGGTCTGCACATCGCGATAGAGCGTGCGGACCGAAACGCCCTGTTCCTCGGCCAGAGCCGCCGCCGTGACCGGCCGGCGATGCCGCCGCAGCGCATCCATGACCGCAAAGAGCCGCTCGGTTTTGTCCATGGTTCGTTCTCCTCTGGCAGCTTTGGATGCCAGATTCCCACGAGCCCGCCAAGCATTCTTGCGCTATGCGATCTGGCCATGAAAGGCGCGAATGTCATGGGCCATGGCTTCGGGCACTTCCAGCGCCGGGAAATGGCCGCCTTGGCTCAGCTCGGTCCAGCGCACGATATTCCAGAGATTGCGTTCGCCCCAGGCGCGCGGTGCTGGATTGTCGGCAGGCGGCAGGAGAATGGCATGGGGCACATCGTGCCGGGCTGGTTTTTTTGGCAATTCGACGTCGGCGAAGGCTTCCTTGTAGAGCCGGACGGATGAGCCGATGGTCTTGGTGAACCAATAGACCGAAAGGATCGTGGCGAGATCCTCCAATTCAAAGGCATTGCTGATATCGCCGCCATTGTCAGACCAGGTGTGGAATTTTTCGAGAATCCAGGCCGCCAGCCCCGCCGGGGAATCGGTGAGGCCCGCCGCCAGGGTCGCTGGCTTGGTCGCCTGGATCATCGCATAGGCGCCTTCGGCAAAAGCCCAGTAATTGCCGCGCTGCACATAGGCCTGTTCCTCGGGGGAAAGGTCATCGGGCTTGGGAAAGCCGAAATAGACATTGACGTAATGGGCCCCGATCAGGCGCTCGGGAAAGTCGCGCACCAGCGCCATGACGGCGCCCGCCCCCATATCGGAGCCGGAAACGAGAAATTTCTGATAGCCCAGCCGGCTCATCAGTTCAGCCCAGAGCGGGGCAACGCGAGTGAGGTTCATGCCCGGCCGTCTCGGCTTGCCGGAAAAGCCATAGCCCGGCAGCGAGGGGATGACGACATCAAAGGCCACGCCGTCGACCGGTTCGGTCAGCAGTGGCACCAGCGGCAGCAATTCGACGAAATTGGAGGGCCAGCCATTGGTCATCAGGATCGGCACATTGGTCTCGCCCCGTCCGCGGATATGGACGAAATGCACCAGCTCGCCCTCGATCACCTCGGTGAATTGGGCAAAGCCATTGAGCCGCGCCTCGGCGGCGCGCCAGTCATATTCCCCACCCCAATAGGCGACGAAGTCGCGCAGGAACTTGGCCTCGATGCCATCGTCCCAGCCGGCGCCATCCAGCGCCTCGGCAAAACGGGTCTGTGCCAGCCGCGCCTTGAGATCGGCAATATCGGCGTCGGCAATAGCAATTGTGAAGGGGGCCATCTGTCTCTCCTTATTTCGCAGCATGGCTGCGGTGTGAGGAGAGCTTCAGTCGGGCGTGCTGACAGCGCTTGGCAGCAGTGATTCGGGTTCACTGCTGCCACATTCTGTCAGCGCAATGTGCCGTCAGGCGATCTCGATTTCGCACCAATGGCTATAGGGCCGCTCGGGCGAATAGATCACATTGGGGAAATGCGGATTGTGCACGGCATCGGCAAAGGCCTGGTCTTCGAGGCAGAAGCCGGCATGCTTGCCATAGTGCTTGCCGCCCAGGCCCGGCACCGGAATGTCGGTCCAGACGCCATTATAGACCTGCACGCCCGGACGGTCGGTCCAGAGCTTGAGCGTCAATGCGCCGTCGGGCCCGGTGACCGTCGCGATGGGGTCGGCATGATTGCGGCCGGTATCGAGCACCATGCCGATATCGTAATCCACCGCCGCGCCATTGCCGTCGCGCATGGTGCGCGCCTGGCGCAAGTCATATTGCGTGCCGGCCGATGGCAGGATGGCCCCGGTTGGCGCCAGGTCCTCGCCCAATTGGGTATAGGCGCTCGAATTGACCTGGATCTTGTGGTCGAGCACGTCCGTGCCGGTGCCGAGATTGAAATATTGGTGCTGCACCAGGCTGATCGGCGTCGCGCGGTCGGTCGTCGCGGTCAGTTCCAGCAACAGGCGATGGCCCTTGAGCCGGTAGGTGGCGGTGAAATTGACATTGCCGGGATAGCCCATGGCGCCATCCGGGCTGAAATGGGTGAAGCGCACCATATTGTTGGCGGCATCCACTTCCCCGTCCCAGACCTGGCGTCCCAGGCCCTCTTCCCCGCCATGCAATTGCAGGTTTCCGGCATTTGCCGGCAGCTTGTAGGTTTTGCCCTCGAGCTCGAAGGAGGCGTTCTTGATGCGGTTGGCCACGCGCCCGGCCAGCGAGCCGAGATGGGGACTATGAGCGGGATAGGCGTCGAAATTGTCGAAGCCCAGCACCACCGGACGCAGCGCACCGCCCACCGGCACGCGCCAGTCGCGCACCACCACGCCATAGCCGATAATGTCGACTTCAACGCCCGTATCGCTCACCAGGCGAAACTGGTCCACCCGCTTGCCCGCGTGTTCGCCGAATGTCGAAACCGCAATGGTCATACTTATTCCTCCAGATTTCGGCGGTAAGCTCTAGCGCGCTTTCTTGGCCCTAAGCAATGTCGGACTTGCACCTTGCAATGTCGGACTTGACCTTTTCGTGAGCGGTGCCGAGTGTAGGCGGCAAACAGGAAGGTCAATGCCGTGAACGAGATCGGTGGCAGACGGCGCGTCACCGTGCATGACGTGGCGCGAGTGGCGGGCGTCTCGCTGGCCACGGTCGATCGCGTGCTCAATGGCCGCCCCGGCGTGCGGGCGGCGACGGTCGAAAAGGTCGAGGCGGCGATAGCCGAGATCGGCTTTCAGCGCGATCTCTCGGCATCGCTGCTGGCCCGGGCCCGCGATATCGGCGTCAGCTTCATTATTCCGGACGGCTCCAATGCCTTCATGGATAGCCTGGCCGAAGCGGTAGACCGCTGGACCGGGCCGGCCCTGACCGATCGGGTGCATATCGAAACCCTGCGCGTTCGCGCGCTGGATGGCGCCGCTTTGGCCCGGGCGCTGGATGGGCTTGATGCGAAAACCTGCGATTGCGCGGTGATCGTGGCCGGGGAAGATCCCGCCGTTCTCGCCGCGGTCGATGCCGCGACGCGGCGGGGCATAGCCGTGCTCACCCTGGTTTCGGACCTGCCGGGCACGCAGCGGCGGCATTTCATCGGCATCGACAATGAGGCCGCCGGGCGCACGGCGGCGTCCCTGCTCGGGCGCTTCCTGCCGCAAGGGGGCAAGGTGGCGGTAATTGCCGGCTCGCTCCATCTGCGCGATCACTCCGATCGCCTTGCCGGCTTTGCCGCGGTGCTGGCCGCCGAATTCCCCGCCATTGCCCTGGTCGGTCCGCTGGAAGGCCATGATGAAACCTCCGAGACGGCATCGATCGTCACCGCGCTCCTGGTTGAGCATCCCGACCTCTGCGGGCTCTATAATCTGGGCGCCGGCAATGCCGGGCTGGTCGAGGCGCTTGATGCCTCGGGCCGCGCCGGGGCCATCCGTGTCATCGCCCATGAATTGACCGCCGCCACGCGACAGGGCCTCACCAGCGACGCCATCGATGTGGTGCTCGACCAGAATCCGGATGGCGAAATCCGGGAGGCCATCGCGGCGGCGCGAGCCCTGGCGCTGGGCGGCAATGGGCCGCTCAGTGACGCAGCCATTGAAATCGGGATTTTCCTGCGCGACAATTTGCGCTAAGCAAGACGCCAATCACCAAACCGGCGTGGCCCGAAAACGGGCCGGGAGGACGTTCAGATCATGTTTTCGACCACAATTGAGGTACGTGCCTCATGACCTTTCTCGGCATTGATATCGGCACGTCCGGCGTTAAGGCGCTGCTGATCGGCGAGGATGGCAAGCCCATCGGCGAGGCCTCGGCGCCTTCCATCGAGCCAGTTCGCCCCCATCCCGGCTGGTCCGAACAGAACCCGGCCGATTGGTGGACCGCAACGCTGGCCGCCGTCGACAAGCTCAAATCCAGCCATGCGGCTGAGCTGGCAAAAGTGCGCGGCATTGGCCTTTCCGGTCACATGCATGGCGCGGTGCTGCTGGGCAAGGGCGACGAGGTGCTGCGACCATCGATCCTCTGGAACGATGGCCGTTCGGCCGCCGAATGCCTCGAAATGGAAGCCGCCCTCCCCGCGCTGCGCGAGATTGCCGGCAATATCGCCATGCCCGGCTTCACCGCCCCCAAGATTGCCTGGGTGCGCAAGCACGAGCCCGAGATTTACGCCAGAATCGCCAAGGTGCTGCTGCCCAAGGCCTATGTGCGGCTGCTGCTGAGTGGCGAGCATGTCGAGGACATGTCCGACGCCGCCGGCACACTCTGGCTCGATGTCGCCAAGCGCGACTGGTCCGACGAACTGCTGGCCGTGACCGGCCTCAACCGCTCGCATATGCCGCGTCTGGTCGAGGGTTCGGCCCCCTCGGCCAATCTCAAGCCGGAGCTTGCCGCGCGTTGGGGCATGTCGGGCAATGTGGTGATTGCCGGCGGCGCTGGCGACAACGCCGCCTCGGCCTGTGGCATTGGGGCGATCCGCCCCGGCGAGGGTTTTGTCTCGCTGGGCACGTCGGGCGTGCTCTTTGTTTCCAATGACCGCTTCCGCCCCAATACCAAGGGCGCCGTGCATGCCTTCTGCCACGCCATCCCCGATACCTGGCACCAGATGGGGGTGATCCTCTCGGCCACCGATAGCCTCAATTGGCTCTCGCGCATCACCGGGCAAAAGCAGGCCGATCTCTCCCGTGCCGCCGAAGCCCAGTTCAAAGGCCCGGGCGAGGAAATCTTCCTGCCTTACCTTTCGGGCGAGCGCACCCCGCATAACAATGCCAGGGCGCGCGGTTCCTTTACCGGCCTCAGCCAAAGCACCGAACCGGCGCAATTGGCCCAGGCCGTCATGGAAGGCGTCACCTTCGCCATGCGCGATTGCCAGCGCGTGCTCTCCGATGCCGGCACAAAAATTGACCGACTGCTGGCCGTCGGCGGCGGCAGCAGATCGGCGCTCTGGCTCAAACTGCTGGCCACCAATCTCGACATGGAAATCGCCCTTCCCGAGGATGGCGATTTCGGCGGCGCGCTGGGCGCGGCCCGGCTCGGCCTTTGCGCGGCGACCGGCGCCAGCCCGGCCGACATCATGACCATGCCGCCGATCAAGACCGTCATCGCGCCCGACAAGAGCCTGTCGGCCGCCTATTCCGATCAATATGCGCGCTATTGCGCGCTTTACCCTGCCATCGAGGAGGCAATTTCGTGAGTGATTTTTTCAAGGGTCTGAGCCAGGTCAAGTATGAGGGGCCGAACAGCAAGAGCCCCCTGGCCTATCGTCATTACAACAAGGACGAAGTGATCGCCGGCAAGCGGATGGAAGACCATATCCGCCCGGCTATCGCCTATTGGCACACCTTTGCGCAGGAAGGCGGCGACCCGTTCGGCGGCCGCACTTTCGACCGCCCCTGGTTCGACAAGGGGCTCGAAGGCGCCAAGCTCAAGGCCGAAGTCGCCTTTGAATTCTTCAACCTGATCGACGTGCCCTTCTTCGCCTTCCACGATGTCGACGTGGCTCCCGAAGGCGCTACGCTCGAAGAGTCGAACAAAAACCTGCGTGTCATCGGCGACATCATCGCCGCCAAGATGCAGGAAAGCGGCAAGAAGCTGCTCTGGGGCACGGCGAACCTGTTCTCCAACCGCCGCTACATGGCCGGCGCCGCCACCAATCCGGATCCCGAAGTCTTCGCCTATGCCGCCGGCCAGGTGAAGGCCGTGCTCGAGCTGACCAATGAACTGGGCGGCGAGAATTACGTGCTCTGGGGCGGCCGCGAAGGCTACGAGACCCTGCTCAATACCAAGATCGGCCAGGAACAGGACCAGATGGCCCGCTTCCTGCACCTGGTCATCGAGCATGCCGAAAAGATCGGCTTCAAGGGCCAGATCCTGATCGAGCCCAAGCCGCAGGAGCCGAGCAAGCACCAGTATGATTTCGACGTCGCCACGGTCTATGGGTTCCTGCAGAAATACGGCCTCGAAAAGAAGGTGAAGTGCAATATCGAGGTTGGCCATGCCTTCCTCGCCGGTCACTCCTTCGAGCATGAACTGGCCGTGGCCTCCTCGCTGGGCATGCTCGGCTCGGTCGACGCCAACCGCAATGACCTGCAGTCCGGCTGGGACACCGACCATTTCCCCAACAATGCCGGGGAAATGGCGCTGGCCTTCTACTATATCCTCAAGCAGGGCGGTCTGGGCAAGGGCGGCTTCAACTTCGACGCCAAGGTCCGCCGCCAGTCGCTCGACCCTGCAGACCTGCTGCATGGCCACATCCTGGGTCTCGACACCCTGGCCCGCGGCCTCAAGGGCGCCGTCGCCCTGATCGAGGATGGCGAATATGACAAGCTGCTCGATGGCCGCTATGCCGGCTGGGACAATGGCCTCGGGCAGGACATCCTTTCCGGCAAGCTGAGCCTGGCTGACATCGCCGCCAAGGTCCATGCCGATGGCATCAACCCGCAGCCCAAATCCGGCCGCCAGGAATATCTCGAAAACCTGGTCAATCGCTTCGTGTAACCCAAATGCTGCTCCCTCCCTTCTCCCCTTGAGGGAGAAGGTGTCGGCGCAGCCGACGGATGAGGGGTCAGCGACGTCTCCGCGAATATAGAACGCGTGGAGCAACCCCTCACCCCAACCGAAACTCGCTGACGCAAGTTTCGGTGTCCCTTCGGGCGCCCTCTCCCTCAAGGGGAGAGGGAAGAAAGGTCGCCATGCCCCAGATCACCAATCCCATCCTGCCCGGCTTCAATCCGGACCCCTCCATCCTGCGGGTCGGCGAGGATTATTACATCGCCACTTCGACCTTTGAATGGTTCCCGGGCGTGCAGATCCATCACTCCAAGGACCTCGCCAATTGGGACCTGGTCACGCGCCCGCTGACGCGAAAAGCTCAGCTCGACATGCGCGGCGATCCCGATAGCTGCGGCGTCTGGGCGCCCTGCCTCAGCCATGACGGGGAAAAGTTCTGGCTGGTCTATACCGACGTCAAGCGCGAGGACGGCTCGTTCAAGGACGCGCATAATTACATCGTCACCGCGCCTGCTATCGAAGGCCCCTGGTCCGACCCGATCTATATCAATTCCTCGGGCTTCGACCCGTCCCTGTTCCACGATGACGACGGCAGGAAGTGGTTCGTCAACATGCTCTGGGATCATCGCACCCGGCCGCTGAAATTCGCCGGCATTGCGCTGCAGGAATTCGATCCCGCCCAGGGCAAGCTCGTGGGCCCGATCAAGAACATCTACCAAGGCACCGACCTCAAGCTGGTCGAGGGGCCCCATCTCTATAAGCGCAACGGGTGGTATTATCTGCTGACGGCCGAAGGCGGCACGGCCTATGACCATGCGGTGACCTTCGCCCGCTCCCGCTCCATCTGGGGGCCTTACGAAACCCATCCCGACAAGCACATCCTCACCTCCAAGGACGCGCCCTTTGCCGCTTTGCAGCGGGCGGGCCATGGCGATCTTGTCGAGACGCCTGAGGGCAAGACCTATCTCGTCCACCTCACCGGCCGTCCCACGACGCAGAACCGGCGCTGCGTGCTGGGCCGTGAAACCGCGATCCAGGAAGCCTATTGGGGCGACGATGACTGGATTCACGTGAAACAGGGGCCGGTCCCCTCGCTCCACGTCGAAGTGCCCGGCACGTTTGATGCGGCAAAATACTGGGCCGAGCAGCGCTATAGTTTTGACGGCGCGCTGCACAAAGATTTCCAGTGGCTGCGCACGCCAGAACCGGATCGGATTTTTGCTCTCAAGGACAAGAAACTCCGCCTGTTCGGGCGCGAGTCGATCGGCTCCTGGTTCGAGCAGGCCTTGGTGGCCCGCCGCCAGACGCATTTTTCCTATGATGCAGAGACCGTGGTCGACTTCGCCGCTACCGACGAGCGCACCATGGCGGGGCTTACCGCCTATTATAGCCGCTACAATTTCTTCTATCTGGCGGTCACGGCCCATTCCGACGGTCAGCGCGAATTGCTGCTGATGAGTTCGGAAATGAGCTGGCCCGACGGCAATCTGCGTTTCCCCGCCGACCCCGTGCAGATTCCCAACACCGGCAAGGTCAAGCTGGCCCTGAGCATTCGCGGCCCAAAGCTGCAATTCTTCTACGCGCTGGAAGGCCAGCAATTGCAGCCCATCGGCCCGGTGCTCGACGCCTCGATCCTTTCGGACGAATGCGGCGGCCATCAGGCCCATGGCAGCTTCACCGGCGCCTTTGTCGGCATGGCGGCCCATGACCTCAACGGCACGGCCAGCCCGGCGGATTTCGATTATTTTGTCTATCGTCCCGTCCAGGACCCGACGGATCGGTACGAGGTTTAGGACGGCCTAAAACCCCACAGTAGACCTCATCCTGAGCCTGTCGAAGGACGAGGTCGTGGCATCCAAATCTCCACTCGCCCGACCTCGTGGTTCGACAAGCTCACCATGAGGTCTCTCGGGCCTTTCACAATTTTCCGAGCCGGGGGCGACAATCTGCCGCATCCGCGCTAGTATTGCTCGTCTATCTGGTCGCGCTTCGTGGCCGAAGCGATGTTACCCGGTCATGCGACGCGGCCTCCCCACGCTCTGGAGGAGGGCATGTCATGGCGAATTTTCATGTGATCGGCGGCGCCACCGAGGCGCTGGAATATCCAGTTGTCCGCAAGATTACCCTTGCCGATCTGATGGATGCGCTGAAGCGCGGCATATCCGACTTCTGGGCCAAGCCGTCACATTATGTATTGCTCACCCTGATCTATCCGCTGGTCGGGATCGTGCTGGCGGTGTGGATGTCGGGCTATCACACCTGGCCCCTGCTCTATCCGCTGATGGGTGGCTTTGCCCTGATCGGCCCCTTCGCCGCCATCGGGCTCTATGAAATCAGCCGGCGGCGTGAACTGGGGCTCGATACGTCCTGGATCCATGCCTTTGAAGTGCTGCGCTCTCCCGCGATCGCTTCCATAGCGGCGGTGGGGGTCTTCCTTTTTGCCCTCTTCACCTTCTGGCTCACCACGGCGCAGGGTCTCTACCAGAGCCTTTTTCCATCGACGCCCAACCAACTGGGCGCGCTGATCCAGCAGGTGCTGTCCACCCCGGAAGGCTGGACGCTGCTGATCGTGGGTAACCTGTTGGGACTGGTCTTTGCCATTGTCACCCTCTGCACCACGGTGGTGGCCTTCCCCCTGCTGCTCGATCGGGACGTGGGGGCCTATGTGGCCGTCACCACCTCGATCCGCGCGGTGCTCAAAAACCCGATCCCCATGTTTGCCTGGGGGCTTATCGTGGCTTTGGGGCTGGCACTGGGCTCGCTTCCGCTCTTTGTCGGGCTGGCAGTGGTTATTCCTATCTTTGGTCACGCCACCTGGCATCTCTACCGCAAGGTGATCGAGCCGGTGGCGCCGCGCCCGGTCGCGCGGCGCCGGACCGCGCGGGCCAAGTAGCATCTCGCCAAGCCTTTTTCCGTCCGCCATAGTTGGCAGGCACCGGTCCCCAGGCCGGTGCCTTTTTCCTGGCCGCAAGGATTCCATGTCCCGTTTCCTGATCACCGCCGTGCCCGTGCTGGTCGCCATTCTCTGTGCCCTAGCTATTGTCCCCTGGATCCTGGGTATTCCCGGCACCGACAACAATTACGCCAAGGGCTGGACCATCGGCTTTTATGCCCTTCTCTTCTATCTCACGGCGTTCATCGTGCTGGCGGTCCTGCGGGTCGCCGCCCATCTGGGCTGGTTCCGCTTTCCTGCCCATGTCGCCGATAGCCTTTCCTGGTCGGCGGTACTGGCCTTTTGCATCGCCCAGGGCCTCGCCTGGGGGCTGATTCTGATGGGCAATTGAGCGGGGCAAATGCCCGCTCGCGCGGTTGTATCGGCACTCAACCTGCCCTAGTTTGGCCCCTTCCTTCCGCGTATTTTAAAGCATTCATGGACCAGGCGCTCCCCGACTCCGCACCCATCTCGCCCGCCCCGGCCCTAACGCCGATGATGGCGCAATATTTCGAGATCAAGGCGGTCAATCCGGGCTATCTGCTGTTCTATCGCATGGGCGATTTCTACGAGCTGTTCTTCGAGGACGCCGAGATCGCCAGCACCGCTTTGGGCATTGTGCTGACCAAGCGCGGCAAGCATCTGGGCGAGGATATCCAGATGTGCGGCGTGCCCATTCACGCGGCCAATGACTATCTCAATAAGCTCGTCAAACTCGGCCATCGCGTCGCCATCTGCGAGCAGGTGGAAGACCCCGCCGAAGCCAAGAAGCGCGGCAGCAAATCGGTGGTCAAGCGCGATGTCGTGCGCCTCATCACTGCCGGCACGCTGACCGAGGACGATCACCTCGATGCGCGGGCTTCCAATTTCCTGGCCGCCCTATCCATGGTCCGCCATGGCGAAACCGATTTCGCTCTCGCCTGGACTGATGTGTCGACGGGGGAAAGTTTTACCGCCGATCTCGGTGCCGAACAGCTGCAGGACGAACTGGCCCGTATCGATCCCGCCGAGCTGATCCTTTCCGAGGCCACCCGCCTGGCGCTGGTCGAGCGGCATATCTTTGCCCCGGCCTGGCTGCCGATCACCCATGTCGCGCCGGCCGAGAGCTTTGACAGCGAGGCCGCGACCGCCCTGTTGCGCGACGCTTTTCCGGGCGGCAGCTTTGATGCCTCTGCCCTGTCCCGTGCATCGCGCTCGGCTTTGGGCGCCATTGTCGCCTATGTGCGTGATAGCCAGAAAGGCATTGGCGTGGCCCTGCGCGCGCCGGTCCTCGGCAGCAATACGCGCACCATGGCGATCGATCAGGCGACGCGTGCCAGCCTTGAGCTGCATCAGACCCAGCGTGGCCAGCAGCGCGGTTCCTTGCGCAATGCCATCGACCAGACCGTTACCGCGCCCGGCTCGCGCCTGCTCTCGGCGCGGCTGGCCTCTCCCCTGGCCGACGCCGGGGCCATCAATGAGCGGCTCGACGCCGTCTCGCTCCTGGCTGGCGACACCATGCTCAATGGGCGCCTGCGCACCGATCTCAAAGCCGTGCCCGATCTGGCGCGGGCCTTGACCCGCCTGGCGCTCGACCGCGGCGG
>DATMSY010000161.1:0-11797 GCA_035565135.1 Devosia sp.
TCCGACACCCCCACCCTCAATCCCTCCCCTCAAGGGGGAGGGAGGCAGATCGTGCCCGCCGCCGGTATCCTCTACCCCACAACCTCCCGCACCGTCTCCGCCGCCCCCACCTCAAACAGGCTATCGAGGTGTTCCACCACATCGGCCCCGAACACTTCATTGTCGGCCAGATCGTCGCCAAACACTTCGCTCAGCCCCACCAGCCCCTCATAAAGCGCCTCGGGATCACTCCCCGCCCCGGCAGCAATGGCCATCATGCGCATGGCGAGCGGATCGCGCACGTCGATATTCTCGCCCTTTTCATCAATGCCCATGACATAGCGCATCCACGCCGCCACGCCCAATGACAGCCGCTCGATACCCTGCCCGGCGGCGAGGCGGTCGCGGATGGTGCCGAGCAGGCGCTGCGGCAGTTTCTGGCTGCCATCCATGGCAATCTGCCAGGTGCGGTGCTTGAGTGCGGGATTGGCAAAGCGCTCCAGCAATTGATCGCGATAGGCCCCCAGATCCGTCCCCGGCATATCGAGCGTCGGCATGACTTCCTCGGTCATCAGCCCATGGATCAGCGCCACAAAAGCCGGGTCGCCCATGGCGTCGGACACGTATTCGTGCCCCGCCAGATAGCCGAGATAGGCCATGGTGGAATGACTACCATTGAGCATGCGCAGCTTCATGCGCTCGAAGGGCTCGACATCCTCCACCAGCTGCGCGCCGGCCTTTTCAAAAGCCGGGCGCCCATCGGGGAAATCGTCCTCGATGACCCATTGGGTAAAGGGCTCGGTCATGATCGGCCAGGCGTCTTCCGCCCCGATCAGCTCGGCCACTGTCGCGCGATCGGCATCGGTGGTCGAGGGCACGATCCGGTCGACCATGGTGCCGGGGAAAGCCACCTTGCCAGCAACCCATTCGCCCAAGGCCGCATCGCGCAGGCTGGCGAACTTACTGACGATGCGCTTCACCGTCGCCCCATTGGACGGCAGATTATCGCAGCTCATCACCGCAAAGGGGGTGATCCCCGCCGCATGCCGCCGCGCCAGGGCTTCCACCAGCATGCCGGGGGCCGATTTCGGCGCGGTCGGATTGGCCAGGTCATGCACGATATCGGGATGGCGCTGGTCGAGTTCGCCCGTCGCCGGATCGTGGCAATAGCCCTTTTCGGTGACGGTCAGCGAAACGATGCGGATTTGTGGGCTGGCCATCAGCGCCAGCAATTCCTCGCGCTCACTATTGGCGTCAAGCACCTTAAGGATCGAGCCGATCACCCGGGGATGGGTGCCCGTGGCGTCGCGCACCGCAATGGTATAAAGCCCGTCCTGCGGCTCCAGCGCTTCCTTGGTGTCGGGCCGGCGCAGGCTCGCGCCGACAATGGCCCAGTCCGGCTGGTCCTTCAGCAGATCGTCGACATAAACCGCCATATGCGCGCGATGGAAGGCGCCAATGCCCAGATGGACGATGCCGGGGGTGATCGAAGCGCGATCATAATCGGGCACCCTTACCCCGGCAGGGGCATTGGCAAGAATGGCAGGGCTGAGGCGCGTCATAGTGGTCTCCGGCTCGAATTCGGCGTCACCATAGTGACAATCATTCTTGTATGGAAGATCGAAGGTTCTTCAAGTAGACCTCATGGTGAGCCTGTCGAACCACGAGGTCGTGGCAATCGGGTCTCCACTCGCTCGACCTCGTCCTTCGACAGGCTCAGGATGAGGTCTTCTAAACTGCTTGCGGGCGAATGATACGGTGGGTAAGCGGAACGAGCATGAAGGAGGATCAGACTTTGGCACAGCAGCGTTTCGTCAGCATCGGGGAATGCATGATCGAGATGAGCGGGGGCGAGGATCGCCAATACCGTCTCGGCTATGCCGGCGATACGCTCAACACCGCCTGGTATATGCGGGCCCTGCTGGGCAAGGATTGGTCGGTCGATTATTTCACCGGCCTGGGCGAAGACCGCTATTCCGACGATATCCGCGCCTTTCTCAATGACCATGAGATCGGCACCAGCCATATCCGCACGATCCAGGGCCGCCGCCCCGGCCTCTATATGATCCACCAGGACAAGGGCGACCGGCACTTTACCTATTGGCGCGATACTTCCGCCGCCAAGCTCCTCGCCGACGACAAGGACGCGCTCCATGCCGCGCTCAAGGGCGCCAGCATGGTCTATTTCTCGGGCATCACCCTGGCCATTCTCGCCCCCCGCGCCCGCGGCCGCCTGCTCGGCGCCATCGTGCGGGCCCGCGATGCCGGCGCCCGCGTGGTGTTCGACACCAATATTCGTCCCGCCCTCTGGACCAGCCCGCGTGTGATGACGGCAGTACTCACCGCGGCAGCAACGCTCTGCGACGTGGTGCTGCCCACCCATAGCGACGAAGCCCCGCTCTTCGGCGACAAGTCCGTTGAAGACACCGCCGAACGCTATCTCGAACTGGGCGTCGAGGAAGTCGTGGTCAAGGACGGCGCCGGCGAGGCATTGATCGCCACGGCCAGCGAACGCGTCAAGGTGGCCCCCAAGCCGGGCGCCAAACTGGTGGATGCGACCGGCGCCGGGGATAGCTTTAACGGCGCCTATCTCAGCGCCAGGCTGGCCGGAAAGTCATTGCAGGAAGCGGCCGAAGCGGCCCATCGCGTGGCTGGGATAGTGATCGGGCAGAAGGGGGCTTTGGTTGATCCAAAGCTCGTAAAGTAGGAGTCCGAGCTTTTTAGCGGAGCTCGGCGAGCCCCGATGCCATCCCCTCCCCCTTGAGGGGAGGGCTAGGGTGGGGGTGTCGCGGCCTCCACAAACTCCATGTAGGTGGATGGTCCGACACCCCCACCCTCAATCCCTCAAGGGGGAGGGAGGTCAGCTTTTTCGCCTATGCGAAAAAGCGGGGACCGTGGCTCCCCCGAATCTGCTCAAAACGCCCTACCCTCCTGCTCCTGCATATAAGCCACTTCCTCCTCGGTACTTTCGCGCCCCAGCGCCTTGTTGCGGAAGGGAAACCGCCCGAACCGCGCGATGCAATCGCGGTGCCCCTTCATGAATTCAAGCTGCTCTGGATTACCCAGCGCACCAAACAGCGCCATGCCCTCTTCCTGGATCACCAGCGATTCAGCATGCATGAAGGGCATATAGAAAAAGCTGCGCCAGGCGGGCTGCATCACCTGATCGGCCCCCGCCGCAATGGCTTCCTGGGCCAGCACCAGCGCCATCTTGTCCTGCGCGAAGGCCTCAGGCGAGCCGCGATGCAATTGCCGCGAAAACTGGTCCAGCACCACGATTTCGGCCAGCCGCCCCTCCGCCGTCCGCCGCCAGGTCCAGGCCTCGCCCCGCGCCACCTGTTCATGGGTTCGGGCAAAGGCCTCTGTCAGCGCATCATCGAATTCAGGCTTGCCGCCGAACCAGTCGTCCTCGCCATGGTCAAGGAACCAGAACCGGATCACATCGTGACTGCTGCGCATTTTTTTGCCTCTTCAAATTGAAACCCATCCTAGCCCGGACGGGGCTCGCTTTCCACGATGCCCGCCAGCCCCGATCCATCCCCTCCCCCCTGAGGGGAGGGTTAGGGTGGGGGTGTCGAGGTCTCCAAGAACTCGATGTCGGCGAATAGCACGACACCCAGACCGGGCTAAACCGTAATGATCGCCTTGATCAATCCGCTGCGTTCATGGGCCCATCTGGGCAGATTGACCGGCACATCGGCCAGGCTGGTGGCGTGGGTGGCCAGCCGATCGGTGGGCACCTGGCCGCGGCGGATCGCGGTCATGACATGTTCGAAATCCTCACGCGTGGCATTGCGCGAAGCCCGGATGGTCAGCTCCCGCCGATGGATTTCAGGGTCTTCCCAGGCCAGAATGCCCTTGACCACCCCGACCAGGGTCAGCGCCCCGCCATTGCGGCAATAATGGATCGCCTGGTTCATCGCCGGAATGGCGCCAGTGGCGTCGAAGACCGCATCAAAGCCACTGCCCATGGCGGAAATGAACGCCGCGCCCTCCCGCTCCTCCAGCGCCACGGCGCCAAAGCCAAATTCCCGCGCCGCCTCCAGCTTATCGGCGGCGGCATCGAGAATGGTCACCTCAGCCCCGGCAATCCGCGCGAAAAACGCCGCGCCCAGCCCGATCGGCCCGCCGCCCACCACCAGCACGCGCCAGCCGGGCTTGAGTTCGGTGCGCCGCACGGCATGGGCGCCGATGGCGAGAAATTCCACCATGGCGGCATCGCGCAGCGAGAGATCACCGGCCGGATAGAGATTGCCCGCCGGCATGACGATTTCCTCGGTCATGCCGCCATCGCCATGCACGCCGATTACGGTCAGCGTCTCGCAGCAATTGGTCTTGCCTTCACGGCAGGCGGGGCAATGGCCGCAGGCCAGATAGGGGTTGATCACCACCGGATCACCCGCCGCCAAGTCCGCCGCGCCATTGGCGTCGAGCACCACTCCGCTCAGTTCATGCCCCATGATGCGGGGATATTGCAGGAACGGGTGCTTGCCCTCGAAGATATGATAATCGGTGCCGCAAATGCCGATATGGCGAATGCCGACGCGCACCCAGCCGGGCTGCAGCGCCGGCCGCTCGATCTCGGTCAGGGCCAATTGGCCCGGTGCAGCGCAAATGACGGCTCGCATGAAAGTTCTCCTGCCTCTTTGGCGGGAGAACTAACATGTTAGTTCATGAGCAGAAAGTCCAAACGGCGTTTTGGGCATTATCCAGCCCCGAGCGCGGCGTCTTCCTCGGGCTTGACCCGAGGACCGCTCGCCGCTTGTGCCGCGTTGCGAGTGGCCCTCGGGTCAAGCCCGAGGGAAGCGCGGTGGGGAGGAGGGATTGGGCTATATCCCAACAAATGTCACCCCACCAACAGCCTGATCCGATTGCCGAACGGGTCCTGCGTTTCCACGCCGCCGTCGATGACGGAGACCGGAGCATTGGCGCTTGCCAGCCGGGTCTTCACACCCTCCAGCGTCGCCGCCTCGGGCAAGACGATGGTGAACCAGCGCAGCCCAGCCGAACCCGCCGGCGGCAGCGCCGCATTGGGGCCGGACCAGATATTGAAGGCGATCGTATGGGGCATGTAATCGAGCCCCACATCGCCCATGCCGAAGGAATGGATCAGCAGGAACCCGGCAAAGCCGATCACGTCGCGATAAAAATTCATCGCCTGCTGCAGATCGTTCACATGCACATGGACATGACCGATCCGCGTGCCGGCCGGCATGCGTGGCTCCAGCACTGGGTTCTCACCCATTTCCGCCAGCAGGCCATCGAGATCGATGGGGTCGCGCCCCGAATGCGGCTTGCCCTCTTTGGTCACGGCATAATGCCCGGTCTCGGGATCACTCAGCGTACCGCGCCAGGGCGTTTCGAAGGTGATCTCGATGCCATTGCCGTCGAGGTCCCACAGATAAATCGCTTCGGACACCAGGTGATCGGTCGGCGAAATGCGCACATTGCGCTGCAGCGCCCGCACCGCCATCTGCGCCAGGTCGGCCCGGCGCGGCACGTGGATGGCGACGTGATAAAGCCCGATCGTGTGGCGCTGGCTGGGCCGCAGGGCTCCGGTTTCGAGCGTGATGAGCGGCTTGCCGCCGGCGCCCAGGGTCAGTTCATTGCCAAGTTCGGCGATGAGGTCGAGCCCCACCACATCCTGCCAGATGGCAAGGGCGCGGGCCCGGTCGGTCACGGCGATATGCACCGGCCCGAGCCGCGTGGTGAGGGGCAGGACTGGCTTGGACCGCACATCGGTCTGGATGCTGGCATCGATCATGATGGCCTCCTTGCAGGGGTGATTGACCCCATAAATAGGCGCATGCCGACCCCACGGGCATCCCCGCTTCATCGAACAGTCTGATCGCCTTGTTCGGCAATCAGGGGATAGAAACCTCTTCCGCCAGCTTGACCAGTTCGAACCGGCTGGCCCGAATATCCATTTCCAGCCGCCAGGTGCCCGCCACCGGAATGGTCAGGTCCTCGACCCGCCAGACGCCATCCGCCTCCACCGCCGCCCGCTTGAATGGCTCGATGCCCAGCCCCGGTTCGGACAGCGTCACCGACACGTCAAGCGCGGTGATCGGCATGCCCTCGACATCGGTGACCCAGATATCGAGCGCCACCGGCCCCGCCTGTCCGGGTGTGATCGAGACCATGGCCATGGTCTTGTCATCCATCAGGTGAACCCAGATCGGCTCGGCCGGAACAGCAGCCTCGACCGCCGCCAGCGCGCGAGGCGGCGGGGTAAAGCGCCAGCCCGCCACCAGCCCGAGAATGAGCAGAACCAGCACAGCCTCAAGCCCGATGGAACGGCGCAACCTTTGATTGGCCTTCGCATCACCCGCCAGAGCCGGCGGGGTCAGCCCGAACCGGTTCCACAGTGCCAGGCCAAACAGCAGCGCCAGCAGTCCCAGCTTGGCGGCCAGGATCATGCCATAGGGCGCCAGCCATTGCGGACCGGGCCAACCTAATTGGATCACCGCCAGCGTCAGCCCCGACACCAGGATGGCGCCAACGGCAAAGGGAATGAACCGCGAAAATTGCGCCAGCGCGTGATTGGCCGCCGCGCCGCGCTCGGCCAGCAGCAGAAACAGCGGCAACAGCGCCCCGACCCAGAAGATGATGCCGGCAATATGCAGGAACACGGCAGGCCGGGTGAGCCATTGCGGGCTGGCGGCGCTGGCGTGCCCACTCAGCGCCAGTGACAGCGCCGCGACGATCAGCGCCAGCCAGGCAAAACCCCTGAGCCGCGGCAGGCACAGGGCCAATAGCGCCAGCAAAAAACTCAGCCCCGCCGCGAGGGCGGTCGCGCCATAGCTGGTGGCAAAGCCGGTGCGCAAGATGCGGGGATCGCCCGATAGCAGCGGCAGCCCCAGCGCATCGAGCCCCTGCAACCACAGCGTCAAGGCCGCGACAGGCAGGCCGATAATGGCGAGCACGATGGCGGTTCTTTCCGCTGTTTTAGGCAGCGGCGCCAGCGTCGAAAACACCGCCGCGCCGATTCCGCCAAAGAGCGCGATGAACAACACCGCCTTGCCCGCCCATAGCGCCACGGAGACGGCGGGATCACTGGCCACAGCCGCCGATGCGCCGGTGACCGTGCCGATGGAAAACACCAGCGAGCCGCCAATCGGGTGTCCATCGGTCGAGACCACCCGCCAGCTCAAAACCTGCGTGCCCGCAATTCCTGCCTCGGGCAGCGTCACCGTCACAGTCTCGCCGCCGCTGGAGCCGTCGAGCAGGTCGGTCGCAGCCCCATCCGAGCCGATCAGGCTGATCGCCAGCGGGCTGACCGGCTCGTTGAAATGCAGCTGCACCGAGGGCGGCACACTCTCCAGCACGGCATTTGCCGCCGGATCGGTCGTCAGCAATTGCGCATGCGCCCAGGCAGCCGGAACCGGCGCGATGAGGGCGAGCAACAGAGTCAGAACGAGCAGGAATGATTTGTCGCGCATGGCACGCTCCATGGGCAGAAAACTATGGAAGCCCCCACCCTCAATCCCTCCCCTCAAGGGGGAGGGAGGTCAGCTTTTTCGCATATGCGAAAAAGCGGGGATCGGGGCTCGCAGGCTTTGTGCAAACCGGCCTCTCGACCCTAATGCCCCGCCGCATCCGCCGGCAGCAGTTCCAAACTCGGCGCGGGCATTTCCGCGTCTTCGGCCCCATCCGAGCCGATCAGGCTGATCGCCAGCGGACTAACCGGCTCGTTGAAATGCAGCCGCACCGCCTGCGGCGCGCTCTCCAGCACAGCATTCGCCGCCGGATCAGTCGACAGCAATTGCGCATGCGCCCAGGCGGCCGAAACTGGCGCGATGAGGGCGAGCAGCAGGGTCAGAACGAGCAGGAATGATTTGTCGCGCATGGCACGCTCCATGGGCAGAAAACTATGGAAGCCCCAATCCAATCCCCTCCCCCTTGAGGGGAGGGCTAGGGTGGGGGTGTCGTGATCTCCACGAACTCTATGCCAGTGGATAGCTCGACACCCCCACCCTCAATCCCTCCCCTCAAGGGGGAGGGAGGTCAGCTTTTTCGCATATGCGAAAAAGCGGAGATCGGGGCTCGCAGGCTTTGTGCAAACCGGCCTCTCGCCCCTAATGCCCCGCCGCATCCGCCGGCAGCAATTCCAAACTCGGCGCGGGCATTTCCGCATCCTCAGCCCCGGTCACGTCGATCCAGGCTTCCTCGCCATTGGCGCATTCCTGCACCACGGGGAAGTAGAACTGGCCTGGCTCGAGGCTCGCCGCAAACGTGCCGCGGAAGACGAATTCATCGTAGAATTCATTGGGCAGGCTGCCGCCCGACCAGACGATTTCCTTGACGCCTTCGGTCAGCGCCGTGCCGTGATTGTCATAGCTTTGCGCATAGGGGCCGGTCACGGTTTCCAGCGTCCAGCCGGCATGGGGCATGGGCTTCACATTGTAAAAGCCCTCCGGAATCTGGATGCGCAGCGTCGTGGTGGCTTCGGTGCCGCAGCCATGGGGCACGCGGACCACGGCCTTATAGGTGGAGCCGATTTTGGCCTGCTGCACTTCGAGCGTGACATGGGCGAAAGCGGGAACGGCAAAGGCGGCGAGAGTTGCGACGGCAGCGGCCGCGCGAGCAAAAGTGCGGATCATGATGATCTCCAGCAATGAATTGGTCTGATTGGCAGCGAACTGCCTTTGGATCAGGCCAATGCTGGCGGCGCGCGCGCCTGGGCGGCATGGGGCGTCAGCGGCGCGGCTTTGCCCACGGGGAGCGGTGCATAGAAAACGCTCTCGCCAACCCGGACCAGGCCGACATGCACGATGGCCGGCTCGATGACGGCCAGCTCATTCTTGGCAATGCCGGAGGCAGCACATTTGAACGGGATCGGGGAGGTATTGCCGTCCTTGTTCTCGGCCAGCGACGTGCAGATCGACCAGCCCGGCACGGCCTTAAAGCCGATAGCGGCCAGATCGCGCTGCAATCCCGCCGCCTGATGTAGCGGCACCAGCAGCGTCAGCAGATAGATAGCCACCACCGCAAAAGCGGCGCCCATCTCTCGCGCTAAGGTCCTGGTCCGAAACGGCATTGCAAAGCTTCCCCCGTGGTAAGGCTGTAACGCGGGCGGGTGAGCGCCACAAGGCCGCAAATGTCGCAGCGGGGAGAAGCATCGGCTCCTGCCCTCCCTTGAGGACAGTGTTACTGTTGACGCATCAAAGAATGCGGTGTCATTCCGGCGCAGGCCGGAATCCATGTCACTGGTGTTGGAGGGTGCTTCACAGCATGGATTCCGGCCTTCGCCGGAATGACACCGTGGGTGGCTTGAGTTTTGAGCAAGCACTGCCCCTCAAGGGGGAGGGAGGCGAAGCCCCCCCTCAAGCTGAGGAAATCCCACCCCCTCGGGTATGCTCCGCGACCCAAGCCCGGTATGGTCGCGCCCCGATTTGGAGCAGATTAGACCCATGGCCGACCTCGATACCCGTATCGCCACCCAGATTGCCGCCGAGATCGCGGCGCGGCCGCAACAGGCGCTGGCGGCGGTGGAATTGCTGGATGGCGGGGCGACGGTGCCGTTCATCGCGCGCTACCGCAAGGAAGTGACCGGCGGGCTCGACGATACCCAATTGCGCCTGCTGGCCGAGCGGCTGGCCTATCTGCGCGAGCTCGAGGCGCGGCGGGCCACCATTCTCAAATCCATCGAGGATCAGGGCAAGCTCACCCCCGCGCTCACCGCCTCCATCATGGGCGTGGGCACCAAGGCCGAACTCGAAGACCTCTACCTGCCCTATAAGCCCAAGCGCCGCACCAAGGCCGAAATCGCCCGCGAACGCGGCCTTGACCCCCTGGCCGAAGCGATCCTTGCCGATCGCAAGGCCGATCCCGTGGCGCTGGCCGGCAGCTACATCACCCCCGATGTGCCCGGCACCAAGGAAGCGCTGGAGGGCGCCCGCGATATCGTCATCGAGGGCCTCTCGGAAAATGCCGCCCTGCTCGGGCAATTGCGCGGGCATATGCGCGACAAGGCCATGCTGCGCGCCAAGGTCGTCACCGGCAAGGAAGAAGCCGGCGCCAAATTCTCCGATTATTTCGACCATGCCGAGCGCTGGAACAAGGTTGCCGGCCACCGCGCCATGGCCATGATGCGCGGCCGCGACGAAGAAATGCTGAGCCTTGAGATCGAAGTCGATGCCGACGTGACCGACCCGGTCAAGCCCGTCGAACGCTTGGTCATCGCGGCGCTCGCCGCCCAAGGCACCGGCCCCGGCGATGCCTGGCTGCGCGAGGTCGCCAGCTGGGCCTGGCGCACGCGGTTGCGCGTCTCGCTCTCGGTCGATCTGATGGTGGAATTGCGCGAACGCGCCGAGGACGAGGCCATTGCCGTCTTCGCGCGGAACCTGAAGGATCTGCTGCTCGCCGCCCCCGCCGGCGCCCGGCCGACAATGGGGCTCGACCCCGGCATCCGCACCGGCGTCAAGGTCGCGGTGATCGACGCCACCGGCAAGGTGCTCGATACCGAAACGGTCTATCCCTTCCCGCCGCGCAATGATGTGATGGGTACCCAGGCCGCTCTCAAGCAGCTCATCGCCAAGCATGGTGTGCAGCTGATCGCCATCGGCAATGGCACCGGCAGCCGGGAAACCGAAAAGCTGGTCATGGACCTGATCGAGCGCCTGCCCGCCCCCAAGCCGGTCAAGGTGATCGTGTCGGAAGCCGGCGCTTCGGTCTATTCGGCCTCCGAGCTGGCCGCCGCCGAATTCCCCAATCTCGATGTGTCCCTGCGCGGCGCGGTCTCCATCGCCCGGCGCCTCCAGGACCCCTTGGCCGAACTGGTCAAGATCGAGCCCAAGGCCATTGGCGTGGGCCAATATCAGCATGATGTCGATCAATACCGCCTCAGCCGCTCGCTCGATGGCGTGGTGGAAGATGCGGTCAACGCCGTCGGCGTCGATCTCAACACCGCTTCAGCGCCCCTCCTCGCCCGCATTTCGGGGCTCGGCTCGTCAGTGGCCGAGGCCATTGTCAGCCACCGCGACGCCAATGGCCCCTTCCCCACCCGCAAGGCGCTGCTCGATGTGCCCCGGCTGGGCCAGCGCACCTTCGAGCAATGCGCCGGCTTCCTGCGCATCAGCAATGGCAGCGAACCCCTCGACGCCTCCTCGGTTCACCCCGAAGCCTATGGCGTGGCCCGCAAGATCGTCGCCGCTTGCGGCCGCGACCTGCGCAGTCTCATGGGTGACAAATCGGCCCTGGCCGGGCTTGATCCCGCCCGCTTCGTCGATGACCGCTTCGGCCTGCCCACGGTGCGCGACATTTTCCTCGAGCTGGAAAAGCCGGGCCGCGACCCCCGCCCCGCCTTCAAGACGGCGACCTTTGCCGAGGGCGTCGACGATATCAAGCATCTCAAGCCCGGCATGCAGCTCGAAGGCACGGTGACCAATGTCGCCGCCTTCGGCGCCTTCGTCGATATCGGCGTGCATCAGGACGGGCTGGTGCATGTGTCCCAATTGGCCGACAAATTCGTCAAAGACCCGCACACGGTGGTCAAGGCCGGCGACGTGGTCAAGGTGCGGGTCGTCGAAGTCGACGTCGCCCGCAAGCGCATCGGCCTCACCATGCGCCGCGACATCGACGCAAATGCCCCGCGCGATACGCCACGGGACAAGCCGGTCCGATCCCAGCAGCGGCCACAGCAGCAGCCATCGAGTTCGCTGGGCTCGCTGGGCGACCGCCTGAGCGAGGCGATGCGGAAGAAGCGGTAGGGCCAGTCGATTCAGCTTTTCTGATAGGCCGGAGAGCCCCGATGACGTCCCCTCCCCCTTGAGGGGAGGGTTAGGGTGGGGGTGTCGTGACCTCCACGAACTCTATG
>DATMSY010000162.1:0-9380 GCA_035565135.1 Devosia sp.
TCGCGGCGCTGTTTTCGGGGTGGAAGATTTGACCACGATGTTGCAACGCGGCGCGGCCATATCCACCCCCCACAATGTCATCCCCGCGCAAGCGGGGACCTCTGTTTCGGGATGATCGGTCAAGAAAACGGAGGTTCCCGCTTGCGCGGGAATGACTCCGTGGTGGGTTCTGCGAGGGCACGACCTCGTGGTTCGACAAGCTCACCATGAGGTCTACTGATGGAACGTTGGGTCCCCAGTAGACCTCATCCTGAGCCTGTCGAAGGACGAGGTCGTGCCACCCCCCTACTCACAAATCCGCGCCTCACAGCTCCGCCCATGGCACCCCAGATCGAGGTGCAGATGATCATGGTGCTCCGTATTGGCCTCCGGCCCCAGCACGGTGGTAAACCCCGCGCAGCCCGCATCATGGGCAAAGCGCAGCAGCCGTCCCTCCGCCGCGGCGGCCGGCATCCAGTCCCCCTCGACCCCGATGCTGCGCCCATCTTCCAGCGTAAACCCCGTCACATCCACCGCATTGGCAAAGCCATGTTCGGAGGTGAAGCCATTCTCCGCCCCATTCCGTTTGCGGCACATATAGCTGGTCCCCGTCACCACCTCGGCCAGCGGAGCATCCAGCGCCGAAGCCGCATACCCATCCACCGCCGCCACCCAGGCGGGCAGGGCGCTGGCCATTTCGCAATTGGTGGTAATGGGCGATGATAGTGGCACCATCCGCCCATTGGCCAGAACGCCCGTGACCACCAGCGGCGACCGCTCCCCGCATTGATCCTCGCTCAGCGGCGACAGGGCCTCCGCCTCCACCAGCCCCAACAAAACCGCCGGACACGCCGTCTGATAGATGGGATCGGCCATCTCAGCTTCTGGCACTTCCGCCGGCGCCGCGCTCTCTTGCTCGGGCTCATCATGCGCCTCCGGCCGCTTCTGCGGCAAAGGCGGCGCGTCCTCGTCCGCGTCAGCCTCTTCGGGCCGTGGTCGCGGCGTCGGGGGCGGCGCTTCCTCCGCGCCCGGCCTGGGCGGCGCGGCCTTTGGCGGGGGTGTCGTCAGCTCCTCCACCATATCCTGCAGCGGTTTGAACAGGTCCTGGCCCATGGCCGGTGGGGCCAGGCACATAAGGACAGCGAAGGGGGCAATTTTGAGCAAGCGCATGGCGTCCCAACGCGCCGCGCCGCCAGGTGTTGCAAAAGCCCTTCTTAACCGCTGCTAAACCATCTTTGCGGGTCCCCCGGCATCTGCTATCAGCGCCCTATGACAACGCCGCTTTCCAATATCCGCAATTTCTCCATCGTCGCCCATATCGACCATGGCAAATCCACGCTGGCCGACCGCCTGATCCAGATGACGGGCGGGCTCGAAGCGCGCGAGATGAAGGAGCAGGTGCTCGATTCGATGGATATCGAGCGCGAGCGCGGTATCACCATCAAGGCCCAGACCGTCCGCCTGAACTACAAGGCCAAGGACGGCCAGGACTATGTCCTCAACCTCATCGACACGCCCGGACACGTCGACTTCGCCTATGAAGTCTCCCGCAGCATGGCCGCCGTCGAGGGCTCGCTCCTCGTCGTCGACGCCTCCCAGGGCGTCGAGGCGCAGACCCTGGCCAATGTCTATCACGCGCTCGACGCCAATCACGAAATCGTCCCCGTCCTCAACAAGGTCGATTTGCCCGCCGCCGATATCCCGCGCGTCAAACAGCAGATCGAGGACGTCATCGGCATCGACGCTTCCGAGGCCGTCGAAATCTCCGCCAAGACGGGCCTGGGCATTCCCGATGTGCTCGAAGCCATCGTCACCCGCCTGCCCGCCCCCAAGGGCGACGCCACCGCCCCGCTCAAGGCGCTGCTGGTCGATTCCTGGTACGATACCTATCTGGGCGTCGTGGTGCTTGTGCGCATCATCGACGGGGTCATGAAAAAGGGCCAGCGCATCCGTATGATGGCCTCCGGCGCCGTCTATGAGCTGGATCGCGTCGCCGTCACCACGCCCAAGCTGGTGGAAGTCAAGGAACTCGGCCCCGGCGAATTGGGCGTCTTCACCGCCTCGATCAAGGAAGTGGCCGATACCAATGTCGGCGACACCATTACCGACGACAAAAAGCCCACGGCCCAGCCGCTGCCCGATTTCCGCCCGGCGCAACCGGTCGTCTTCTGCGGCCTCTTCCCGGTCGACGCCAGCGATTTCGACGAGCTGCGCGCCGCCATGGGCAAGCTGCGCCTCAACGACGCCAGCTTCTCCTTCGAAATGGAAACCAGCGCTGCCCTCGGCTTCGGCTTCCGCTGCGGCTTTCTGGGCCTGCTGCACCTCGAAATCATCCAGGAACGGCTGAGCCGCGAGTTCAATCTCGATCTCATCGCCACCGCCCCCTCGGTGGTCTACGAGGTGGCATTGACCAATGGCGAAACCCTCATGCTGCACAATCCGGCCGACCTGCCGGATGTGATGAAGATCGAGGAAATCCGCGAGCCCTGGATCAAGGCCACCATCCTCACCCCCGACGAATATCTCGGCTCGATCCTCAAGCTTTGCCAGGACCGCCGCGGCATCCAGCGGAACCTGTCCTATGTCGGCAATCGCGCCATGGTGGAATATGATCTGCCGCTCAATGAAGTGGTGTTCGATTTCTACGATCGCCTGAAGTCGATTTCCAAGGGCTATGCCAGCTTCGACTATACCCTCTCCGATCACCGCCCCGGCGATCTGGTCAAGCTGTCGATCCTGGTCAATGCCGAGCCGGTCGATGCGCTAAGCATGCTGGTCCACCGCACCGTCGCCGAAAGCCGCGGCCGCATCATGTGCGAAAAGCTCAAGGAGCTGATCCCGCCCCATCTCTTCGTCATCCCGATCCAGGCCGCCATCGGCGGCAAGATCATCGCCCGCGAAACCGTCCGCGCCATGCGCAAGGACGTGACGGCCAAATGCTATGGCGGCGACGCGACGCGAAAGCGCAAACTGCTGGAAAAGCAGAAGGCGGGTAAGAAGAAAATGCGGCAGTTCGGGTCAGTGGAGATCCCGCAAGAGGCGTTCATCAAGGCGCTGAAGATGGGGGATGACTGAGGGCTTCCTTCGCACGGATTGTTAGCAGTCTGCCGACTTGAGTGCCAGCTGGACGTTTTTGCCAGAATCGTCTAGAACGTTCCGAGAACCTAGCGGAGCGACCCTATGCGCGTACGTGTACTTAGGACTTCGACAACGCCGGCCGATGAAAAGGCCTTGCTAAAGCTACTTTCCGAAGCGGGTCTTCCGATCGAAGACGCCAAGGAAAAAGTTTCCGAGGAAGAAGAATCCTTCCTAGACGACCTTGCGGCCGATCAGGAACCAGTCCCTGACGAAGACGATCATTCGCTCCTCGAAGAAGACGAGAAAGAACTCTACGCGGCCGAAGATATTTATGTGCTAGTTGTCACCCCCGAGTGCGTAGACGATGACGAAACCGATCTGGTCATTCGTCGCGCCGCCACCACGGGGCAGGTTGTTGGGATATGGCCAGCGGGTATCACTCAAGGCAGAGTTCCTGCAGCTCTGGATCGTCTCGGTGGGTCGCTGGTGCCGTGGGATGTTGAGTTGCTTAGAGACGCAATCGTGCGCGGCGTGACGACTTGGCGAGAGCCGTCAGGCGATTATCGTGTTGAGCCGAAAACCAAACGTAACAAGTGCTGACATGCGCCTATACTCGTACGTAGTGGAGCATGATCTGGGCTTTGCACCAAATCCGTTCCATGGCCTTTGCACATTGGCAGCATGCAAGCCCGACATTAGAAGGCAGGCGCAAGTAAGTGACTACATAGTCGGCACGGGGACGAAACACAACGAACTCACCTTCGCCGTCCTATACTGGATGCAGGTATCGGAGATACTGGAAGTCGACGACTATTGGAGCGACGACCGCTTCCGCCGAAAACGTCCTTTAATGAACGGAAGCTTTGCCCAGCGGTACGGTGACAACATCTATCACCGGGAGAACGGTGAAATCATTCAGATTGACTCATTCCACAGCCACCCAAACGGGGTTCCTTATCCGGCGAACATCCAGAGAGATACTGGGAAAACAACCCGAATCTTAGTTGGCAAACGGTTTGCCTACTATGGAATCCAAGCTCGTGCCATACCTGACGAATTTCACGGATTCATAAAGAAAGGACCTGGCCACCGATCTAACTTTGATCCGGGGGCAAAACATCGATTTGTTGAATGGTTAGAAGCCGATCCAGCCAGGGGCTTCATCGATGAACCTACTGACTGGCCGAAAACTTCCTTAGTGAATACTAAGCAAAGAGATCGCTCTGAGGGCTCTTATATCCATAGAGCCGCTGAATAGACTCCGTGAACTCACGCTGGCCCCCATAACTGGGATGCCGAACCTCAACAATTTCGCACGTAATACCCATTGCTGACAGAGCATTTTGCGCATCCCGGCCAATAGCGATAATTCTCCTGGGCTTTAAGTTTTCCAGCAGCCAGTCAAGCAGAGGGCGACTTGCCTCCCGCTCTTCACGAGTATGCAGACGATTCGTCATCTCATCCGACGGAGCGTGGGGATGCAGAGGAAAAACATTCCAGAGGAAGATCGGCTGATCTATTGCTTTGAGGGCATCCCAGATGACCGTCGCGGTCCTTTCGGACACTTCTGCTCCCGTAGTGGCGCGGCTAAGAGACGGAAGGCCCAATAATGAGGCATGATCTGACAAATGCTTGTCGTCAGTCATGGCTAGACCGGTGCGCCGCCCCCCCCGGTAGCCCAAGTCCCTAGCAACCCACAAAGACTCGATGCCGTTTCCCAAGGCGACTTCGATCACTCTTGTTAGGTTGTCCCTCCGAAGCGCTGCAGCGTCCGGGCGGTCGTGTGCCAAGCACCTATCCGCATACGGATTAAACGCATTCTCGAAGCGGAGTGAACTAAGATAGTCCACAAAGGATCGTGGATCGCCTAGCAAGACCTGCTCCGAATCAATGGGCTAATGATAAGCAAAGAATCAGAAGTCGGACCAAGCAACAAGTGCGCCAAGAGCTCACGAAAGCCCCAAAACATACACGAGCCAAGCCACAGCGACAGCCCCCGCGAGCGAGGCAGAAAATGAAAGTAGGCCTAGCCACCAATCTGCGCGGCGGCTTAATTCCTCAAGCTTTTCGTTTAGATTATACAGAGAAACGTGGTTATTTCCAAGATTTGATACTATTTCGGACTTAATGTGATCAAATCCAGCCTTATTTCGCGCATATTCGCGAAATTCTATTTGCTCCGCATCCGGTCTAGAGTTTGTTAGACTTGAGAACCACAGCAAGAAGCAGTCATCCCCCCTTCGAATTGTAACCTGTTGCGGACCAGCGTTAAAAACCGAAAAAACGAGCTTCCCCCTATAACCGGGATCGACGTGAAAACCCGAAACGTTGACGAGTCCCCTCAACTTCACGCCGCTCTTCATATTGATAAAACCTAACACATCCGCAGGGAGTTCGATTCTTTCTTCGGAGAGAAGAAAGGCAAACTGGCCGGGTGGAACCGAGAAAGTTTGACCTGGTGCTAAGTGAGTGACAGAACCACCTGTGCCTGACGTAGTTGGAGAGATGAATACCTCGCTACCCATCCGTAGCGTGTAGGCCGCGCTGTCAATTCGAGTTGGATCGAATTCCGATACAATTTCTGGGTGAAGGGCAAGTTGTCTATTTATTAGCGCCCCACTCCAGAACACTTCATTTCCCTCCGTGATAGGCTTGTCGTGAATAGAGTTGCGACCGTCGGTCAGCGATAGCAGCTTCCAAATCCAACCCCAGGGTCGCTGCTGTGTGAGCTACGTAGCGAAGGATGTCTGCGTTTGCGTCCAATGCGATTGATCTAAACTCCTCTAGATGATCGACCTTTTCGCAGGCATCAGCAAACCTGCCCGCCGCATCAGCAAACGCGAGCAGATCATAGTCGTTTCTGCCCGCACTCTCAGGTCCAACCTGCCAAAGTCGCTGGTTCAGGGCATTTGCAGCACTCAATGAAACTAGCATTGTGTCTACTAGAGTCTGGGACACAGTTTTCGTTTCGGACTGACCACGTGCCAATCGTCCAACATATTTGGAAAAATGCAGTCCGTAATGTTTCAGGCGGTCCATCTTGTGGAGCGCTAGGATATCAAAGTGATTTTCCAGATCATGCTGCTGCTGCGATCGCTGCAGCGCAGCGAGATCTACTCCGTAAGTATCCATGACAGGGACCTTCATGGTTTGAGACTCGCTACCGCGATAATAGCTGTGTTTGTTCCGCAAAAAAATGACGATGGCGACGGTTCAGCCTTTTTCCAAAGCTTTGCTCCCAATCCAAAAACTAATCCCCGCCCCTTCACCCCGCCTTACCCTCTCCTGTCCGGCATCCCGCCGCATCAGGAGTCTTCCCTTGCCCCGATCCAAAAACCCGCCCCGTGTCACCCATGCCCTGGCCGCGCGTCATGAGGCGCTGTGGTTGCGGTTGACCGCTCTTAATACCCAGATTGCCGCCGTGGCGGCGCGGCGGCCGCAGGCGGCGGTTTCGGCGCAGACGATCGGCGTGGCCGAGGCGCTGTTGCGTGATGCGCAGGTTTTTCTGGGGGAGCGTCCGGCGCTGCCCATGGCGGCGCCCGATCATGGCGGGCTGCTGACCCAGCTCGGCCAGGCGCTGGCCGGGCTCGAGGCCTGGGAGGCGGGCAATGCCGAGTGGCGCGGCGCGCTCAATGCCTTTGTCTGGAAAGTGGCCGGCGAAAAACCTTTGCCGGTGCAGCGCTTGCGGCCCAAATTGAGCGCCGCCACCGCGCCCCATGCCGATCCGCAATATGCCGCCTATAAGGCCAAAATGGCCGATCTGCGCGACAAGCTGGCCCAGCGCATCGACCAGTTCCGCAATCGCTAGGGCGTTTCCAGCAAAAGTGGTCCCGGTTTTGCGTTTCGGAAACGCGATCAGTCAAAGACCGCAAACTTATCCCGCTTATCCCCGCCTCCCCAATCGCGCCTAGAATGGGTCCCAGCTTTCGGGATACGGGCGGCGCTGCAGCGACCGGTGTCCGGAGGCCAGCCGGGGAAGGGCGGGTCGCGCCGCCTTTCGGGACGAGCGGACGAAACATTTCGGGCGGGGCGCTACGGCAAGCCGCTGGGGTTTGCGATCTCGCCGTCCGATAAAGTCCCGGCGCCCCGAGGCGGCTTTTGTCTCACTTTTCAAATTTCCAGGGGCGAAAACGCCTCGGGGCCCGCTCGTTCCAAAACATCACCGGAGGCCCCGCGCCATCCGGCGCCTCGGCGCGCCTTCTCGCGCCGCGCGGCAGGCGCTATGCTGGCCGCCCCTCCTTCCGGATGCCGTCATGACCCAGCTTGCCGACTTCACCCTTCCCCGCCTCGATGGCACGCCGCAGCCCCTCTCGGCCTATGCCGGTCAGGCCGTGCTCATCGTCAATACCGCCAGCAAATGCGGCCTCACCCCGCAATATGAAGGGCTCGAGGCGCTCTATCGGCAATATAAGGACCAGGGCCTCGTCATCCTGGGCTTTCCCTGCAACCAGTTCATGGGCCAGGAGCCGGGCAGCGCCGCCGAAATCGCCACCTTCTGCTCGCTGACCTATGACGTGACCTTCCCCATCTTCGCCAAGCTCGATGTCAACGGCCCCGGCGAAAGCCCGCTTTACACCTGGCTCAAATCCGAGCATCCCGGCGATATCGAGTGGAATTTCGCAAAGTTCCTGATCGGGCGGGATGGCCTTGTGGCCGAGCGTTTCGCGCCAACAATCGTACCGGCCGACCTGATCCCCGCCATCGAAAGCCGCCTCTAGCCATACCTGGTGAGTGGCCTTGACTCGCAGATGCAACCGTTCTATTTAACAATTATGTTAATTAACGGATGCGTTAAATGCAGACCGATCCCCTGAGCACCACGCTCGCCGCTCTGGCCGACCCCACCCGCCGTGCCATCCTCGCCCGGCTCGGCCATGGCGAGGCCAGCGTCAATCAATTGGCCGAGCCCTTCGCCATCAGCCTGCCGGCCATTTCCCGCCATCTCAAAGTGCTCGAAAATGCGGGCCTGGTCTCCCGCAGCCGCTCTGCGCAATGGCGCCCCGTCCGCCTCGAAGGCGCGCCCCTGCGCGATCTCGCCACCTGGCTCGAGCATTACCGCAAATTCTGGGACCAGGGCTTCGACAAGATGGATGCCCTGCTCAGCGACCTCACCAAGGAAAACCCCGATGCAGCCAAAAACTGAAGCAATGGCCGACAATGAACTCTTCATCGACCGCTCCTTTGCCGCTCCCGCCGCCCTGGTCTTCCGCCTCTGGAGCGATGCCGAATTGCTCAAGCGCTGGTTCGGCCCCAAGGATTTCACCTGCCCCAGCTACAGCCTCGATTTCCGCGTCGGCGGCGCCTATCGCGGCATGATCCGTTCTGCGCACTACCCCGACGGCTGGTTCGGCGGCACGTTCAAAGAGATTGTGCCAAACCAGAAAATCGTCATGAGCTTTGCCTGGGAGCAGGGCTCGGGCCTGACCGATCGCAACGACATCACCATTACCCTCCGCGAAGCCGATGGCGTCACCATTCAGCGCTTCCACCAGGCCCCCTTCGCCACCATCGAAGAGCGTGACAGCCATCTGGGCGGCTGGACCGAATGTATCGACAAGCAGGTGGGCTATCTCCAGACCAATCCGGAGCTGCAATCATGAAACAGACCCACCGCGCCTCCTGCCATTGCGGCGCCGTCACCTTCGAGGTCGATGTCGACCTCGCCACCGAATCCCGCCGCTGCAATTGCACCTATTGCGCCAAGACACGCTATTGGAAGAGCTTCGTCAGCATAGATGATATCCGCCTGCTGACCGGCGCGGATAACCTTGCCGATTATCGTGCCCCCGATTCACAATGGCCGCCCGGCCATATCCATCACTATTTCTGCAAGACCTGCGGCGTGCAGGTCTATTCGAGGGGCTTTCTCGAGCAGATGGGCGGCTGGTTCTATGCCCTCAACCTGGCCGTGCTCGATGATGTCGCGCCCGAACAACTGGCCCTCGTGCCCCTCACCTATGAGAACGGCATCGACGACAAGCAGATGGAGCCGCCCGCGGTCACGGCCTATCTGTGACCCACCGGCCACACCAGTCCCGCCACCGTCCCACCCCACAGGAACCAACCCCTCCAGCCTCCGTTTGATCCCCTACGGGGCGGCAATCGCGCGGGGTCTCCCGCGCATCCGCAATGGGTGGCTTGTCCACTCCCTTGAAAGGATCAGACAAATGAAAAAGCTTCTTCTGGCTTCCGTGGCCGCGCTGGCGCTTGGTGCTGCCATGCCGGCCTTTGCCCAGGATGTGCTGATCGGCACTGAAAATGATGTCGAAGCCGGCGCCACCATTGGCGCGGGCGGCGGCATGGCGGCGGGCGCCACGGTCGGC
>DATMSY010000163.1:0-9200 GCA_035565135.1 Devosia sp.
GATCTATCCATGCTGAAGGCGATCCCGGCGCTGGATGCGAGTGGATGACCACGGACATGGATTCCGGCCTCCGCCGGAATGACACCGCATTCTTGGACGCGTCCGGAGCAAACACTGCCCTCAGGCGAACATCCCCACCCCCAGTGAAAAACCCGCCAGCCCTTTTGGCTCGCGGCAAACTCCCTTAAAGTTCGCTCTCTTACGTTTCGGGAATCGTTTCATGCATCTGCTGCTCGTCGACGGCTCGGGTTACATCTTCCGCGCCTTCCACGCCCTGCCCCAGCTCAACCGCAAGTCGGATGGGCTGCCTGTGGGCTGCGTCCAGGGCTTTTGCAACATGCTCTATAAGCTCACCGAAGATCTCAAGGGCGAGGACGAGCCCACCCATATGGCGGTGATCTTCGATTATTCGAGCAAGACCTTCCGCGACGATATCTATCCGCAATACAAGGCCCAGCGCCCGCCCGCCCCCGAAGAGCTGGTGCCGCAATTCCCCCTGACTCGCGCGGCGACGCGGGCCTTCGGCATTCCCTCCATCGAAATGGAGGGCTGGGAGGCCGACGACATCATCGCCACCTATGCCTGCAATGCGCGCAAGGCGGGCGGCAAGGTCACCATCGTGTCCTCCGACAAGGATCTGATGCAGCTGGTCGAGCCCGATGGCTCGATCCGCATGCTCGATACCATTCCCCGGCCCGGCCAGCCGCCGCTGCGCTGGATCGGGGTGGATGAAGTGTTCAACAAATTCGGCGTCGGCCCCGACAAGGTGATCGACGTGCAGGCGCTGTGCGGCGACAGTGTCGACAATGTGCCGGGCGTGCCGGGCATTGGCGTCAAGACAGCGGCCGAGCTGATCAACCAATATGGTAACCTCGAAAACCTGCTCGCCCATGTCGATGAGATCAAGCAGAACGCCCGCCGCGAAAAGCTGCGCGACAATGCCGAACTGGCCCGCATTTCCAAGCGCCTCGTGACCCTGGCGCAAGATGTGCCGGTGGAGCTCGATATCGGCGCCCTGGCGCGCCAGCCCATTCCGCCTTCGACGCTGTTCCCCTTCCTCAAGGCGATGGAATTTGCCACCATCACCAAGCGCCTGGCTGGCCTGCTCGACGCCAATCCCGACGATTTTGCCGCCGATCCGGAACTGGCCGCCAAGCCGGTGGCTGCTGTCGGTTTCGACAATACTGCCCGCGCCGAGGCCCGGGCCGCCCGCCAGGAAGCCACCGGCCAGGCCGGCAATGCCACCGTGCTGCATGCCGCCGAGATGCATGCCAGGGTCAAGGCCATCCCCTTCAATCCGGACGCCTATGAAATCATCCGCGACGCCACTGCCCTGCAGCGCTGGCTCGACCTGATCGAGAGCACCGGCCATGTGGCGACCGACACCGAATCCACCGGGCTCGACAACCAGACCGCGGACCTGGTTGGCATTTCCTTTTCGGTCGCGCCGGGCACGGGCGCCTATCTGCCGCTCGGCCATACCGAGGGCAATGACGACATTTTTGGCGGCGGGCTCGTCGAAGGGCAGATGGATATTCGCCAGGCGCTCGACATGGTGCGCCCCATGTTCGCCAGCCGCGCGATCCTCAAAATCTTCCACAATGCCAAATACGATCTCGGCCTGCTCGCCCGCTATGACGTTGAGGTCAACGCCATCGATGACACGCTGCTGCTGAGCTATTCGCTCGATGGCCCGCAATTCAACACCATGGCCGAACTCTCCGACCATTGGCTGGGCTTTGCCGGCATTCCCATCAAGGACCTCTTGGGCAGCGGGAAGACGCAAAAAACCTTCGCCCAGGTGCCGCTGGCCGATGCGGCACGCTATGCCGCCGAGGATAGCGACATCACCATCCGCCTCTGGCAGGTGCTGAAACCGCGCCTGGCCGCCGAAAACATGACCGCTCTCTACGAAACCATCGAGCGCCCGCTGGCTCCTGTGCTGGCGCGCATGGAAGGGCGCGGCGTTTCCATCGACCGGCAGATTCTTTCTCGCCTCTCGGGCGAATTCGCCCAGCGCGCGGCGGCCTTTGAGGCGGAGGCCTATGAGCTGGCCGGGCAGAGCTTTAACCTGGGCTCCCCCAAGCAATTGGGCGAAATCCTCTTCGACAAGATGGGGCTCGAAGGCGGCACCAAGACCAAGACCGGCGCCTGGGCCACGGGCGCAGGCGTGCTCGAGGAACTCGCCCTCAAGGGCGTGCCGCTCGCCCGGACCATTGTCGACTGGCGCCAGCTCACCAAGCTCATGGGCACCTATACCGATGCCCTGCCCAATTACATCAACCAGCGCACCGGCCGCGTCCACACCACCTATTCCCAGCATTCGGTGCTGACCGGACGGCTCAGCTCAAACGATCCGAACCTGCAGAACATTCCCGTTCGCACCTCGGATGGCCGCAAGATCCGCACCGCCTTCGTCGCCGCGCCGGGCAAGATCCTGATCTCGGCCGACTATTCCCAGATCGAATTGCGCGTGCTCGCCCATATCGCCGATATCCAGTCCCTCAAGGACGCGTTCGAAGAGGGGCTCGACATTCACGCCATGACGGCGAGCGAAATGTTCGGCGTGCCCGTCCAGGGCATGCCGTCCGATGTCCGCCGCCGCGCCAAGGCGATCAATTTCGGCATTATCTACGGCATTTCCGCCTTCGGCCTCGCCAATCAGCTGGGCATTCCGCGCGGCGAGGCGGGCGATTACATCAAGACCTATTTCGAGCGCTTCCCCGGCATTGCCGACTACATGGCCGAGCAGAAACGTCGCGTCAAAGCCGATGGCTATGTCAGCACGATCTTCGGCCGCAAGATCAATTTCCCCAATGCCAATTCGCACAATCCGAGCGAACGCAGCTTCGTCGAACGCGCCTCGATCAACGCCCCCATCCAGGGCTCAGCCGCCGACATCATCCGCCGCGCTATGATCCGCATGGAACCGTCCCTGAAGCAAGCGGGCATCGAAGCCGACATGCTGCTGCAAGTCCATGACGAACTGATCTTCGAGGTGCCGCTCGGGACTGAGGAGACGGCCATGCCGGTGATCAAGAAGGTCATGGAAGGGGCAGCGGAACCGGCGGTGCGGCTGAGCGTGCCGATCCAGGTGGACGCCCATGCCGCGCATAATTGGGACGAGGCGCATTGAGCGCTGAGGACGAAGAAGTCCTCACCGGCGGCGGCCGCACCGCCGTCAGCCGCCGCGGCGATGTGGTCCACCGCCAGACCGGGCCCTGGGCGCAAAGCGTCCACGCCCTGCTGCGCCATCTCGAAGAAGTTGGCTTCCCCGCCGCACCCCACGTGGTCGGCAGCGGCTTTGACGCCGAGGGCCGGGAAACCCTCACCTTCCTCCCCGGGGCCTCGCTCCATCCCGGTCCCTGGCCCGACGAGGCCATGTTCAACCTGGGCAAGCTCCTGGCCGACCTGCATCGCGCCACCGCCAGCTTCACGCCCCCAGCCAACGCCATCTGGCGCGACTGGTTCGGCCGCACCCTGGGCGAGGGTCCCCGCATAATCAGCCATTGCGACCTGGGCGACTGGAACATCATCGCCCAAAGCGGCCAACCCACCGGCCTGATCGACTGGGAACAAGCCGGCCCCGTCGACCCCCTGGTCGAACTCGCCCAACTAAGCTGGCTCAACGCTCATCTCTTCGACGACGACCTGGAACGCCGCCTCGCCCTGCCGCCGCTAGCCAACCGAGCCCGCAAACTGCGGCTCATCGCGGATGGCTACGAACTCCCGGCCAGCGATCGCGCCCGCCTGGTGCCGACAATGATCGAACTGGCCATCTCAGACGCCGCGAATGAGGCGGTGGAGGCAGGGCTTACGCCCGAAAGCACGGGGCCGGTCGAAGCGCTTTGGGCCATGGCGTGGCGATCAAGAAGTGCAGCATGGATGCTGCGGCATCGAGCGACGTTGGAGCGGGCGCTGGTTTAACCTCCGACCAGCCCCACCCTCAAGATCACGCAACAAGCCGCCGGTCGCCTAACGACTAGCTATAGCCTCGGACAACTTCTCGCAGCGGCCCCGCGATCTTGAAAATGTCCTCGACCTGTTCGATGTCGTGCCGCACACCTTCCTTGTCGGCACCAAATACAGTCACGAATTTGGTCTTGCCATTGAAGTGCATGCGGGCAATGGGCTTGCGGTTGTTGTCGTCGAACAAGATCGCGCAATAGGTCTGAGCGTCGCGCAGAGTGATGCGCGACACCGGCGCCACCTCTGCGGCGATGGCGCGCACGATCATGAAGCCTTGCAGCTCTTCCTGAGTGGTTTCGATCTTGGTTTCGTTGACCTCGGGCAGGGTTTCCTCGCTGGCACCGTCAAAGGCCGTGTCGATCTTTTTCAAGGCGCGTTGCCGGAACAGATCACCAAAGGCGCGCTTGACGATCGGCTTCAGCGACTCGACGACCGGTGTGCGTAGCTGACCTTCATAGAAATCCTTGGCCACCATGCGCACGAAAGCCTCGTCGGGATCGGCCCATTGCTTCTCGATAAAAGCGATGGCGCCGCGCAGATATTTCAGCGTGGAGGCCGCGGCCTTGATGTTTTCAATGCTGAAATTGGCCTTGTGGAACTTCTCCAGCTCCTTGAGGTCATTGTCATCGTAGGACAGCAGATCAAACTTGAAGAAGGGCGTTGCATCCATCTTGTTGGGCGCTTCCAGATCGGTAAAGAACCAGATCTGCAACCCATTGGTCAGAATGCCGATATTGGCATCGCAAGTGTGGAAGTAGCGGAAGAGCTGGCTATACTGCGCCTCGCGCAGGTTTACCGAAACCGACTTGGCTTCCACCAAATACTCGATCTGACTGCCGATCTTGACGGCGTAGTCGATCTTCTCGCCCTTCTTGAGCCCCACATCGGCAATGTATTCGGGGATGACCTGCGTCGGGTCAAATATGTCAAATCCCAGAACGCGAAGAAACGGCATCACAATGGCGTTCTTCGTTGCCTCTTCGGTTTGAGCAACTGCTTGCGCACTAATAGCGCGCTTCGCCAGATCGGCGACATCTTCTTTAAATGACATTGTGCCCCCCACAATGTTTAGAAGCCTAGATACAATCGCGCAGGATGTAAATTGGGGTTTGTCAGCACCTTCATCCCTGCGAGGTCGGGATGACATCGCAGCTTATGGACGCTACCTTCCCCCCATGACCCCACCCCTCTTCATCATCACCGGCGCCATGGCGGCCGGGAAATCCACGATCGCCCAGGCTCTCGCCCAGCGCCTCCCCAAATCCGTTCATCTGCGCGGTGATGTCTTCCGCAAGATGATCGTCAATGGCGCGGCTGAGATGGGGCCGGTGCTCGATGCGGAGGCGCGGGGGCAGTTGGATTTGCGGCAGGTTCTGGCGAGTGATGCGGCGCGGGCCTATCATGCGGCGGGGTTTGCCGTGGTTTATCAGGATATCCTGATCGGGCAGGACCTGGTGGCGGCGGCGGAGCGGTTGGGTGATCTCAACCCGCAGGTCGTGGTGCTGGCGCCCTCGGTGGCGGCGCTGGCGCAGCGGGATCGCGAGCGGGGCAAGACCGGCTATGGCGAAAATTTTCCGCCCGATGTGCTGGCCGGGGCGCTGGAACGCGAGACGCCGCGCATTGGCCGCTGGATCGATAGTTCGGAGATGAGCGTCGAAGCGGTGGTGGACGCCATTCTGGGCGGCTGAGCGCTAGCGGCGCGTGACGCTCACCTGCCGCCCCATGCCGCCCGGCGGGATGGCCAGTTCGATCACCATGCTGGCCGCCGCGACGATTTCGGGCGCGCGCTCGGCCCATTCGACCAGCATGATGGCATTGGGATTGTCGAGCAATCCCAATTCGTCCACCTCGCGGGGATCGCCCAGCCGGTAGAGATCGGCATGCAGCACCGGGCCCCAGGGCGTGTCATAGGGCTGGACCAGCGCGAAGGTGGGCGAGGGCACATCGAGGCCGGGATCATTGGCCAGCGTGCGGATGATGGCGCGGGCCAGCGCGGTTTTGCCGGCGCCGAGGTCGCCATTGAGGATGACCAGATCGCCGGGCGAGAGGGTTGCGGCGAGCTCCGCGCCGAAGGCGGCGGTGGCGGCATCGTCGGGGAGGTGTTTTTGCATGCTTTGGCCCTTTGGGTCTCTTGCTCCCTACCCGAATATCGGGGCTCCGGTCACCCCTCCCCAGCCCTCCCCATCAAGGGGTGACATCGCGTTCTAGGCACCATGTTGCCACATCCACCGGGTGACACGCCTTGATGGGAGGTGCACTCGAACTTCTTACCACCCACCGGGTCATTCCGGCGGAGGCCGGAATCCATGTCCGCATCTATCCACGACCACCGCTGTGGCCGGATGCTTCACAGCATGGATTCCGGCCTCCGCCGGAATGACACCGCGTTCCTGAAGGCATCCAGAGCAAACACCACCCTACTCCGCCACCCCCGCCATGGCGCTGTCCCGGGGCAGGTTGATGATGATGCGGCTGCCGCGGGGTTCGCGGCGTTCGGCCGAGATGGTGCCGCCATGGAGGTTGACGAAGGTGCGCACGATGGAAAGGCCCAGCCCCGCGCCGCGCTGGCGGCCGCTGGCGGCGGGCGTGTCGAGCCGGGTGAGGATGGCCGACTTCATCTCGTCAGTCAGGCCGGGGCCTTCATCCTCGATGACAAACAGCATGCGCTCGGCCCGGTGACTCACCGACAGGCGGATTTCCCCGCCTGGCGGCGAGAAGCGGGCGGCATTGGAGAGCAGGTTATAGAGCACCTGCACGATGCGCGTGCCATCGGCCATGAAGGGGGGCAGGTGGTCTTCGATATCGACCACCAGATTAATCGGCTTTTCCCCCGACACTTCCGGGAAAGTCGCCGAAAGCCCCGCCCGCGCCTTGTCGACCAGGCCATTGACGTCGAGCAGTTCGGGCCGCAATTCGGCAATGCCGGCATCGACCGAGGCAAGGTCCAGAATATTGTCGATCAACACGCCCAGCGTCACCGAGGAGGCGCGGATATAATCGATATAGGCGCGCTGCCGCTCATTGAGCGAGCCGCCTTCGCTGCCGGCGAGCAGGTCGGCAAAGCCGATAATATTGGTCAGCGGACTGCGCAATTCATAGGAGACATTCTCGACGAAGGCGTCCTTGAGCACGTCGGCGGCCACCAGCGCATCATTGCGCTCCTTGAGCACCTTGGAATAGCTGGCGCTTTCAGTGACATCGAGGAAGGTCATCATGGTCTGCCCATCGGGCAGGCGGGTAATGGCATAATCGAGCAGCCGCCCGTCGGAGCGGTTGAGCCGCCCGGTCTGGTCGGAGCGGGTGGGATTGAGGTCGATAATGCCGCGCTTCAGATCCCGCCAGATGCTGGCGCCATCCTCGGGAATGGCGCGGCCTGAGGCCTCGGCAATCTGGTCGATATGGGGATTGAGGCCCAGCTCGTTCATCGGCAGCTTCCACAGCGCCGAGAGCCGCGGATTGGAGAGCGTCAGCCGCCCATTGGTGCCGAACACGGCCACGGCTTCGGAGAGCGCATTGATGGTTTCGCGCTGCACATTGGTGAAGGCCTTGTTGGTGCTTTCGAGCTTGAGGCGCTCGGTCAGGTCTTCAAAGACATAGATCACCCCGCCATTGGCGCCGGCCGGCGCCGAAATCACCTTGATGGTGCGGCCATCGGGCAGGTGCCAGGGCTCGTTTTCATGCGGGATGGTGCGGGAATAGGATTCGAGGTGCTTGGCCCGCCAGGTCTGGTAATCGACCTGATTGGGCAACATGCCCTCGGTGCGGAGCTTGTCGAGAATGGCGCGTTCGTCGAGCCCGACGGTCAGGAACCCGCCATTGAGATGCCAGAGATCGGCATAGGCCCGGTTGAACTGCACCAGTTCGCGCCGCGCGTTGAAAATGGCGATGGGCGTGCCCAGGGCGTTGATGATGCCCCCGATATGGGCCAGGCTCGGCTCGGGCGCGGCCGCCGTCTCGAGGGGGCGAAGATAGCCGGCGCGGCCGCCATTGACGGCAAATTCCACCAGTTCGAACTTGCCCTGGCCGGGCCAGTCCACGCTGGTGATGGCAGGCTTGTCGGTGCCGGCGCAGGCGGCCAGATGCGCCTTGAGCGCATTGCTGTCGAGCAATTCGGCCGGGGCCTCGTCGCTGTCGGGGCGGTTCAGCGCCTTGGCCACGGCGTGATAGGCCGGATTGGCAAAGACCAGTCGGTCATTGGGCGCCCGCAGGAAGGCCGGCTGGCTCAGCAGCGAGAGGATGGCGCGCACGCTATCGGTGTCGCTCATCATGGCGTTGGCGGCCTTGGTCTGCTCGGCGCTGGGCTGCAGGAAGGCGGGGCGGAGCCGCAGGGCCACGCCATTGCCCAGCACCCAGCCATTGGCGCGGATCAGCCGCCCGTCAATGGCGGTGAGGCTGGCGGAAAAGGCCTGGCCATGGACGCGCAGCGCTTCGAGCGAATAGGCGAGCCTGGTGGCATCGGCGCTGGCCAGCCAGGAATGGAAATCGAGAATGCTTTCGGGCTGCCGCCCGCCCGGCACCACGGAAGAGGCCTGGCCTAGAAATTTGGGGCCGTCCCCGCCATTGTCGGTCCACAGGATCGTGACTTCGCGGGCGCCCGAAAGCAGGGCTTCATATTCATCGACCAGGGCCCGCAGGCCCGAAACCTGCTCGGCCGCCTTGAGCCGGGCCGCCTTGCCATCGGCCAGCATGGTGCGGACGACGGCCATGGCGAGCAGGGCAAAAGCGCCCGCGCCCACCGCGATGGCCAGGGGCGCCGCGCCGGCCAGAGTGGCCGTGGCGGGGCTCTGGCCCAGGGCGGGAACGGCCGTTGCCAGTGTCATGGGGGCTGCGGCCAATCCGCGGAATCCCCAATGCTTCCGGAAACGATCCGGCGCCATGCGCTGCCCTCGTGTCTATTGACGTTGCTGCCAGTCCGCCCAAACAGGCGGTACGCTTGCACTCGAAGGGCGACGCAAGCGGAACCTTTGCTGTCCCCGCCACCCCGACCGGCAGCGCGTCCGCGCAACCGAATCACCCTGACCATACCGGCACGGTGAATCGGCTAAAAGAGTCTTAATGGCTGTGCATCCCGGGCAAATGCCTGATATCGCCACTTGACGGAGAACGAAGCAGAAACGGCGGGGTGTTTGGGGGTCGTGCCCCATCAAAGGGGGAGTGTTTGCTCGAAGCTCATACACCCACGATGTCATTCCGGCGAAGGCCGGAATCCATGCTGTGAAGCCTCCACCAAC